>NZ_CP137549.1:7971240-8272489 GCF_033335955.1 Streptomyces sp. N50
GCCCGGCCGCCAAGTACAAGCTCAACATCCTCCAGATCACCGCCGAGGACCGGTCCGGTGCGGCGGCCACCGGGCAGGTCCTGGTGACCGACACCGACAACGCGGCCATGATGAGCGCGGTCCTCCCGGTGGACGACGGCATCGAGAAGGTGGCCGTGCCGACCGGTCACTACAGCCTGGCCGCGCCGATGGTCGACTTCGACGCCTCGGGCAACGTCACCGCGCAGTCGCTGGTCACCGTCACGGACCTCGACGTGACCGGCCCGGCCAGCACGGACCTCGACGCCCGCACGGCCACCTCGCAGGTCGCCGCCGGCACACCCCGGCCGGCCACCGCCGACTTCACCGCCGCCACCTGGGCACGCACCGACGCCACCGGCGGCTCGGTCGGCGCGGCCCCCACCGCCTCGGCGATCTCCACCGACTCCACCCCGGTCTACGTCAACGCCCAGCCGGCCGCCACCGTCGGCAAGGTCGCCTACTTCACCCAGTGGTCGGGCCATGGCACCGACACCGCCGACCCCTACCGCTACGACCTCGCCGGACAGCTCTCCGACGAGGTGGCCGCCGACCAGCGGATCACCGTCACCGGCAAGCAACTCGCCGCCGTGCAACAGCGGTTCGTCCGCGACCCGGCGGCCTCTCCCGACGGCCGCCTCACCAGCGGCGAACTCGCCCCCGGACTCCCCGCCGCCATCTCGGCCGGCGTGACGCAGACCATGCCCGCCCGGGTCACCGACTACCTGAGCACCAACAACGGCGGCGTCTGGATCCAGCAGTCCTTCCCCGGCACGAGCATTGCCTTCACCTCGGGCTTCCGCGCCCTCGTCGCGGGCCACGCCTACACGCAGGACTGGGCGCGCGGCCCGATCGGCCTGGGCCTCGGCCAGTACACGAGCGGAGCGTTCGGCGGCTCGGACTGCGCCGCCTGCTTCGCGGACGGCACCCTGCTCGCCTTCCTCACCCTGACCGACACCGAGCGCGACCACAACGGCGGCACCACCATCTACGACGAGCAACCCCGCGTCTCCAGCGCCCAGTTGTACCGAGACGGCACGCTCATCGACGACGAACCCGGCAGCACCGCCGCCTACGCCGACGGCCAGACCGCGCCCGACGCCCGCTACCGCCTGATCGCCGACCAGGACTTCACCGGCGACACCACGCTCAGTCAATCCTCCGCCCTCCACACCGAGTTGACGTTCGGGCTGCCCTCGGCGAGCGACACCGGTTCCCTGCTGCCGGACCCGTTCACCTGCGAGGGGCAGTCGGCGACCACGCCCTGCACGGTCCTGCCGCTGCTCACCGCGCGCTTCGACCTCGCCGCCGACGACCTGAACACCAGTCACCGCACCGCCCAGACCATGGGGTTGGACATCGGCCATGTGACCGTCGGCGGGGCCGGTTCCCGGGCGGCGATCACCTCCGCCTCGGCGCAGGTCTCCTTCGACGGCGGCCAGACCTGGCAGGACACCGCCCTCACCGGTTCCGACGGCACCTACCAGGCCTCCTGGGCCAACCCGGACTCCGCCCGCGGCACCAGCCCCGCGCTCCGCGTCACCGCCGAGGACGCCGACGGCAACGCGCTCACCGAGACCATCACACACGCCTACACCGTCGCGGCGACCACCTCATGACGACCCCCGCCACCCGCCAACAGGCCCAACAGCACCAGGAGTTCGATCCCCGGATGAGCGCCCGCCCGATACGCACAGCCCCTCTCATACGCACCCTCCGGGCCGCCGTGCCCGCCCTCCTCGTCGCCCTCGCGCTCCCGGCCGCCGGCACCGCCCACGCGGTCGGCACCGCCACCGCGCAGCCGCACGTCGTACCCGCCTGCGCCGCCGCCCCCGCCGGGCAGGCCCGGTGCTTCGCCCTCCTCCGCACGGACGTCCACGGCGGCCTCGGAGTACGCGGACCGGCCGCCGCAGCCAAGTCTTGGACCGGTGCAACCGCCGCCGATACGGCCCTGCCCGCCGGTTACGGCCCGGCCGACCTGCGCGCGGCCTACGGCCTGCCGTCGACCGGCGGCGCGGACCAGACCATCGCTCTCGTCGACGCCTACGACGATCCGACCGCCGAGGCAGACCTCGCCGTGTACCGCGCTACCTACGGACTGCCGCCGTGCACCACGGACGACGGCTGCTTCCGCAAGGTCAACCAGCGTGGCGACACCGCCCCGTTGCCGGCGTCCGGTGCCACCAGCAACTGGGCCACCGAGACCGCGCTCGACCTGGAGATGGCCTCGGCCGCCTGCCCGCAGTGCCGTCTCCTGCTCGTCGAGGCGGACGACCCCGTCCTGTCCGACCTGGCCGCCGCGGTGGACACCTCCGTCGCGCTCGGCGCCACCGAGGTGTCCAACAGCTACGGCGGCACCGAGGCGCACGGCACGGTCGGCTACGCGAAGGACTACAGCCACGCCGGGGTGGCGATGGTCGCCTCCACCGGCGACTCCGGTTACACCGTTCCACCCTTCCCGGCCGCGTACTCCAGCGTCGTCGCGGTGGGCGGCACCTCACTCACCCGTGCCGACAACGACCGGGGCTGGGAGGAGACCGCCTGGGCCGGGGCGGGCAGCGGCTGTTCGGCCTGGGTGGACAAGCCGGCCTGGCAGCAGGACACGGACTGCCCCGGGCGCACGATCGCGGACGTCTCCGTCGTCGCCGACCCCGACACCGGTCCCGCCGTCTACGTCACCTCCACACCGCGGGGCAGCGGGGGCTGGACGGTCGCGGGCGGCACCAGCGCATCGTCGCCGTACGTGGCGGGAGTGATCGCGCTTGCCGGCGACCCCGGCACCTTCGCCGACGCGTCCCGTCTCTACGCCGCCCCGGCGGCCGGCCTCAACGACGTGACCGAGGGCGCGAACGGCAGCTGCGACGGCGACTACCTCTGCACCGCGGTACCGGGTTACGACGGCCCCACCGGCAACGGCACCCCGAACGGCCTGTCGGCGTTCTGACCGGGACCGGTCCAACGCACGGTGTCCGGCTCCGGCTCCGGCGCGTCGGCCGGCGGAGTCAACGGAGGTGGACCAGGATCCGGCCCGCGTTGGTCGGGTCCTGTTCCACGCGGGCGTAGAGCTTCTTGATGTGCTTCTGCGCCAGCACGGCCAGCACCCGCTTCTTCAGCTGGCCCGTGCCCTTGCCCGGGATGATCTGGATGGTGTCGACCCCGGTCGCGGCGGCCTTGAAGAGGGTCTGCCGCAGGGCCGTGTCGATGTCGCGGTCGCTGCGGAAGTAGGGGTGCAGATCCAGGGTGATCAGGGCCATCGCCTCCGAGGTGTTCTCCAACTTTGGTTCTACGACGCGGTCGTCCCGTAGCGCGAGGACGGAGCCTCGCCCCGACCCTAGGCTCGATCACATCGAGAGAGCGACAGCTCTTCCGTGGCACCGGCCGGCGCCTGTCCGATTCCCCGAGAACGAAGAGGCGTTGTGTCCCCTTTCGGATTGACCGGATCGAACAGTTCCCCGGGCAGGCAGTCCCGGACGCGCCGCGCCGCCGCCGGAGTCCTGGCCGCCTCGGCCGTCGTCGTCACGCTGAGCGTGCCGACCGCGGCGGCCAGGAGCACGGAGGCCCCCTCCACCGCCGGGCCCGCCTACGTGGCGCTCGGCGACTCCTACGCCTCCGGGGCCGGACTGGCCGGCGTGAAGGACGCGGAGTGCGACCGTACGACCGGGAGCTACCCCGGTCTCATCTCCAAGTTCGCCTCGCTGGTGGGCCTGAACCACAGCTTCGACGACGTCACCTGCAGCGGCGCCACCACGAACAACTACTGGAATCCGCAAGGCAGTAAGGCGCCCCAGGCCGACGCGCTCACTCACCGCACGAGACTTGTCACCCTGACCCTGGGCGGCAACGACGTCGGCTTCAGCAGCGTGCTCGCCACCTGCGCCCGCGTCGCCGCGACGGACCGCGAGGGCACCCCCTGCAAGCAGTACTTCACGGCGGACGGCAAGGACGTACTGGCCGAGCGCGTCGCCACCATGGAGGGGCGCGTCCACGACGTGCTGGCCGACATCAAGCGCCGCAGTCCGCACGCCAAGGTGATCGTCGTCGGGTACCCCGCGCTCTTCCCCGACAATGGCGTGGGCTGTGCCGAAGTCCCCTTCGCCAAGGGCGACTTCGCCTATCTGCGGGACACCACGAAGCAGGCCGACGCGGCGCTGCGACGCCAGGCGACGGCCGACGGGGTCAACGCGTCCTACGCGGACACCTACACGCCGACGGTGGGTCACGACATGTGCCGGCCGCGTGAGGAACGATGGGTCGAGTCGCTCACCCCCGCCGCCGACACCGCGGCCGCACACCCCAACGCGTCCGGTCAGTTCGCCACGGCCCTTGCCACGCTGCGGCAGATCTACAAGCCGTAACAGCGCCTCTGGGCCTACATCTTGGCAGGCCCCGGATATCTGCGTGTCCGCCGGAAGACCGATGACGCTCCTTCCGTCCCGCCTGCAAGGTGGCGACCATGGGAGAATCCAGAGAACTGACGAGTCGTCATAGAAGTTCTCTGGCACGTCGGTTGGCGGCTGTCGCGGCCATCCTGTGTCTCACCTCGGCCACTGTCGCCCTGCTGCCCGCGTCCTCGTCCGCCGTGACGGGGCAGGGTGGCCGGACGGTGGCCGAGGGCGGTCGCGCGGCCCGGATCAGCCGGACCGAGTACGGCGTCCCGCACATCCCGGCTCAGGACGTCGACGGGCTCGGATACGGATACGGGTACGCGCTCGCGCAGGACAATGGGTGCGAACTCGCCGACCACGTGGTGACGTTGAGAGGTGAGCGGTCCCGGTTCTTCGGGTCCGACGGCGAGCCCGGCGAGGGGCGAGGTGGGAGGCTCCAACCTCGCGAGCGACACCTACTACGCCGGGCAGCTGCACGCGGGCACCGTCCGCCAACCGCTCTCCCGAGACGGGCCGTGACGACATCGTCGGCATGTGCCGCGCCCACCCGAGCCTGACGGCCATGAACGGCGCCGAGGTCGCGCCCGACACCTGGCGCCGCGTCTCCTACGACCCCGCCCAACCCCTCACCACACCAAGGGGATTCAACGGCGAGGACCCGCGCGTCCAACGCGCCCTGGCCGACGCCGTCCAGGACTTCGCCGCCCGTGACCTCCCGGTCGACGTCGCGCTCGGCGCCGTACAGAAGTGGGACGGCATCCCGCTGCCCGGCTGCGACGCGAGCTGTTTCGACGTCGTGGAGGCGAGCCCCGACCCGGGCACCGGCACCCCGATCGCCGGCGCCTTCGGCAGCGGCTTCCTGACGACCGTCGAACTGACCCGGAACGGGCCGCGCGCCCACACCCTGCTTGCCTACGGCCAGTCCGCGAACCCGGCCTCGCCCCATTTCTCGGACCAGACCCGCCTCCTCTCGCGCAAGCAGTGGGTCTTGGAACGGTTCACGCAGGCGGAGATCTCCGGTGACCCCGGTCCGCAGGTGACGACTCTGCGCAGGTGACACGGGCCGGCGCAGCGCGGGCCGGCCGTAACCGGGCGGCCTCGGTGCGCGGTTGACTGGTCTATACCCTTGACTGGTACATACCAATACGGTTCAGTGAGGGGCACCATCCCCCACCACGGCCGCCCCCCACGCCGTGACCGGTCCAACCGGCCCGTGCGCACAAAGGCTCCGCTTCGCCCTGCCCTTGGCGGGGCACGGCCGTGCTCCACAGAGGAGTTGAACCCTGTGTCGAGACGCCGCATCGCCGCAGTACTGACCGCACTCGTTCTCGGTAGCCTGACGCCCGTGGTCCTCCCCGCCGGCGGCGCGTCCGCCGCCTCCTGTTCCAGCTATCCGAACTGGGTGGCCGGCCAGTCGTACGTCACCGGCCAGATCGTCCGCTACACCGACGGCAAGGCGTACATCGCCGAGCACGACAACCCGGGCTACGACCCGGTCATCAGCACGTGGTTCTGGGAGCCGTACGCCTGCGACGGCTCCGGCACGCCCGTCGGCAACTTCGTCGTCAGCGAGGCCCAGTTCAACCAGATGTTCCCGAGCCGGAACTCCTTCTACACGTACAGCGGTCTCACCGCCGCCCTCAGCGCCTACCCGGGTTTCGCGAACACCGGCAGCGACACCACGAAGAAGCAGGAGGCCGCCGCCTTCCTCGCCAACGTCAGCCATGAGACAGGGGGGTTGGTGTACATCGTCGAGCAGAACACCGCCAACTACCCCACGTACTGCGACTGGAGCCAGTCGTACGGCTGCCCGGCCGGCCAGGCCGCCTACTACGGGCGCGGTCCGCTGCAGATCAGCTGGAACTTCAACTACAAGGCGGCCGGGGACGCGTTGGGCATCGACCTGCTGGGCAACCCCTGGCTGGTGCAGAACGACTCGGCCGTGGCCTGGAAGACCGCGCTCTGGTACTGGAACACCCAGAGCGGTCCCGGCTCCATGACCCCGCACAACGCGATGGTCAACGGCGCCGGCTTCGGCCAGACCATCCGCAGCATCAACGGCTCCATCGAGTGCGACGGCAAGAGCCCCGCCCAGGTGCAGAGCCGCGTGGACGCCTACACGCGGTTCACCTCGATCCTCGGGACCAGCACCGGGGCCAACCTCTACTGCTGATCGCGCGGTACGGGCACCGGCCGTTGGAGCGGTCCAACGGCCGGTGCCCGTCCCACTCACGCGTTCCAGGGACGGTACGTTCTCGCAGGTCAGAACCTGTCTGAGCGTTCCAGCTTCCCGTTTCCCCCGACTGTTCTGGCGGCTGGGACGGATCGCCGCGCAAGCTGCGGTTGTTCGCAGCGAGACCCACCGCGAAACCCGGTGGCTCGCCTTCCAGCACCGCACTCAGGGGGAACCTGATCATGTCCAGCACCGTCTTCCGCAGCCGTACGGCACTCCTCACCGCCGGCCTCGCCGCGGCCGCCTCGCTCGCACTGACCGCCTGTGGAACGAGCCAGGACACGGGGGCCAAGAGCACCCCGACCGTCGTCGCCGGCAACGGCGTCTCCTCGACCGCGACGCCCAAGGCGGCCGCCGAGGACATCAAGGCCGCGGCCTCCGGTACGGACTCGCCCGCGACCGTCTCGAAGCCGGGCAGCGGCAGCACCACCACCAAGGGGTCCACCGGGTCCAAGGGGTCGACCTCGACCATCGTCACCTGCACCGGCGCCAACACCAAGGTCACCGCGCAGACCGTGTCCCGTCCGCTGAACCACCTGCTGCTGACGGTCAAGAACACCGGCTCCAAGACCTGCTACCTGTACGGCTATCCGGCCCTGCGGTTCACGAACGCGCAGTCCGTCCCCCCGGTCGACGAGGACACCCAGCCGCAGGCGGTCACCACGCTGCGCCCCGGACAGTCGGGCTACGCGGGCGTTCTCCTCTCCGCCGCCGACGGCAGCGGCACCAACGGCTACACCGCGAAGACGCTCTCGGTGATCTTCCAGAACCGCGCGCTCGAATTCGTGGGCTCGGGCGTCAAGGTCGCTCTGCCCAGCAAGGGCGTGTACATCGACAGCTCGCTGCGCACCACCTACTGGCTGACGAACCCCGCGGACGCCCTCAACTAGGCAGTCCGTGGCGCGAGTTCCCTGCCGGACAGAAAGGACGTAGGTGTGCTCAGTACATCGAACGACGTGGACCGGCGGCCCGATCCCGGGGCGCCCGCGCACGAGCACTTCGAGGTGGTGTGGCACACCTCGTCCGACGGCGCGTTCAAGAGAGCGGGCGTGCTGGTCCGGGAGATCATCGGCATCGCGGTCGGCCTGCGGTCCGCCGACGAGGTGCAGCCGAGCGCCATCGAGA
This sequence comes from Streptomyces sp. N50, assembly GCF_033335955.1. Taxonomy (GTDB): domain Bacteria; phylum Actinomycetota; class Actinomycetes; order Streptomycetales; family Streptomycetaceae; genus Streptomyces. The sequence goes on from NZ_CP137549.1 coordinate 7,979,002, forward strand.
TCCGCGCGTGCGAAGGCCCGCTCGTCGTCAGGTTCGCCTACGGCGACGACCGCGAACTCGCCCGCAGACACAGCGCGTTGGTGGAACGCCGACTCTGGAGCTGCACGGTGGGGGAGTTCCTCGCCTTCCTCCGCGAGACGGCCGCGCCCCCGGCGACGCGACCCGGATCACCGGATCCACCTCTCTTGGACTGCGCGTAGCCGGACCCATGTGACCCACCTGAACGAGTCGAGGAGACATCCCCCCCATGTTCGACAGCTCCCCTCCGGCGGACCGGCGCCTGAGCCGCCGCCGTGTCACGGCGCTCGCCGTGGCCGGTACGGCGCTCTCGCTCGCCGTCCCCGTCTCGGCCACGGCGGTCTCCGGCGCGACCCGCGCCGCCGCCGCTGCCCCCGACCCGGTGTCCTCCTTCGCGTTCACCGCCCAGGAACGCAAGGACGCCCTCGCCTACTGGAGCCCGGCGCGGATCAAGGCCGTGGGAAAGTCGGTTGACCTGGGCCCGACCGGACCGAAGACCAAGACATGGACCGGTCCACAGCTGAAGACCGTGGGGCGGATGTTCATGGTCAACGCCGCAGGGGCCGACACCTGGTGCACGGCCACCGCCGTGACGAGCGCCAACCGTTCCGTGGTGATGACCGCGGGACACTGCGTCCGCCGCTCCGCCTCACCCGACAACACCAACATCTCGATGGTCTTCGTCCCGGCCTACAGCAAGGGCAAGCAGCCGTACGGCGCCTTCGCGGTCCGTACCGTCCTGACCCCGCGGACCTTCGCCGAGGAGGGCACGAACGACGTGGCCGCGCTCGTCGTCGACGCCGACAACAGCGGCCGTAGGCTCACCGATGTCGTGGGCGGGACCCCGGTCGCGTTCAACCGGGCGGTCGGCGGCACGATCTCGTCCTTCGGTTACCCCGCCACCCACCCGCAACTCGGCGAGGAGGTCCTGCGCTGTGTGGGCACGGCGAAGAAGGAGAACGGCCAGCAGGTCATCCCCTGCGACATGACCGGCGGTTCCAGCGGCGGCCCGTGGCTGGCCGATTTCAAGGAGGCCACCGGGCAGGGCACCCTCGTCTCGGTCAACAGCGGGCTGGACGGCTTCACGCCGACCAAGATGTACGGCGAGATCCTCGGCGCCACGGCCAGGACGATGTACGGGCGGGCCGAACGCGGCTGATCCCAGGGCCCTTGGAGGAGGGCTGCCCCCGCCGACAGGGGCAGCCCTACGCGAATACCGCCAGGGGAGGCGCGGTGCCGGATGCCTTGCCATGACAGCCGTGGGGTTGACCAACACTGCCGGCCCCGACACTTCCCGTTCCCCTGGCGGTAGGACCAGCTTGGGGTGCCGGGCGGGGACGGGGGGCGTGAACTCCCGTAATTCGGTGGGGATATCGGTGCACGTAGTCGTCGGCGGGGGCCTCGGAGGAGGTACGTACGTACCGGGTACCTACGCCGACTTCGTGCCCTCGGGCTGTGCCGCGGCCAGGATCTCGGTACGGGAGGCGATGCCCAACTTGGCGAGGATGTGCTCGACATGGGCGTCCACGGTGCGTTTGGAGATGACGAGCCGTTCGGCGATCTCCCGGTTGGACAGGCCCTGGGTGACGAGCGCGGCGACCTCGCGTTCGCGGCGGGTGAGTGGATCGGCGGGGCGGGTGTCCGTGGTGGCGGGGCGGGCCGCGGGGATGCCGGGCGGTTCGTCCGCGTCCGCCCGTACGGCGTCCAGGAGTTCGCGGCCCGACATCCGGGCCCCGGCCTCCCGCCACCGCTCGTACTGTTCGGCGCCCAACGCCGTTCGTACCGCGCGCTGTTGGGACTCCTGTTCCTCCAGCAGCCGGGGCAGCATGCCGACCGGGTCGCCGCCCAGCCGTCGCGCGTGCTCCGCGTACCCCATCAGCCAGCACGCCCTGACGTACCGCTTCTGCCCGGCCGCGTGCCAGGCGAGGCCCAGCGACGCGAGCGCGGCGACCAGCACCTCGCCGATCTCGCTCGCCGCCTCAAGGCCCCGGCGCAACGCCGTCGCGCTCTCCTCCGGCCGGCCGACGAGCCAGAGGATGACGCCCTGGACGGAGAGTGTGGAACCGTACAACTGCCGTTCGCCGCGGCCCTCCAGGTACGCGAGGCCCGTCTCGCACCACTCCAGCGCGCGGTCCGTGAAGCCCAACGCGGCATACAGCAGGGCGCCTTCGTAGTGGACGACGCCGATGCCCAGCGCGTCGTCCGCCGCGATCATCCGCCGGCGGACCGCTTCGAGCGTGGCCGCCCCCTCCTCGACGGCCCCGCCGAGCAGCGTCAGGGCACCCAAGTAGCCCTCGCTGAACAGCTCCACGCGGCTCTCGCCGACGCGGCGTGCCACGTCGAGTGCCTGCGGGAACCGGTCCAACGCCGTCTCCAGATCGGCCGTCCAGACCCCGAACACCCCGGTCATGAACAGCCCCCAGGCCCGCGTCGCGGAGTCCCGCGGGACGAGGCCGAGCCCCTTGTCGATCCAGTATCGGCCCTCCGACAGGGTCCCGGCCGCCCGCCAGTACGCGCCGAGCCGCGTCGCCAGCCACAGCGCGTCGCTCGCCCGTCCCTCGGTGGCGCAGCCGTACTCGAGGGCGGCCCGCACGTCGGCGATCTCCGCGCGTACGGCGTGGTGCAGCTGGACGTGGCCCCGGCCCATCAGACCGTTCCAGAAGCGGTCGACGAGTTCGTCGTAGTGGGCGAAGTGCCGTTGCCGTACGGCAGCTGTGTCGTCGGTGGCGGCCAGGCGCGCGGTGCCGTACTCGCGGATGGTGTCCAGGAGCCGGTAGCGGCCGCCGTCCTCGCCGATGCGCTGGACGACCGACTTGTCGACGAGCCCGATCAGGGCCTCGACGACCTGCTCGCCGTCGAGTTGGACCGGTCCACCAGGGTCGCCGCCCGCACACACCTGCTCGGCGGCGGCGAGTTCGAAGGATCCGGCGAACACCGACAGCCGGGCCCACAGGAGTTGTTCCTGGGGTGTGCACAGGTCGTAGGACCAGTCGATGGCCGCGCGCAGGGTCTGGTGGCGGGTGAGTGCCGTGCGGCGGCCGCCGGTGAGGACCTCGCAGTGGCGGTCCAGGCGGGTGACGAGTTCCGCGAGGGGGACGGCCCGCAGGCGTACGGCGGCGAGTTCGAGGGCGAGGGGGATGCCGTCGAGGCGGTCGACCAGGGCGAGGGTGTGCTCCCGGTCGGCGCCTTCGAGGGCCGGGCCGCCGGTGACCGCCGCGGCGCGCTGCACGAACAGGTCGACGGCGTCGGCGCGGGCCAGCGGGGCGATCGGCAGACAGCGCTCACCGGGCACGTCCAGCGGCTGCCTGCTGGTGGCGAGGACGCTCAGTCCCGGAGCCTCGCGCAGCAGGATGTCGCAGAGCATCGCGCACGCGTCGACCAGGTGCTCGCAGGTGTCGAGGACGATCAACATCCGCCGCCCGCGCAGGTGTTCCACGATGGCGTCCAACGGCGTCATGCCGGACTGCTCGGGCAGTTCGAGGACGCCCGCGAGCGTCGGCGGCACCAACTCCGGGTCGTGCAGGGCCGACAGCTCCACCAGCCGCACCCCGTCGGCGAACCGGTCCGCGACCGCGCGGGCCGCCCGCAGTGCCGTACGGCTCTTGCCGACCCCGCCCGGACCGACCAGCGTGACCAGCCGCGACCGCGCCAACTCGGCGTGCAGCACCGCGAGTTCCTCGGTGCGTCCGACGAAGCTGGTCAACTCCACCGGGAGTTGACCGCCCCGCCGCTGTCCGAAGCCGTATCCCATGCCGCCCCCATACCCGTCCGCCAACCGGTCACCACAGCGTAGGCGAGTGACTCCCGAGAGTGAACGGTAGTCGAGTCCGGCGGGTGGGCGCGAGATCGCGCGGGCGCCCGGCGGCGTGCCGATCAGGCGACGCGCGCGCCGTTCACGCCGGGCTCGCCCAGGTGCCGGTCTCGACGGAACGCACCATGGCGTCCAGGACCGCCGCGCTGTGTACGGCATCCGGGAGCGTCGCGCCGTACGGCACGCCCTCGGCGACGGAGCGCAGGAAGCGGTACGCCTCGATCACCTTGAGGTCGTCGTAGCCCATCGCGTTCGCCGCGCCGGGTTGGAACGCTCCAAACTCGCCGTCGCCCGGGCCGACGTACACCGTGGTGACGGGCTGGTCCTGGTAGGTCGTGCCGCGGCTGACGGCCAGCTCGTTCATCCGGCGGAAGTCCCAGAACACCGCGCCCTTGGTGCCGTGCACCTCGAAGCCGTAGTTGTTCTGCTCGCCGACCGAGACCCGGCAGGCCTCCAGGACACCCCGGGCGCCGGAGGCGAACCGCAGCAGGCAGTTGACGTAGTCCTCGTTCTCCACCGGGCCCAACTCGCCCCCGGTGGCCAGGGCGTGGCCCGCGGTCGCGCCGGTGGGGCGGGCCCGCTGCGGCAGGAAGATCGCGGTGTCGGCGGCGAGGGAGGTGATGTCGCCGAGGAGGAAGCGGGCCAGGTCCGCGCCGTGCGAGGCCAGGTCGCCCAGGACGCCGTGGCCGCCGCGCTCCAGCTCGTAGCGCCAGGTCAGAGCGCCGTCCGGGTGCGCCGCGTAGTCGCTGAAGAGACGGACGCGGATGTGGGTGACCGTGCCGAGTTCGCCGGAGGCGATCAGGTCGCGGGCGGCCTCGACGGCGGGCGCGTTGCGGTAGTTGAAGCCGACCGCGCTCTGGACGCCGGACTTCGTGACCGCGTCGGCCACGGCGGACGCGTCCGCCGTCGAGAGGCCCACCGGCTTCTCGATCCAGATGTGCTTGCCGGCCTCGGCCATCGCGACGCCGATCTCGCGGTGCAGGAAGTTCGGCGCGGTGATGCTCACCGCCTGCACGCGCGGGTCGTCGACCACCTCGCGCCAGTCGCGGGTCGTGGACGCGAGGCCGAACTGCTCGGCGGCCTGCTCGGCCCGCCCGGGCACCTCCTCGGCGACCGTCACGAGCTGCGGACGCAGGCTCAGCTGCGGAAAGTGGTGCGGAACACGGGCGTACGCCTGCGTGTGCACCCGCCCCATCCATCCGAAGCCCACGACGGCAACACCGAGCGAGGTCACCATGACTGCCCTTCTTTGGACCGGTCCAAAAACTGTCCCGGCCACACTCGAACCCATTCGTCCTAATGTCAATACCTGGACGTCCGTACCGGGCGTCAACACCAGGTGACCACAGCTTTGACAGGGTGCGCGACCGCATGGAACGGTCCAGCCATGAGCGCTCCGACCATCCGTGATGTCGCCGAGCAGGCCGGTGTGTCGAAATCCCTGGTCTCCCTGGTGCTGCGCGGTTCCGAGCAGGTCCGACCGGAGAAACGGCAGGCTGTGCTGGCCGCCGTGGAGGAACTCGGCTACCGCCCGAACGCCGCCGCCCGCAGCCTCAGCGAACGCCGCACCCGCTCGGTCGGCGTGCTGCTGAACGACCTGCGCAACCCCTGGTTCGTGGAACTCCTCGACGGCCTGGGCTCCCGCCTGCACGAGAACGGCCTGCACATGATGCTGGCCGACGGCCGCCTCAACCGTCACCTCGGCGAGGACCTCACCCGCATCTTCACGGAACTCCGCGTCGACGGCCTGGTCGCGGTGGGCACGCTCCCCGGCTCCGACGAACTCCTCGGCGCCGCGACCCACATCCCCACGGTGGTCGCGGGCGCCGTCGAGCCGGTCCTGCCCTACGTCGACGTCGTGGCCGGCGACGACGCGTACGGCGCCGCCCTGGCCACCGAACACCTCATCGACCTGGGCCATCGTCGTATCGCCCACATCGCCGGCCAGGGCATCGCCGGCGAACTCCGCCGCACCTCTTTCGAAGGGGTCATGCACGCCCACGGCCTGACCGACCTCGCGACGGTCGAAGAGGGCGACCACACGGAGGAGGGCGGCTATCGCGCGATGGACCGCCTGCTCACCGCCCCGCAACGCCCCACGGCCGTCTTCGCCTTCAACGACATCGCATGCGTCGGCGCGCTCTCGGCGGCCGAGGAACTGGGCCTGCAGGTGCCTCGGGACCTGTCCCTCGTCGGCTACGACAACACGTACCTCGCGCGCCTACGACACCTCTGGCTCACCACCGTCGACAACGGCAGCCACGACATCGGGCGCCGTGCCGCACAGCTTCTGGTCGACCGGATGAGGGATCCGCGGCGGGTGGCGCAGACGGTGTTGTCGGAACCGAGGCTCGAGGTGCGGGGGAGTACGGGACCGCCCTCGACGGAGTGACTCCGGCGCGGGCATGATCCGTACGGTGTCGAACGAATCCGTACAAGCGCCCCGCCCGCCTCTCCTGTGGGAACAACACTGCTGCCTGGCGCTGGAGAAGAACGCCGACGTCGGTGAACTCGCCCGCTACCGCAGGCCGGGCGGCAGTTTCGTCTCGGTGAACGTGGGCTACGCGCCCCACGGCACCGACGAGGTCACCGGTCTCATCGCGAGTTGGCGGCAGCGGATCGCCGGCGACGACCGGCTGCAACTCGCCGCGAGCGTCGACGACATCGACGCCGCCGGGCGTGCGGGGAAGGTGGCGGTCGCCTTCGATCTGGAGGATTCCGGGCCGCTGGAAGGGGAGTTGGACCGGGTCCGCCACTTCTACGACCTCGGTGTCCGCACGATGCTGCCGAGCTACAACACCCGCAACGCGGCCGGCGGCGGTTGCCTCGACGAGGTCGACGAGGGACTCACCGCCTACGGCCGGGCGCTGGTACGGGAGTTGAACGCCGTCGGCATGGTCGCGGACGGCTCGCACTGCGGTGCCCGTACCGGCCTCGACCTGTGCGAGGTGTCCCAACTGCCCGTCGTCTACAGCCACTCCTGCATGCGCGCGGTGTGGGACCACCCCCGCAACATCACCGACGAGCAGGCCAAGGAGTGCGCGGCCACGGGCGGGGTGGTCGGCATCACCGGAGTCGGCATCTTCCTCGGCCCCAACGACGCCTCCGTCGACGCCCTCGTACGCCACATCGACCACGCCGTCGACCTCGTCGGCCCGGAACACGTCGGGGTGTCCACCGACTACCCGTTCGACGAAGGGGACTTCAACGCGATGCTCGAACAGAGCCCGGAGCTCTTCCCCGACTGCTACACCCGCTGGGGCCCGATCGACTTCATGCCCCCGGAGGGCCTGTTGACCGTCGAGGGCGCGCTGAGTGCCCGCGGCTATCCCGCCGACGCCGTCGCGGCGATCCTGGGCGGCAACTTCCGCAGGGTCGCCGAGGCGGTGTGGAGGTAGCGGGTAACTCGTATGCGGCGCAGGGCAGTTGACTGGCAGGATGGGCGAGCGTGAGCGAACGCACCGCCTTCATGACCATCGCCAGGGCCGCCGCGCCGCTGTACGTGAGCACCCTCGCGGCGTCGGCCGGGTCGCTCGTCGACACCGCGTTGCTGGGGCGGCATGCCACGGTCTCGCTGGCTGCTTTCGCCGTGACGGTCGCCGTGTTCAGTCCGGCCACCGCCACCGTGGTGGGGGCGTTGCGCGGGGTGATGCCGTTCGTCGCGCCCCATCGCGAGGACCCCGACGGGCTGTTGCCGTTGGTGCGGAGCGGGATGTGGCTCGCGTTCGCCGTGGGCGGGGTGTGTGCGGCGGCGGTGGCCGCTGTGCCGCTGCTCGGTGGGGCGTTCGGGGTGCCGGGGGCTGTCATCGATCAACTGGGGCTGTTTCCCTGGATGTTGGCGGTGAGTGTGCTGCTGATCGCCGTCAACTCGTCAGCCACGTCCGTACTGGTCGCGCTCGGGCGGTCTCCGCAGGTGATGCGGTCCGGGCTGGTGGGGACCGGGGTGTCCGTGGCGTTGTCGGTGGTGTTGGTCGGGGGACCGGGGGCGCTGCCCAGCTTCGGGTTGGCGGGGGCCGGGGTTGCCATGCTCGGCTCCTGCGCGGTCGGCGCCGGGCTCAATCAGTACGCGCTGCGTCGTCGGACCGTGCTCGCCGGGCGGCCGATCCGGCCCGGCAGGCCCGATCCGCGCGAGGTGCTGCGGCTGGCCCGGGTCGGGGTGCCGCTCGGCGCGACCGTGCTGGTGAAGTTCTCCGTGCTGGGCGTGCTGACCTTCGCCGCCGCCCGGATCGGCACCGACAGCGCCGCCGTGCACAGCGTCTCCGAGTCCCTGGTGAACGTCGTCTTCACCGCCGCCGTGGCGGTCGGCCAGGCCACGGTGCCGCTGATCGCCGGGTACGCCGAGGAACGCGATCTCGCGCGCATCCGGCGCAGTGTGGACGCCGGGATCGGGGTCGCCCTGTGCGCGGTCGTCGTACTTGGAACGGTCCTGGTCGTGCTGCGGGACCCGTTGATCAGCCTGTTCACCAGGGATCCAGGGCTCGCGGATCAAGTCGTACGGCTGCTGCCGCTGGTCCTCGCGGTGGTCGTCACCGATGCCCTGCAGGCCGTGGCGGGCTTCGGACTCGTCGGGCTCAAGCGCACCGTGCCGAGCCTGGTGTCCACGGCGGTGTGGTTCGGCGTGCTCGCGGCCCTTGCCGTGCCGGTCGCGGACGCGGCGGGGCTGTCCGGCCTGTGGACCGTGCTGGCCTGCGCGAACCTCCTCCAGGCCGTCACCAAGTTCGTGTCCTTCCGGCGGCACAGTGGGCGGATCGTCGGGGCGACCCCGACGGCGGACGTGCGGGACGGCAGTACCGGCGCGGTACGAGAGGCCGGGCGGGAGCGCTGAGCAGATGCCGAACCCCCTCCGGTTGTCGACAGGGCGTGCCCGCAACCGTCGTAGGGACCGGTCCAAGTCGTTGAACAGGCGCTGAACATCCCTGGTCCGGGGCGTATCGGCGGTGTGCGGGACCCGGGGGCCCGCGCCGGGCACCTGGTGCGATGCCGGCCCCGGTGCGCGTCCGTGCGATGTGACGTCACGGCACGCGCCCATTACGGTCGTACGGACGACGGTGGCGCCGGAAGAGGGGCAGCATGAGCAGCCGGAACCTGGGTGAGATCACGCGCATCGAGGACGCGGCGCTCACCCTGGCCGCGCAGGCCGGGGACGTCGCCTCCCTGGGGCTGCTGCTGGAACGGCACCGGGCCGGGATGCGGGCCGTCGCGGTGAGTGTGCTGGGGCCGGGGCCCGACGTCGACGACGTGGTGCAGGACGCGGCGCTGACCGCGCTCCGGCGCGTGGGGGATGTGCGGGACCCGGAGGCCGTGGGGGCCTGGTTGCGGATGATCGTGCGGAACGCCGCCCGGTCGTTGCTGCGGGGAGTCGTCGACGTTCGGCCGCTCGATGATCTGCGTGTGCCCGTCACGGAGTCCGGTCCTGAGCGGTGGCTGGAGCAGCACGCCATGCGGGACTGGATCTGGGAGGCCATCGAGGAGCTGACTCCCGCGCTGCGGTTGCCGCTCGTGCTGCGGCACTTCAGCGTCGGGGTCACGTCGTACGAGCAGATCGCCGCGGCCTGCGGGGTGCCCGTTGGAACGGTCCGGAGCCGGCTCAGTCAGGGGCGGGCCAAGCTCGCGCTGGCTCTCGCCGCGACGGCCGACGCCCCGCACGGTGACGCTGGGCGGCGCACCCGGGCCAGCCGGATCGAGGCGCGCGAGACGCTGCACGCGGCCGAGAGCGGGCACTTCGGGAAGCTGCTGACCGAGCGCTGGTCGCCCGAGGCCGCGCTGGTGCGGGGGAACCAACCGGTGGGCGGCAGAAGCCTGTTGGTGCGCGGGATGGAGTGCGATCTGGAGGCCGGCGTACGGCAGCATCTCGCGCACGCCGTGGCCGGGCGGTCGCTCGTCGTCTGGGAGATGGACATCAGCAATCCCGAGGACGACCCCGACCACTGCCCGCCCGCCGTGGCCTGGCTGATGAGTCTGGACGGTGCCGGGCGCGTGCACCGGCTGCGGCTCGTGCATCCCCGGCCGGTGCCCATCCCGCAGCTCCTCACCATGTGACCGGCGTCACGTCATTCATTTCGAACTTCGCCCTTTCCCCCGCGTCCTGTCCGTGTCATCGCCGTATGCCGAACAGGGAGATCCCATGAGCACCACCCCCTCGACCGACCCGCTCGCCACCGGGACCCACACCCTCGAGATCGACGGGGTCACGCAGAGCTACCACGTCCACGGCGTTGGACCGGTCCTCATCGCGCACTCCGGCGGGCCGGGCATCTTCTGGGACTACCTGCGGATGCCCGCGCTGGAGGAGCACCTCACCGTCGTCTACCCGGAGCCCATCGGCACCGGCGCCTCCGGCCGCCTGCCCGCCCACCCGCACGGCTACACCCGGGCCCGCTACAGCCGCTTCCTCGCGGCGCTGATCGAGCACCTCGGCGTCCCCGAGGTCCACCTCCTCGGGCACTCGCACGGCGGCTTCGTCGCCCAGTACCACGCCCTGCACCACCCCGACCGCGTCGCCGGCGTGATCCTCTACGACAGCGCCCCGGTGACCGGTCCCGAGCACGGCGCCGAGGCCATGCGCAAGGTGCAGGAGTTCGCCGCCCGGCACGCCGACAACCCGGGGCTCCCGGAGGTCGTTGGAGCGTTCCAAAGCATCCCCACCATCTCCGACGACACCCAGATGACCGCCGTGGCGCGGGGGATCTTCCCCGCGTACTTCGCCGACTTCTGGGGCCGGGAGGACGAGTTCGGCCCCGCGCGCGCCGCGGTGACGGCCACCTACATCTCCGGGCTGGACGACGACCTCACCCCGGACGTCATCGACGACCGCGCCGACCTCGGCTCGCTCACCGTGCCGGCCCTCGTCCTCGTCGGCCGCCACGACGTCATCTGCGGGGTGCGCTGGGCGGAGGAGCTGCACGAGCTCATCCCGGGTTCGGAGCTGGTGATCCTGGAGAACAGCGGGCACTTCGGGCACCTGGAGGAGCCCGAGGCCTTCGCGAAGGCGGTGACGGCCTTCGTCGAGGCCGGCGGTGGCGATGTCGGGACCCCTGTCGGCAACTAGGCCATGCGCAACTAGGTCATTTGGTCGAAGCCCCGGCGGGCGGTCCGGCCTAGTTTGGACTTGCCCGCAGGGTTTCCGACAAACAAGGAGCATCGGCATGAGTGCCGTGAAGAACATCGTTCTCGTGCATGGCGGATTCGTCGACGGTTCCGGCTGGCAGTCGGTGCACCGCCTGCTCACCCAGGACGGCTACAACGTCAGCGTCGTGCAGAACCCGACCGTGTCCCTCGCCGACGACGTCGCGGTCACCCAGCGGGCCCTCGACGCCCTCGACGGCCCGGCCGTCCTCGTCGGCCACTCCTACGGCGGCGCCGTGATCACCGAGGCCGGCCGCCACGACGGTGTCGCCGCGCTCGTCTACATCGCGGCCTTCGCGCCGGACAAGGGCGAGTCGGTCGGTTCGCTGGTCGCCGACCCGGCACCCGGCGCACCTGTGCCGCCGATCCTGCCGCCGGTCGACGGCTTCCTCTTCCTGGACCGTGCCAAGTTCGCCGCGTCCTTCGCGGGCGACCTGCCGGCCGAGGACGCGGCGTTCCTGGCCGACGCGCAGGTTCCGTGGGGCCTGGACGCGGTCGGCGGAGCGATCACCGAGCCGGCCTGGCGGACCAAGCCGAGCTGGTACCTCGTCACGACCGAGGACCGCATGATCCCGCCGCCGGTCCAGCACCAGATGGCCGAGCGCGCCGGTGCCACCGTGGCCCAGGCCGCGGGCAGCCACGCCATCTATGTCTCCCAGCCCGCGGCGGTGGCCGACCTGATCAAGCAGGCGGCGGCCCACCAGGCCTGACCGCCCCTGGCCCCATGCCAACTCCCCGCTTCAGCCCGCCTGTTCACAGGCGGGCTGTCCGCGTAGCTTCCCGAGGGAAGCCGGGACAACCCGAGAGGGAAACAGATCCATGACGACCGTCGTCCAGCCGTCCGTCGCCGAGCAGTCCGAGGCGGAGGCCCTCTACCGATTCCAGACGGAGACCCCCGAGCCCGTCCGCACCGCGCTGGGCATGACCGCCACCAGGATCGGCGGCGGTGTCGTGCTGTCGATGCGCAATGACAGCACCCGCTTCTGGAGCAAGGCCCTCGGCTTCGGTGTCACCGCGCCCGTCACCGCCCAACTCGTCGAGGAGGTCTGCGACTTCTACCGCGCGGCGGGCACCCCGCAGGCCGCCTTCCAGATAGCGCCCGCCTTCCTCCCCGAGGACTGGCCGGAGATCTGCGCCCGGGAGGGCATCGTCCAGTCCTCGTCCTGGGCGAAGCTCGTCGGCACGACCGAGGAAGCCGTAGCGCGCGCCGACGCCCTGGACGTACCGCCCGACGGCATCAGCGTCACCCCGCTGGAGGCCCAACACGCCCTGGAATGGGGCACGGTGATGATGAAGGCCTTCGGAACACCGGTCGAGCACTACGCCGAGATGGGCGCCGCGACCGTGTCCCGGCCGGGCTGGCATCCCTACGGCGCTTGGCTGGAGGGCGAGTTGGTCGGCACCGGCACCATGCTCGTCCGCGGTGACACGGCGCAGATGTTCGCCGGCGCCGTACTGCCCCACGCGCGGGGACGGGGCGGGCAGACCGCCCTGCTCGCCGCCCGGGCGCGCACGGCACGGGAGTCGGGGTGCCGTGTCCTCGTCGCCGAGACGGGCGCCGAACAGCCCGGCACCCACAACAGCTCCCTGCACAACATGCTCCGCCTCGGATTCCAGGTGGCCTACGAACGCCCCAACTGGACCTGGCAGTTGGAAACCGAGGCGGCCTGAGCCTAAGACGTCACGGCATGGGGCCGGTCAGCGCGTCGCGCAGGCCGCCCCGTGAGGTGACGTTCAACTTCCGGAAGACACTGCGGAGATGGGCCGCCACCGTGCGCGGCGACAGGAAGAGCCGCGCGGCGATCTGCTTGTTCGTCAGCCCGGTGGCGGCCAGTTGGGCCGCCACCCGCTCCTGCGGGGTCAGCAGCGCGTGCCGGTCCCGGTCGTCGGACTCGACGGGTTTGAGCGGCCTGACGGGAATCCCGCTCGCCCGCAGCTCGTTGGCCGCCCGCGCACTCCACGGGACGGCGCCGAGCCGCTCGAACGTGCCGAGCGCGGCGTCCAGGTGGACCCGGGCCGCGCCGCCCGCCTTGGCGCGGCGCAGCCGCTCGCCGTAGGCGAGGCAGATCCGCGCCCAGTCGAACGGCCAGCGTTCCGCGCCGGGCGTGGCGATGGCCGCCTCGAACAGGTCGTGGTCGATGACGTCCGGGTCCGCCATCGCCTCGGCGGCGTCCGTCAGCATGGCCAACCGGGGTGAGATCAAAGGGATGTCGGTCCTGCGGACCGCCGCGATGTGCGCGGCCGCCTCCTCGTGATGGTCGGTGTGCACGGCGGCCTCGGCGAAGTCCAGCAGGAGCCACAGCGCGTGCGGCATGAACCGCGGCACCTCGCCGGGGGTGACCAGGGCCCGCAGCAGGCGATGGGCGGTGTCGAAGTCCGCGCCGCCGAGCGCCGACAGGGCCCGGATGTGCGAGGCGTAGATCCGCAGTGCGCCCAGTCCGCGCGGGTTGCCCCAGGAGACGAGCCGGTCCGCGATCTCGCGGGCGGTGCCGCCGTCGCCGCGCGCGGCGGCCACAAGTCCCCGCTGGAAGTGGCCTGTTGAGGCCGTGAGCCGGTAGTCGTACGTCGCGCACCAGGCGAGTCCTTCTTCGGTGATCTCCAGCAGGTCGTCCCACTGGCCGCCCGCGTAGGCGTCGTTGCCCAGCAGGAACTGCGCCTGGATCGCCAGCGCCACGGCCCCGCCGTCGCGGCCGTCGTCGATGATCCGGCGCAGCGCGCCCCGGCAGCCCGGGAGGCGGTCGATGTAGGAGGAGGAGAGCGCGATGCCGAAGACCCGTACGGGATCGGGCTGTTGGTGCAGTCCGGAGACGAGGTGGTCGAGCCGGTCGAGGAAAGGCAGCGCGCCGTACGCCGGATCGCCGAAGGTGCCCAGGATCAGCGGCAGCAGACGGCCCGATGTGGGCGGGCGCCGGCGCTTCACGACGTCCTCGAAGGAGTGCCACAGTTCCGGCCGGCCGCCGTAGAAGCACACCATGAGAAGGGTGTTGAGGGCCTCGCGGAAGATGTCCTCGACCATTTCCGTGTCGTCGGGCCACGTATGGGCCTCGATGGCGCCGATGAGCAGCCGGTGGGCGGTGTCCACGTCGCCCTCGCCGTTGAGGAGGTGACTGGCGGCCGCGGTGGCGGCCGCGAGGGAGTCGACGCCGGACGGGTCGGCGTGGTCGGCGTTGGCCAGCAGCGCGCGGACGTTGCGCAGATCGCCGGTGATGTTGGCGCCGAGGCAGGCCGCCTCCGCCAGCCGGCGGGCCTTGTCGGTGCCGGTGGCGCTCAACTCCGAGGCGCGCAGCAGGGTGGTGATGGCGCCGACCGCGTCACCGCGCCGCAGGGTGCCGTACGCCACCTCGTGCAGCAGGGCGGCGACCCGGTCGTCGGGGCCCACGGCCGCGTCGGCGAGGTGCCGGGCCCGGTGCTCGGAACCCTCGGGAAGCTCGGCGGCCAGGGCCAGTTGGGCCGACCGGCGCTCCTCGCTGGTCGACAGGTCCAGCACCGCGGAACGCGTCAGCGGATGCCGGAACTCCAGCCTGCCGGTGACACCGTCGACCTGGACGAGCCCGGCACGCTCGGCCGGGGACAGCCCGGCGAGACCGTCCGGTCCGCCCGACGCCCGCTGGAGGATGCGCAGTTCACCCGAACCGTCCAGCACGGCGAGCAGCAGCAGCTTCCGCGTCGCGGCCGGGAGCGCGGCGACCCGGGTGGAGAAGATGCCCTTGAGGCGCTCGGTCAACGGCAGTACGGCGGGCAGGGTTCCGCGCTCCCGCTGCTGCAAGTCGTTGAGAGGGACGGGCAGTTCGAGCAGGGCGAGGGGGTTGCCCCGGGCCTCCGCGACCAGCCGCCGTCTGACTCTGGGCGTCATCGCGGGGAACCGCTCGGCCACCAGCGCGTTCGCCGAGACGTCGTCCAGCGGCCGGACCTCGTACTCGGGTATCCCGATGTTGCCGAGGAAGGACTCGTCGCCGGTCCGGGAGGCGCCGAGCAGGGCCATCGGTCCGGTGTGCGGGGCGCGGGCGAGGGTGCCCAGAACCGTGGCGCTGGGCCGGTCCACCCACGCCACGTCGTCGACGATCAGGGCGAGCGGACCGGTCTCGGCGGTGGACCGTTCCAGCAGGGCCTGTACGGCGTTCGCGATGGCGAGCAGCTCGGTCGGCGGCTCGTCGGAGAGCCCGCGGACCGCCTGGAGGGTCTCCGCCTGCCGGGCGGGCAGCGCGGGAATCCCCTCGGCCAGCGGTTGCAGCAGCTGGTTCAACGCCGAGAAACCGACGCCTCGTTGGAACGGGCAGCCGGAGATCCGCAGCACCCGGAAGCCCGCCCCGGACGCGCGCGGTGCCGCGGCCTCCAGCAGGGCGGTCTTGCCCACCCCGGGCTCCCCGGTCAGCATCAGCGCGGCTCCCCGCGCACGGGAGGCGTCGAAGTGCCCGTCGAGGACGGCCAGTTCGGCGGATCGTCCGACGAGGGCCGGCGGGGTGAGGGCTGCCGATGCCATGACGCCTCCCGTAGAGGTCGAGCGGTCGAGCGGGAACAGGAACGGTCCAAACGGCGCCTGAGGTCGGTGTCTCAGGCTCAGGCGATGCGTGCGGCCGCCTCCGCGGCCGCGTGCTGGGCGGCGACACGGTCCACCTTCACCGTCTCGCCGTCCACGACGACGGGCTCGCCCGCGACCCACACGTCCTGGACCGCTCGGGAACCGGCCGCCCACATCAGGTTGGCGAGCAGCCGGCCGTCCTCGACGTCGAGGCCCGCGGCGAAGTGCGGCCCGTCCACGGAGAGATGGATCATGTCCGCCCAGTTTCCCGGGCGGAGGGCGCCGATGTCGGTCCGGCCCAGGGCCGCGGCACCGGCCGAGGTCGCCATGAGGAAGGCGTCCGCGGCGGTGAGGGCCATGGCGTCGGCCGTTGCGAGACGGCAGAACATCATCGCGAGGCGGGCCTCCTCGAACAGGTCGAGGTCGTCGTTGCTCGCGGGCCCGTCGGTGCCGAGACCGACGGCGACGGACGCGGCGCGCAGGGCGTGCAGATCGGCCGTACCGGAGGCGAGTTTGGCGTTCGAGCCCGGGCAGTGCGCGACACCGGCACCCGCCCGGGCCAGCAGCCGGATGTCGTCGGCGGAGAGATGCACGGCGTGGGCCGCGAGCAGCCGCCCGTCCAACAGGCCGGTCTCCTGGAGCAGTTGAGGTACCGAACCGTGCGACTCCCGCTGGACGACGTCCTCGGCGAGGGTCTCCGCGACGTGGATGTGCACCAGGGCGCCGCGCTGTGCCGCCTCCTCCGCCGTGGCGCGCAGTGCCTCCGGCGGCAGGGTGTAGGCGGAGTGCGGGCCGTAGCAGAGCTCGACGCGCTCACCCGGCCCGAAGCGCAGACCGTCCGTGTCGATCCACTTGCCGATGGCCGCGAGGTCCGTGTGCCAGTCGTCGCCGGGCCGGTCGAAGTAGGCGGGCGCGATCAGGACCCGGCTCCCGGCTTCGAGTGCAGCGTCGGCCACCTGCTCGGCGTGCGCGTACATCTCGGCGCTGGTCGTCACGCCGTGGCGCAGCATCTCGACGCAGCCCAGCAGCATGCCCGCGTGGGCGTCGCGGGGGCGCATGCGGGCCTCGGCGGGCCAGACGGCGTCCTGGAGCCAGGACGCCAGCGGGAGGTCGCCGCCGAGTCCGCGCAGGAGGGTCATCGGGGAGTGCGCGTGGGTGTTGACCAGGCCGGGAGCGAGGATGCCGGACAGCGAGGTGAGGGGGACGCCGGCCGGGAGCGGGGGAGCGGTGGCCGCCGGGCCGCAGTGGGTGATGCGGCCGTCCGCGCCGACGTCGACGACGGCGTCGCGCAGGACCGAGCAGGACGGGTCGGCCGGCAGGACCACGGGGGCGAGAAAGCGACGAGACACGGACATGGGGGGAGCTCGCTTCCGGAGGGAGTGCTGTCAACGAGAACAAGATGCGGGACCGGTCCAAAAGTTCGATCCCGGGGGCGTGAACTCGATCACAGGAGTAGGGAAACGGGCCACTGCGCTGTCATGAGCATCGCCGGTTTCGGGTGGATAGGATGAGGTGTGTCTTCCTGGAGCCAAGCTCTGACCGTCTCCTCCGTGAGCGCCTGGGACGAGGTCTTCACCGGCCTCCACGGCGCGAGCCGGATCAAGGTGCCGGACCACCGCGCCCCGTGGACCGGGCACCTGGAGTGGCAGCGGTCGAAGACCTACAGTCTCGCCCTGTGCTCCGGCGGCGAGGAAGTCGTGGACCGGGACAACCGGCACATCCGCACCGATCCCCGCGGCACGTACGAACTCCTCGTCCCGCTCTCCGGATCGGCCTGGGTCGAACAGGGCGCGGCCTCCGGCGAGATCGGGCCCGGCGTCATGGCGCTGTGCGACATCGACCGGCCCCTGAGGTTCGCGCACGGCGCCGACCTCCGCAGCATCTCCCTGATCGTGTCCAGGCAACACCTCTCCGCGCGGAGCGCGCTCGCCGCCGGCGGACCGCATCTTCTCGGCGGCGACCGCGGACTCGGCCGTGTCGTACGGCAGTTGACCACCACCCTGCACGAGGAGCGCGAGCACCTCTCCGAGACGACCTTCGACATCGCCTGCGACCGGCTCCTCGACCTGGTGTGCCTCGCCGCGGAAGGCGGCGTCGACTCGGCGCCCACCGGACAGCGGGCGAGCGTCGAGGCCGCGATCCGGCGCTACGTCCGCGAGCACGCCTGCGACCGTGACCTGGACGTCGTCGGCATCGCGCGGGCGCTCGGGTGGTCCGCGCGCTATGTCCAGCAGGTACTGCAGGCCGCGGGCACCACCTCCCGCGACCTGATCCGCCGCGAACGGCTGAACGTGGCGCGTGCGCGTCTGGGGAGCGCGGGTTGGACGACGTACTCGATCGCGGAGATCGCCCACGCCAGCGGCTTCGGCAGCCACGCCTCCTTCGCCACCGCGTTCCGCGCGGAGTTCGGGCTGACTCCGCGCGAAGCGAGGCGGAACGGCTAGGAGTTGGCCAAGTGGGCCGCAACGACCGGGAGTTAGCCAAGTGGTGCGCGACGAGCCTCGGTTGGCCAAGTGGGCCGTAATGGCTAGGGGTTGGCCGGGGTGAAGTACCGGCGCGGGTTGTCGACCAGCATGGTGGTGAGCTGGGCCTCGGTGACACCGGCGGCGCGCAGGACCGGGAGCACCTCGTCGTGGAGGTGGGTGTGGTGCCAGTTGGGCGCGATCTGCTCCCGTACGCCCGGCGGGAACCAGTCGATGTGGCAGGACGCGTCGTGCGACAGGACCATCCGCGCGGCGAACCCCTCGCGCGCGAGGGCCGCGACGGTCGCCACCCGCTGGTCCTCGGGCAGCAGGACGTCGAGACCGAAGCGGTCCATGCCGACGTACGAGCCGTTGTCGATGAGCTGGTGCAGATAGTCCAGGTCGGCGGTGTCACCGCTGTGCCCGATGACGACGGCCCCGAGGTCCACGCCCTCGCTGCGCAGGATGTCCTGCGCTACAAGTCCCGTACGGGCGGCGGCACTTGTGTGCACGGTGATCGGGGCGCCGGTGCGCAGATGGGCCTGGGCCACCGCACGCATCACCCGTTCCACGCCCGGGGTGAGCTGGTCCTCGATCGCGCACTTCAGGAACGCGGCCCGGATGCCGGTGTCCGCGATGCCCTCGGTGAGTTCACGGACGAACAGGTCGGTCATGCCCTCGGGGCCGCCGAGCAGGGTGCCCGGGCCGTGGTACCGGAAGAAGTCCGGGATGTCGGCGAGGGTGTAAATACCGGTCGCCGCAACGATGTTGAGGTCCACCTGCTCGTTCACCAGGGCGACGCGGGTGACATTGCGGCCGAGTCCGATGACGGTCGGGTCGACGAGCGTGGAGACACCGGTCGCGGCGAGGGCCTTCAGCCGGGAGACGGCGTCGGCGACGCGTTCCTGTTCGTCCCAGGTCTCCGGGAGGCTCTGCCGGAGTTCTTCGCTCACGACGAAGACGTGTTCGTGCATCAGGACGGTGCCGAGGCCGGTCACGGCGACGGGGCCGCGGACGGTCTGGACTTGGGGTGCTTGAGGGCTGGTCATGGTGATCCTTCGGTGCGTGCCCGGCGGCGGGTGCCCTTTTGAACGGGCGGCCGGGGGTGGGGAGTTGCGGTGCGTGCGGGGGAGTGGAGATGAGATGCGGCGGGTGTCAGACGGCGTCTACGGCGTCGGCCGCGGCCTGCCGGACGAGGTCGGCCACGGCGTCAGGCCGGGACACGTGGACGGAGTGGCCGGCGTCGGTGCCGGTGACCGCACTGCCGGCCCGCCGGGCCATGGCCCGCTGCACGGGAGGCGGGATCATCCGGTCGTCGGTCGCCACCAGGTACCAGCTCGGCTTGTGCCGCCAGGCCGGTTCACCGATCGCGCCGCGGAGCGCGTCGAGCCCCCACGGCACCTGCGCGTCGGCCATGAACTCGGCCTCGGCGACCGGAACGTCGGCCGCGAAGGACGCGTGGAACTTGTCCCGGTCCAACAACAGGAACCCGTCGACCGGCGGCAGGATCGGCGGCACCGGTGCCCCCGGCTCGGGGTCGGCGATCAGCGTGTTGACGGACTCGCCCTTGTCGGGCACGAACGCCGCGATGTATACGAGCCCGGCGACCCGGTCGTGATTCCCGGCCTCGGTGATGACGGCCCCGCCGTAGGAGTGCCCGACCAGGATCGCGGGCCCGTCCAGGGCGTCCAACACCCGCTCGGTCAGGGCGACATCGCCCGCGAGGGACAGGGCCGGATTCTGCACGACGTTCACCCGGAACCCGTCGCCCGTCAGCAGCCGGTGCACTTTCCGCCATCCGGAGCCGTCCACGAACCCGCCGTGGACGAGTACGACGTTCTCCACCCGTTCCGATGTCATGGAGCCGACTCTTCCAAGGGGACACGGTCGCCGTCTTTCGCGACGGCGCGCAGTCCTTTCGCGTGGGCGCGCGTCGGGTGTGAGGGGAACGGCTGTTTGAGCCTTGGGGCGGCGCCGCCCGGATTCGCGCCCGTCCGGGTTCCGTGGTCAGGGCCGGGCAACTGACGAAGCTCGTTGGACGGGTCCAACGTCGGCCGCGGCATTCTCCGCTACACCCGGCGCTCATGTCCCCTATAGCGCGCTACATCCTCATCTTCCGCCCCACGCTGATACGTTGCTCGGGCGCCGGAGCAACCCCCGCATCCTCCCTCCCCCGCACCCGCCTCATCGCCCCCCCGGCACCTACCACATCCCCTTACACCCACCGCATCCCCGACACCCGGCACATCCCCGCCCCCACCACCCCACGCCCCCGAAGAAGGAGCCCCGCCCAGTGCCCCCGCCCGGGACGCGCCGCACCCCGTCGGCCCTGTTCACCGTCGCCCTCGCGCTCGTGCTGCTGGCCGGGCCCGCCTGCGTACCCGGTGTCGAATCCCCGCCCCCGCCCGCCCAAGCCGCCCCGGCGCAGGCGTCCGGCCCGCCCACGGCCTACGGCGCCTACGTCGGTTACGGCGCCGACGCAGTCCGGCGGGTGGCCGGGTTCGGGGCCTGGCTCGGTCGGCCCGAGCCCCGGGTGGGGCACGCGTATCTGCCCGGGGACAACTGGAGCGACATCGAGGGCGCCTCCAACGACCTTGCCCTGTGGGCCGACTGGCGTCGGGGGGAGCAGGACCGGCTCCTCGTCCTCAATGTGCCGATGCTGGACCGCAACGAGGCCCACCTCCCCGACAACGTGGTCCGCACCGAGCTGGGAGACGGAGCGGACGGACGCTACGACGACCACTTCCGCGCCCTCGCCGACCGACTCGTCCAACTCGGCGTGCCCGACACCGAGATCGTCCTCGGCTGGGAGATGAACGGCACCACCTACAGCCACCGCTGTTCGCCCGACCCTGCGTCCTGGAAGCGGTACTGGACGCGCATCGTCGCCGCGATGCGATCCGTCCCGGGGCAGCACTTCCGGTTCGACTTCACCCCCAACCGCGGCCGCGACGCGATCCCCTGGACCGAGTGCTACCCGGGCGACGACTACGTCGACGTCATCGGCATGGACGCGTACGACGCCCCCCGCGGGCTGGCCTTCTCGCAGCAACTGACCGAGCCGTATGGGCTGTTGGCGCAGGTCGACTTCGCCCGCGCGCATCACAAGCCCATCGCCTACCCCGAGTGGGGCCTGTACGAGAACGGCGACAACCCCACCTACATGCGCGGCATGCTCACCTGGATGGCCGGACAGCATCCGCTCTACCAGACCATCAGCGACTACTGCCCCCACGGCGTCTGGCGCTGCCGCGACAACCCCAAGTCCTCAGCCGTATACCGGACCCTGACAGATCATCAGCCCTGAGCGCGGCGAGAGCGGCACCACCCGGAGAAGAGGGCGGTGCCGCTCATGGACGGCCAACTACCTTGTTATGGCGTCCACTTCACGTTCGGATTCACCTGGCCGGTCCAGTTGAAGATCGCCATGTTGTCCCAACCATCCCCGCTCCCCGAGATGTTGGCCGGGTCCCAGCCGTTGCCCGTGACCGCGTACCAGGTCGGTTCCCAGTAGAAGACACCGATCGCCCCCGCGCTCCGGGCCGTGTTCTGCACCGCCGTGAACTCCGCGCCCTGGCCCGCCCAGGTGAGCGGATAGCCCGAGCACCCCGAAGTCACCGAGTTCGCCGTACTGTCCGCGTCGGACGAGGTGAACGGGTAGGCCGTCTCCGCGATGATGACGTCCTTGCCGTAGCGCGACTTCATGTCCGAGACGACGCTGCCCATGTTGGCCAACGTGCCGTGCCACATGCAGTAGTAACTCAGCCCGGTGATGTCCCAGTTGACGCCCTGCGCCTTGATGCCGTCGTAGAACCAGCGGGCGTTGGAGTCGCTGTCCGCGTCGGCCGTGTGGATGATCACCTGGGTGGAACTGTTGCACGCCTTGGTCGCGTTGTAGCCGGACTTCAGCAGTAGACCGAGGTTGGTGAAGCTGTTGTTGACGACCTTGCCGTCGTCCCACAGCATGCCGACGTTGATCTCGTTGCCGATCTGCACGCTGTCCGGGGTGGTCCCCTGGGACTTGAGGCTGTTGCAGACGTCGTAGGTGTAGTTGTAGACGTCGGTCTGCAGCGCGCTGATGCCGTGGCTCGACCAGGCCGCCGGCTTGTACTGCTTGCCCGGGTCGGCCCAGGTGTCGGAGTAGTGGAAGTCGATCAGCAGCTTGAGGCCCTTGGCCTTGACCTGCTTCGCGTACGCCAGCACCTTCGCCTTGTTGTTGTAGCCGCTGGCGGGGTTGTTCCAGATCCGCAGGCGGACGTAGTTGACACCGGCGCCCTTGAGGATGTCGAGCGGGTCCTTGGCGGTCCCGCTGGAGTCGTAGTACTTGGCGCCGAGGTCGATCGCTCGCTGCGCGGACGAGACGTCGGCGCCGAGCATGGTGAGCGAGTTCGCCGCGGCGGCGTCCGTGGGGGTGATCATCGCCGCCGGCAGGGCGACTGCGGCCAGGAGCAAGGCGACTTTGACTATGCGGCCCGGGCTTCTCACGTGGATCCCGACCTCCTTGGGTCGACTGACATGCGCATGCGGGTTGGTTCTGAGAACGTTCACAGTAGGAGAGGTAACAGGCGCTGTAAATATGTGTGTCGGTTGTATTTCCCGCTGTTCGTGGGCGTGATGTGTGTGCGTGGAAGATGGGAACGTACACAACTCGATGCACACAGTGGTACCGAGGTACTACGCCAGCGCCCTCAATGACCCCCCGGTACGACGGTTTCGGGACCCCCGCCCTCCTAGCGTTGCCGGTGGGAAGGCCCAGTGGGGGCGGCGGCACGTGAGCGTGAGGGAAACCGATGATCGAGGCACACCAACTGACCAAGCGGTACGGGGAGAAGACGGCCGTCGACCGGCTGGACTTCGTCGTCCGGCCCGGCACGGTCACCGGCTTCCTGGGCCCGAACGGCGCCGGGAAATCCACCACGATGCGCATGATCGTCGGCCTGGACGCGCCCACCAGCGGCACCGTCACGGTCAACGGAAAGCCCTACGCCGAGCACATTGCACCGCTCCAAGAGGTCGGCGCGCTCCTTGAGGCCAAGTCGATCCACCCGGGCCGTTCCGCGTTCGACCACCTGATGGCGCAGGCCCACACGCACGGCATCCCGCGCCGCCGGGTCGACGAGGTCATCGAGATGACCGGCCTGCAGTCCGTGGCGAAGAAGCGGGCCGGGGCCTTCTCCCTCGGCATGGGCCAACGGCTCGGCATCGCCGCCGCGTTGCTCGGCGACCCGGCGACCGTCATGCTCGACGAACCCGTCAACGGCCTTGACCCCGAAGGCGTGTTGTGGATCCGGAACCTGCTGACCGGGCTCGCGGCGGACGGTCGTACCGTCTTCGTCTCCTCGCACCTGATGAGTGAAATGGCCCTGGTCGCCGACCACTTGATCGTCGTAGGACGAGGGCGGCTGCTGGCCGACACCACCGTGCAGGACCTGGTCAGGCACGCGGGCGGCGACACCGTCACCGTCGCCTCCGAACAGCCCGCCAGGCTGCGCGAGGTCCTCGCCGGACCCGGCGTCGAGATCAGCGGCGAGGTCGGTTCCGAGGAGCTGCACGTCACCGGGCTGACCGCGCGGGCCATCGGCCTCAAGGCCGCCGAGCACGGCATCCCGCTCTTCGAACTCAGCGCGCGCACCGTCTCGTTGGAGCAGGCGTTCATGGACCTGACCCGGGACGCCGTCGAGTACCACGGCTCCACCACCGTCGAGACCCCCGGGAGGGCCGCGTGAGCACCATCACCGCGACCGACAGCGCCGCACCCGCACCGGTGAAGGCGGCCCGCCCGCCGTACAAGGTCACCGGGCGTCGCGTACTGCGCTCCGAGTGGGCCAAGTTGTGGTCCCTGCGCTCCACTTGGATCACCCTGGGCCTCGGCCTGCTGTTCCTGATCGCGTTCGGCCTGATCGCCGCCGCCCACTACAAGTCCTCCTACGACGGCGGGCATCTGCGGCCCGACGACGCCAACTCCACCGCGCTCGACATCTCCCTCTTCGGTACGAACTTCGCGCAGCTCGCGCTCGGTGTGCTGGGCGTCCTGGTCACCGCCGGCGAGTACTCGACCGGCATGATCCGCTCCACGCTGGCCGCCGTGCCGCGCCGCCTGCCCGTGCTGTGGTCGAAGGCCCTCGTGTTCGGCGTGGTCGCGCTCGGCGTCTCACTCGTCGGGGTGTTCGTCGCGTTCCCGATCGTGAGCGGCATCGTCTCCGGTACGCCCGCGGCCCTCTCGTTCTCCCACTCCGGAGTCGTACGGAGCCTGCTCGGCGCCGGTCTCTACCTCGGCCTGGTCGGCGTGATCGGCACCGCGCTGGGCGCGTGGCTCCGCTCGGTCGCCGGCGGTATCTCGGTGCTGGTCGCCTCGCTGATGCTGGTGCCCGGACTGATCGAGCTGCTGCCCAGCTCCTGGCAGGACAACATCAGCCCGTATCTGCCGAGCAACGCGGGCCAGGCGATGTTCGCGCTGACCCACGACTCGACGACCCTCTCGCCCGGTGCCGGACTCCTGGTCTTCCTCGGTTGGACCGCGCTCGCACTGGGCGGGGCCGCCTACCGGCTGGTGAAGACCGACGCCTGAGACCCGCGACGCGGCATCCGGCCTGCTCGACGGTCGGATGCCGCATCGGCGTGGGGCCCCACAATGGACAGGTGACCTCCATGAACCCGGACCAGTGACACCGATGAGCGCCGACGACCCCGCCCACGTGCTGTTCGCGGAGACGGACCTGCCGTGGAGCCACCCCGTGGCCGGCCGGCTGTCCCGGTTCGGCCGCCGGGTCAAGCAGGGCGACCGGCGACACCCCTGGGTGCTGGACACGGCTCTGATCGTCCTGGTCGTGCTGATGTTCTGCCTGCCGGACATGCTGGACGGCGACGACGGCCGACGGCGCGGCTTCGACAACAGCTTCATCCACCTCCCCTGGCCGGCGACCATCGCCCTGCAGCTGGGCCTGGTACTGCCGCTGCTCTGGCGCCGCCGCCGACCGACGCTGGCCTTCGCGCTGATCGCCGCGGTGTTCTTCGTCCAGGCGGGACTCGGGGTCTGGCTGCGCGCCGACGTCGCGCTGCTGATCTCCCTCTACAGCCTGGTCCTGCACGGGCAGTTGCGGCGGCTGCCCGCCGCCTGCGCGGTCACCCTCGCCGCCCTCGGCCTCTTCGCCCTGCGGCTGCCGTCCGAAGTCCCGGTCCTGGACGCTCTGTTCGTACTTTTCAGCACCATCACCGCTGCCGTCGCACTCGGCTTCGTCGTCCGCATCCGGCGCGCCCAACTCGCCGTACTGCGCGACCGTGCGGCCCGCCTGGAGATCGAGCGCGACCAGCGCAGCAAGCTCGCCGCCGCCGCCGAACGCACCCGCGTGGCACGGGAGATGCACGACATCATCGGCCACAACCTCTCCGTCATCATCACCCTCGCCGACGGCGGCGCCTACGCCACCGACCTCGCCCCCGAGCGCGGAAAGCAGGCGCTGCTCCTCATCGGCGACACGGGCCGCCAGGCGCTCGGTGAACTCCGGCGCATGCTGGGCGTGTTGCGTGTGCAGACCGCCACGCCGGACGCTCCCGAACTCAGCCCGCAGCCGGGTGTCGCCGACCTCGACGCCCTGTGCGCCCGTATCCGCGCGGCCGGTCCGCAGGTCGTGTACCGCACCGGCGGCGAACCGGCCGCCCTCGATCGCGGGGTCCAACTCACCGTGTACCGCATCGTGCAGGAGGCCCTCACCAACGCCCTCAAGCACGCGGGCCACGACACCCGCGTCGAACTCGCCGTGACCGTCGAGGAGTTGAGGGTGCACATCGACTGCCACGACACCGGCCCGGGCGGCACCGTCAGCGGACCCGAACCGAGCCACGACGAAGGACACGGACTCGCCGGCATGAGAGAACGCGCAGCCCTGTACCACGGCACCGTCACCGCGGGCCCCGCCCCCGGCGGCGGCTGGACGGTACGGGTCACCCTCGACCTCACCCCGCCCGACGCGATCGGGGGAGCGGCATGACGACCGTGCTCATCGTGGACGATCAGCCCCTCCAACGCCTGGGTTTCCGCATGCTGTTGGAGGCCAACCCCGACACCGAGGTGGTCGGCGAGGCGGGGCACGGCGGCGAGGCGGTGCGGATGGCCGCCGAACTGCGGCCCGACGTGATCCTGATGGACGTACGGATGCCCGGCATGGACGGCATCGAGGCCACCCGCAGGGTCGTCGCGGCCGGCGACCGCTCCCGCGTCCTCATCCTGACCACCTTCGACCTCGACGAGTACGCCCACGAGGCACTGCGCGCCGGAGCCAGCGGCTTCCTCCTCAAGGACGCCCACCCCGAGGAACTCCTCGCCGGCATCCGGGCGGTGGCCTCCGGCGACGCCGTCATCGCGCCCGCGCTCACCCGCCGCCTGCTGGACGCCTACGCCCAGCACCTGCCGAAGAGTTCACCGGAAGGACCCGTGACGGTGCCCGCGACGGACGACCCCCGCATCCGCTCCCTCACCGAACGCGAGCGCGAGATCCTCGTCGCCATCGGCCAGGGCTGGACCAACGGCGAGATCGCCGAACGCCTCTTCCTGTCCGAGTCCACGGTGAAGACCCACGTCGGCCGCGTCCTTGCGAAGGTCGGCGCCCGCGACCGCATCCAGGCGGTGATCCTGGCCTACGACTTGGGCCTGGCCCGCCCCAACTCCTCGGACCAGTAAGGCGAGTTGGCCCCGGCCGTCACGCAACCTTAGGTTGCACCGCCCGCACGCACAGCTTCGTACACGATGTGGACGCTGCGGCACATCGGGACAACTGTTGCTTCCCATGGTCGAGATCAAAGGGGCTGTGTCCCGCAGAACGATGTTGGGCGCCATGGCGGCGACGGCGACCGCGGCAGGTATGCCGCTGACCGTCGCGGCACCGAGCGCCGAAGCCGCGCCGCAGGTGAGACCCGATCTTCTCTACGTCGGCACCTGGAACGGCGGCCAGGTCTACGGGGTCCGCTTCGACCCCGTCCAAGGAACCCTGACCTCCAACGGGACGGCGGCCCAGGTGAGTTCGGGCTGGGTGACGGCGCACCCCGACCGTCCGATCCTCTACGTCGGCAGCCAACTGGACGGCGGAATCGTCCACGTCCTCACCGTCGACCGCACCACCGGCGCACTCACGGAGACGGGCCAGGTGAGCACGGACGGCGGCGGAACGGCCGGCGGCGGACTGTCGTATCTCGGCGTGGACCGCCCCTCCGGCACGCTGCTCGTCGCCAACTTCGAGGCGGGGCTGGCCATTTCGCTCCCGATCCGCAGAGACGGCGGTCTCGGCTCACCGGTCTCGGTCGTCGCCGACACCGGATCGGGGCCCAGCCCACGGCAGTCGGGCCCGCACCCGCACGAGGTCGTCGTGGCCCCGGGCCGCCGCCACGCCCTGGTCCCGGACCTCGGCGCCGACCGCGTCTTCGTCTACGGCTTCGACGGTACGACGGGTGCGCTGTCGTCCGGCGAGAACGGACCCGGTGTCTACGCCACCGACGCCGGTGCGGGCCCGAGACGGGTCGTCTTCCACCCCGACGGACGCAAGGCGTATCTGCTGACCGAGCTGACGGCGGAGCTCCAACTCCTCGACTGGGACGGCAGATCGGGGGAGTTGACGCAGCGTCAGAGCCTCGCGATCGACTCGCCGGACTTCACCGGAACCAAGAGTGGCGCGGAGTTGGCCATCAGCCGGGACGGCCGCTTCGTCTACGCCTCAAGTCGCGGTGAGAACACGCTCGTTGTGTATGCGGTCGAGCGCCGGACCGGGCTGCTCTCCCTTCTCCAGCGCATCCCCTGCGGGGGTCTGAAACCCTGGAGCTTCACCGTGCACCCGAGCGGGTGCTGGCTGTTCGTCGCCAACGAGGCGAGCAGCACCCTCGACGTGTTCGCCGTCGACCTCCGCTCCGGTCTGCTGACGGGCACCGGGAACTCCCTCGCGATACCGAACCCCGACTGCGTCGCCGTCTGCGCACGCTGACGTCCAGCCGCACCTGGAGGTTCAGCCGCACATGATTGTCCAACAATCATGTGCGGCAAGGATCTTGGGCTCGAAGAGGTGTCACGTTCTTGCTGCACACTTCTTGCCGCCATGGGTCGCCACTGTTACGTTCGCTGCATCGCTTGTCGGACAATCCGAAGCGAGCGCAGGTTCACCCTCCCCCCAACCCCTACGTGTAGGCCGGGCAAGGAGACCACGTTGTCGAACAATCAGCGCCCACCCCATTCCGAAGCCCTCCGCTTCGACCACGTCACCCTCCAGTTCCCGGGAAGCCGGCGGCCGGCCATCGAGGACGTGTCGTTCCAGGTCGAGCGGGGCAGGTTCGTCGCCGTCATCGGACCCAGCGGCTGCGGCAAGAGCACCATCCTCAACCTGGCCGCCGGACTGCTCGCCCCGACCCTGGGCCGCGTCCACTTCGACGGCGAGCCGGTGAACGCCGTCAACTCCGAGGCGGCGTACGTCACTCAGCAGGCCAACCTGCTGCCCTGGCTGAGCGTCCGGGCCAACATCGGACTCGCCCTGAAGTTCCGCAAGGTCCCCAAGGACGAGCGGGAGGAGCGCATCGCCCACTGGGTGAAGGTCGTCGGCCTCACCGGATTCGAGGACCACTACCCCCGCGAGCTGTCCGGCGGCATGCAGAAGCGCTGTGCGATCGCCCGCGCCCTGATCTACAACCCGTCCATCGTGCTGATGGACGAACCCTTCGGACCGCTGGACGCCATCACCCGGCTCAAGCTCCAGCAGGACCTGCTCAACCTCTGGGAGGGGGAGCGCGGCGGCACGCTCGTCTTCGTGACGCACGATCTCAACGAGGCGATCTACCTCGCCGACGAGGTGATCGTGATGTCCGACGGGCCGGGCATGATCCGCCGGGTGCTGCCCGTCCCCTTCGAGCGGCCACGCAGCATCGGCTCCCTCGTCGAGTCCCGCGAGTTCTCCGAGCTCTACAACGACCTGTGGAGCCTGTTCAAGTCCCAGTTGCAGACATCGGACGCCGGCGCGTAGGCCCAACCGCGTTCACTCTGCCGCGCTTTCTGAAGCGCGCTATCACCTGACGGTTCGTCAACCCGCCCTGCGAGGTGCCCAGCGTTGATATCGATCGCTGAAGAGATCGCCGTACCGAGCCCACCGCACCGCGTCTGGGAGATCGTCTCCAACCCCTCCGAGGTCGTCGCCTGCGTCAACGGCGCGGAGCTCGGCGAGGCCCACGACGACGGCTCCTTCGACGGCACCCTCGTCGTCAAGTTCGGGGCGATGAAGGTGAGTTTCGCCGCCAGAGTCGCTCTGGATCTCACCGAGTCCGACCACGAGGGCCGCCTCTCGGCCCGCGGCAAGGACGGCCAGGGCGGCACCCGCTTCACCGCCCACGCCACGTTCCGGGTGACCGAGGGCGAAGGACCCGGCGACTCGCGCGTGACCGTCCAGGGCGAGGTCCAACTCAACGGCAGGCTCGCCCCGTTGGTCGAGTCCGGTGCCGGGGCGATGGTCTCGCGGATGACCCGGGAGTTCTCGGCGGAGCTGATCCAGCGGTGCGCCGGAGCTGAGGCGCAGGCACCGGCACGCCGCGCCGGGCTGCTGGGCCGCCTGCGCGCCTGGTGGGCGCGGCTCCTGACGAGAAGTCAGAAAGCTTCTGTGTCAGGTGACTTCGCGACCGAGGAGGCAGGCGATGACCCCGCCCAGGCTCAATAACGTGATCGGCGCACTGGAGTCGGGACGCCACGCCTTCGCCTCCTTCGCCGCCCCCGACCCTGCGTCCGCCGTCGAGTTCAGTACCACCGACTACGACGGCCTGGTCTTCGAGACCGAGCACAAACCCTGGGACGTCACCGCCCTGCGGGACAGCCTCCAGTACCTTCTGAACCGACGTCAGATCCACGCAGCCGACAGCCTCGCGCCCGCCGTCACCCCGCTCGTGCGGATCCCGGCCAACGGCGGCGAGAAGGCGCAGTGGCACGCGAAACAGGTCCTCGACCTCGGTGCGTACGGGGTGGTCTGGCCGCACATCACCACAGTGGACGAGGCCCGTAACGCGGTCGCGGCCTGCCGCTACCCGAGCCTCCCCGGCAGCCCCCGCCACGAGCCCGCCGGCCTGCGCGGCGACAGCCCGGGCGCGGCGGCCCGCTACTGGGGCATCACCAACGCCGAGTACTACGCGAGGAGTGACGTCTGGCCGCTCGACCCGGACGGCGAAGTCCTCGTCGCCCTCATGATCGAGGACCAGCGCGGCATCGAGAACCTCCCCGACATCCTCGACCAGGTCCCCGGCATCGGGCTGATCCTGATCGGAGAGGGCGACCTGAGCCAGGAGTTGGGCGTACCGCGCCAGTACGAACATCCGCGCGTCCTGGAGTGCAAGCGCCGCGTCCTCGACGTCTGCGGGGAGCGCGGAGTCGCCGTCGGCCATCCGCATGTCACCGCCGACAATGTCAAGCAAGTCCTCGACGACGGCTACCGGTTCCTGATGTCGGCGCCCGTGCGCTCGTACCCGGGCCTCGACCTGGGCCGCACCCTGACCGGCCGCATCCCCGGAAGGGAGGGCCTTCGGTGATCATCGACAGCCACGGCCACTTCACCACCGCCCCGCCCGCGCTGGGCAGTTGGCGCGAACGGCAGATCCGCGCCTTCGAGGAATCGGGCGCCCGCGTGTCACCCGACGACCTCCACATCACCGACGACGAGATCAAGAACGCGGTGGAACATGGCCAGTTGAAACTCCAGCTGGAACGCGGCACGGACCTGGGCCTGTTCTCCCCGGGCGCCGGCAAGATGGCCCACCACTACGGCGACGAACGCACGAGCCTCGACTGGTCCCGGGTCAGCAACGACCTGATCGCCCGGGTCTGCGGCCTGTTCCCGGGCCGGTTCGTCGGCGTGTGCCAGCTGCCCCAGTCACCGGGCGACGCGCTGCCCGTCTCGGTGCGCAACTCCGTCACCGAACTGGAGCGCTGCGTCGAGGAGTTGGGCTTCGTCGGCTGCCTCCTCAACCCCGACCCCTCGGACGGCTACTGGCAGGCACCGCCCCTCACCGACCCGGTGTACTACCCGCTCTACGAGAAGCTCGTCGAACTCGACGTCCCCGCGATGGTCCATGTGGCGATGTCCAGGAACCCTGCCCTGCAAGGGACTTGTGCGCACTACCTCAACGGCGACACCGCGGTCTTCATGCAGCTGTGCATGTCCGACCTGTTCACCGACTTCCCGACCCTGAAGCTGATCCTGCCGCACGGCGGCGGCGCGGTCCCCTACCACTGGGGCCGCTACCGGGGCGTCATGCAGGACCAGGGCCGGCCCCCGCTGGAGGAAGCGGTCCTGCGCAACGTCTACTTCGACACCTGCGTGTACCACCGGCGCGGCATGCGACTCCTCGTCGACGTGATCCCCACCGAGAACATCCTCTTCGCCTCGGAGATGATCGGCGCCGTCCGCGGCGTGGATCCCGAGACCGGCCACCGCTTCGACGACACGAAGTGGCTCCTCGACTCCCTCGACACGCTGAGCGACACCGACCGGCGCGCGATCTACGGCGGCAACGCCCTGCGTGTGTTCGGCCGCTTGGAGGGCGTGCTCAAGAACATCCCGTCAAGCACCCTGTCCGCCTCGTCAAGCACCCTGTCCGTCCCGTCCAACACCCTTAAGGAAGCCGGGAATTGAAGGCCTATGAAGCCCTCGCCGAGGCGTTCGTCAAGGAGGGCACCAGCGACGTCTTCGGCATGATGGGCGACGCCAACATGCACTGGATGAACGCGCTGGACCGGCGCGGCGTCCGCCTCTACGAGGTACGCCACGAAGGCTCCGGCCTCGGCATGGCCGACGGCTGGGCCCGAACCACCGGCCGACCGGGGGTGGTTACGACGACCAGCGGCCCCGGCACCTCCCAGCTCGCCACCTCGATGATCGTCGCGAACCGCGCCCGCACCCCGCTGGTCGCCTTCTGCGGCGAGACCAGCTGGGGCGACCAGGGCGCCGTGCAGTACCTGGACCAGCGCCGCTTCGCCGCCGCCGTCGAGTGCGGCTTCGTCCACCTCTCCCGCCCCGACCAGGCCCAGGACGCCGTACAGCGCGCCTTCTACCAGGCCCGCACCGAGTCACGGCCGGTGATGCTGAGCGCTCCGATCGACGTGCAGCAGGGGGAGTTGGAGGACGACGACGAGTACGTCCCCTCCCTCGCCCTCCTCGACAGCCCCCGCCTCCTGCCCGACCCGGCCCGGATCGCCGCGGCCTGCGACATCGTCCGGGCGAGCAAGCGCGTGGTCATCGTCGCCGGACGCGGGGCGCGCCGGGCGGGCGCCGGCGGTGAGGTACTCGCCCTCCAGCAGCGGACCGGAGCCCTCCTCGCCACCACCCTCCAGGCGAAGAACTGGCTCTGCGACAGCACCCGTTACCACGTCGGCCTCGCCGGGCTGTTCGGCAGCAGGACGGCCACGGAACTCCTCCAGGAGGCCGACTGCGTGATCGCGGTGGGCGCCAGTCTCAACAGCTACACCATCGAGCACGGCTACCTCTTCCCCGACGCCCAGTACATCCAGATCGACGTCTCCCCGCACATCGTGATGGGCAACGGCAGGGCCGCCGACTGCTACATCCAGGCCGACGCGGTCACCGCCGTCGGCGAGTTGAGCCGCGCCCTGGAAGAACGCTCGGTCCACCTCGACGGCTTCCACACCGACGACGTCCTGCGCCGCCTCGCCGAACCGCTCCAGCCCCCGGCGTCGTACGTCACCGAACCGGGCCGCATCGACCCACGCCAGGCGATCCGCATCCTGGACGACGAACTCCCCGGCGACATGGGCCTGGTGCTCGGCAGCGGACACCAAGTCGACTTCGGCACCATGCTGTTCCAGCGCTCCCGCGAAGTCCTCTCCAACTACGGCATGTTCGGCGCCATCGGCCAGGCCCCGCTCCTCGCGATCGGCCGGCTGATCGCCGAGGGACGGCGCCCCGGGTTCGTGGTGGAGGGCGACGCCAGCTTCCTGATGCACCTCTCCGAGTTCGAGACAGCCTGCCGGTACGGCATCCCGCTCCTCGTCGTCGTCATGAACGACGAAGGACTCGGCGCCGAGTACCACAAGTCCCGCTCCAAGGGCCTCGACCCGAACCTCGCCCTCATCCCGACCCCGGAACTTGGACCGGTCGCGGTGGCTCTGGGCGGGGCAGGCGCCACGGTCCGCACCCCGGCCGAACTGACCGCCGCCGTCGCGGAGTTCGTGCGCGCGCCCCGCCCCACCGTGATCGACGTCCGCATCACCCGCGAGGTGCTGAGCGTCCCCTACCGCCGCCTCATGTACGGCGAGGACGTATGAGGCGGGCACCGATGACACCGCTGACCGTCCTGCTGGGCGACTACCCGCACACCCGGCACCTGAGGGAGACCCCCGTCCTGGGCGGCGACTGCCGCTTCGTCGAGGCCTCCCCGCTGTACCCGGCCTTCGCCCGCATGGTCCGCCAACTGGAGTACGACGTCTGCGAGTTGGCTCTCGCCACCTACCTCCAGGCCCGCGAGGCCGGCGTCCCGGTCACACTGTTCCCGGTCGTGATGATCGGCGGCACCCACCACCGCTCCCTGACCCGCCTCCCGGACGGCCCCGACCTCACCCCCGGCCAACTCGTCGGCCGCCGGGTGGGCGTGCGCTCCTACAGCCAGACCACCGGCCTGTGGGTGCGCGGCCTGCTCCGCGAGGAGTACGGCGTCGAGGCCTCCGACGTCACCTGGGTCACCACCGAGGAACCCCACGTCGCCCAGTACCGCGAACCGGCCTACGTGGAACGGTCCAAGGCCGGGCGCGTAGTCGATCTGCTCCGCGCCGGGGAGGTCGAGGCGGCCGTGCTCGGCCCACGCGCGATCGACGGTCAGGGCGAGGGCCTGGTCCCGCTGATCCCCGACGCGGAGGCGGCGGGCCTCGCCTGGATCGACCGGCACGGCACCGTCCCCGCCAACCACGTGGTGGTCGTCCGCGACGACGTCCTGCGGTCCCAGCCGGAGGCGGTACTCGCCCTGTACCGCTCCCTCAAGGACGCCATCGCCGCCACCGCGCGGGAGCGCGACGACTCACCGGCCGGTCGCGCGGTAGCCGCGGGTTGGACCGTTCCACTCGCCAACTGCCTTGAGATCGCCGGGCGCTACGCCCTGGAACAGGAACTCGTGCGCACCCCCGTGGACGTGGGCGCGATCGAGAAGGAAACCGCGTTCGTCCGGGGAAGCTGAGAGGAGGACAGTGATGACAGGACTACGACACCGGCCGAGCGCCCCCAGCCGGCGCCCCGACCGGTGGACACCGGACCTCCTCGCGAAGATCGACTGGCGCCGCCGCGCGGCGGCCGAACCCTTCCGCGGAGTGACCACACCGGACGGCGTACGCCCGGGCCTCTTCCCGCTGCGCGACACCGGTGTGGACGTCGGCCCGGTACGGCAGGCGGCGGAGGACTACCTCGCCGCACTCTCGCCGACGCAACTGGCCGCCGGCAGATTCCCCGTCGACGATGTGACATGGCGTCACTGGGCCAACGGGGCACGGTACTTCCTCCGCCACGGCCTCTGTCTGGAGGACTTCGACGACGAGGGACGGCGCCGCGCCCTGGACGTCGTCCGTGCCAGTCTCAGCGCCTACGGCTACACCCAGGTCGTCGATCTGATGCACCTCAATCTCACCATCGGCGAACTCCGCGGTGAGCAGGACCTGTTGAACGAGTGGCTGTACTGGTTCAGCGTCTACGGCGAGCCCGAGAACGGCCGCCCCTGGGGCTGGCAGCTCGACGGCCACCACGTCAACGTCAACTGCGTCTTCGTCGGCGACCAGATGGTGCTGACGCCCACCTTCCTGGGCGCCGAACCGGTGACCGCCACGTCCGGGAAGTACGCCGGGACGACCGTCTTCCGGCGCGAAGAGGCCGTAGGGCAGGAGCTGTTCACCACGCTGACGCGCCGTCAGCGGGAGCGGGCGGTGATCGCGGACGAGCTGCCGCCCGACCTGTTCGTCGGAGCCTTCCGCGACAACTTCCAACTGGCCCACCAGGGCCTGCCGTTGAGCGAACTGACCTCGGGCCCGCGGGCGGTCGCGGCGGAACTCATGGGCCTCTACGTCAACCGGGCCGCCGACGGCCACGCACGGGTCCGCATGGACGAGGTCACCGCCCACCTCGCGGACACCCTCTTCGCCTGGATCGGCGACGGCGCACCGGACAGCGCCTTCTACTACCGCCTCCACAGCCCGGTGATCCTCGTCGAGTTCGAGCACCAGGCCGGGGTCATGTTCGACAACGACGTGCCCTCGCGCAAACACATCCACACCGTGGTCCGCACCCCGAACGGCAACGACTACGGGGCCGATCTGCTGCGCCGGCACCACGAGCGGTTCCATCGGAAGAGGAGCACGGGATGAAGATGGTTCTGGGCCGCGACGACCTCGCGGCCGCCGCGGAGACCGCCGTCCGCGCCACCGGGACGGACCTCGAACGGCTCGACGTACGGCCCGTGCACAAGGCCTCGCGCGGCTTCGTCAACGACACGGACGTGGACCTCTGCGAGCTGGCGGTCGTCACGCTGCTCCAGGCCGTCGCCCACGGGAAGCCCGTCGTGCTGCTCCCGGTCACCACGCTCGGCCGCCACCAGCATCAAACCCTGGTCACCTGCGGCGAGTTGACGCTCGCCGACATCGAGGGCGGCACCGTCGGCGTCCGTTCCTGGAGCCAGACCACCGGCGTGTGGGTACGCGGTTTCCTGAGCGAGCAGTACGGGGTCGACCTGCGCGACGTCGGCTGGGTCGTCTACGAGGACGGTCACGTCGACGAGCACGAGGACCCGGCCTGGGTGAAGCGGGCCCCGGAAGGCGCCCGGCTCCAGGCCGACTTCCTCGAAGGACGCCTCGACTTCGGGATCATGGGCAACGAACTCCCGGTCGACGACCGCATCCGCACCGCGATCCCGGACGCGTCCGACGTCGCCCAACAGTGGGCGCTCACCAAGGGGTTCGCCCCCGTCAACCACGTCATCGGCGTCACCGAGGCCGCCGCCCGCGAGCACTCCGCCGCCCTCTGCGCCGCCTACGACGCGATGCGCGCCGCGCTCTCGCCGACCAGCCCCGTGGACTTTAGCCCCGTCGGCTTCGAGGCGCTGCGCGGACCGTTCGCGCAGGCCGCCCAATACGCCCTGGAGCAGGGCGTGTTGCCCCGGCCCGTCTCCTTCGACGAGCTGGTGGAGGGGAGTTGCGCGGCCCTCGGCGTGGAGCCCGCGCGGCTCGGCGGATGAGCAGCCGGGCGAACGGCCGTGGCCCACACATCCATGGAACGGAAGGCAGGCAATGCAGAAGCTCTCGGTGGCCCTCGGGGAGTACCCGCACGGGCAGGCGCTTCTCGACGGCGAGGTCGAGGTGGACGGGTACCGGGTCGAACCGGTCGAGGTCCGGCCGGTCATCGGCGCCTACCGGCGGATGATCCGCGACCTGGAGTTCGACGTGTGCGAACTCGCCCCCGTCTCCTACCTGATGGCCAGGCAGGAAGGCGTCCCGCTCACCGCGATCCCCGTGTTCCTCAACCGGCGTTTCCACCACGGAGACGTGCAGTGCGCCGAGGACTCGGCCATCCGCGCGCCCCGCGACCTGGAGGGCCGCCGGGTCGGGGTCCGCGCGTACACGGTGACCACCGGGGTGTGGGTGCGCGGCATCCTCGCCGAGCAGTACGGCGTGGACGTCGAGAAGATCACCTGGGTGGTGGACGACGACGACCACATCGAGGGCCGCACCCCGCCGAACGTCGAACGGGTCGCGGACGGACGGTCGTTGGGCGAGCTGCTGCGCGCCGGTGACATCGACGCCGCGTTCACCGGCAACGCGGGCACCGGCCGGGCCGGCGCACCCCGGGAGGGTTGGGCGGCGGCGGACGAGGGGGTCGGCGACGGGCCGTACCCGCTCTTCCCGGCCGCCGAAGTCCTCGCCGTGGACTGGTACTTGCGCACCGGCATCTACCCGCTGCACTCCCTCATCGCCCTCCGCTCCGACCTCGTCGAACGCGACCCCGCCCTCCCCGCCAAGCTCTACACGGCCTTTGCCGACAGCAAGCGCAGGCAACTCGCTGCCGATCCCGACTGGTTGGCTCAACCCCGCTTCGCCCGCCAGGCCCGGCAGATCGGCGGCGACCCCGTCCCCTACGGCATCGACGCCAACGAGCCGAGCCTCGCCGCGCTCGTGCGGTTCTCCCGGGACCAGGGACTTCTCGACCCCGGTTTCCCGACCGACCCGCACGCCCTGTTCGCCGCCGGCGACCACCCCGACGCCTGACCGAAACGACGTACTGCACAAGGGAGTTGGACCATGGACGTGGTCGACGCACACTGCCACATCATCTCGGAGGACCAGGCCCGGTACCCGCGGGCGCCGATCGGCGGCAAGCAGTCGGCGTGGGCCGAGTCCCGGCCGGTGACAGCCGCCGGGATGGTGACCCGCATGGACGAGGCGGGCATCGGCCAGGCCGTCCTCGTCCAGGCCACCACGGCCTACGGCTACGACAACTCCTATGTCCTCGACAGCTGTCGCAGCCGCCCCGGACGTTTCGCCGCCGTCGGCACCTTCGATCCGCTGCGGCCGGACGCCGCCGACATCCTGGCGAACGCGGTCGGTGACGGAGGGCTCGCAGGCGTGCGGCTGTTCACGAGCGGCAGCACGGTGCCGACGCAGGGGGAGTGGTTCGCGGCTCCCGAGACGTATGAATTCTGGCGTCGGGCGGGGGAGTTGGACATCACCGTCTGTCTTCAGATGCGGCTCGGGGCGGCGACCAAGCAACTCCGGCAGGTGCTGGAGCGGTTCCCGGACGTCCGGGTCCTCCTCGACCACATCGGCTACCCGGACATCGCCGCCTCGCCCGCCCGCGCCGGTGCCGATGTAGCCGAACTCGCCCAGCACGCGGGCCTGTTCCTGAAACTCACCCACCGCAATCTGGAGCGGCTGTACGACGCCGGTGACGCGGCGGCCGACTTCCTCGAACCCGTCGTAGCCGCGTTCGGCGCCGAACGGATCGCCTGGGGCTCCAACTGCCCTGCGGCGGAACAGTCGTTGCCCGAACTGCTGCGACTCGCGGAGGACGTCCTGGCCGTACTCCCGGACGACGCCCGGCAGGCGATCTTCGCCGGCACGGCACGACGGCTGTACCCCGGGCTGACCGAAGAAGGCGCCTGAACGGGACATACTCCCGGGACGGCCGACATCAGCGGCCGGCAACCCTTCCGAGAACACACAGGTGATCAAGGTGGACATCAGCGGTTACGACGACGTCGTGGATCCGGGCCGGACGTCGCCCACCCGGCACAGCCAGGCCTACGACGGGCTGCGCTCGCTGCTCCTGTCGGGCAGCGTCGAGCCGGGCACCCGGCTCACCGAGGCCGACCTGACCAGGATGTTCAACGTCTCGCGCAGCACCATGCGCGCGGTGCTGGTCCGGCTGACCCAGGAGGGCTACGTCACCAGCGAGGTCAACCGCGGTGTCCGCACCCGGAGTTTCTCCGTCGAGGAGGCCGCGGACATCCTGGAGGCGCGCGAGACGCTGGAGTCCGCCCTCGCCGGGAAGGCCGCCGAGCGCGCCACCGACGAGGAGATCGCCCAACTCCGCGCCACCCTGCGGGAGATGGAGGACTGCAAGGCACGCGGCGACCAGGCCGCCTACTCGCGCGGCAACCGCCTCTTCCACCAGCAGGTCAAACAGGCCGCCCACCAGCAGACCCTCGCCAAGGCCTACGACACGCTGCTCTACCCGCTCGTCATGCGCCAGTACCGCAACCTCTCCGCCCCGCACCCGCGCGCCGGTTCGCTGGAGGAGCACCAGGCGATCCTCCTCGCCATCGTCACCCGCAACCCCGAGGCGGCCGTCGCCGCGATGCGCCACCACGTGGCCTCAGCCCGCCAGGCACTCCTGCTGCGCTCCGCCCGCGACAGCCCCGCCCACGCCACCGACTGACCGACCGCTCGCCGCACACGAGAAAGGGTCTTCATGCGCCACCCAGTGGAAACCGAGGCAGGGCTGGTGGAGGGCATACCGGGCCGCGACCACGCGCTCACCGTGTTCCGCGGCATCCCCTACGCGGCGCCCCCAGTACGGGAGTTGCGCTGGCGCCCGCCCCAGCCCCCGCCGACCTGGCCCGGTGTGCGCGCGGCCCGCACCTTCGGCCCGATGTGCCCGCAGGCCCCCAACAGCGAGATCGCCGGGATCGACCTCCCGATGAGCGAGGACTGCCTGAACCTCAACGTTTGGACCGGTGCAACCTCCACCGAGGAGCGCCGCCCGGTCCTGGTCTGGATCTACGGCGGCGGCTTCCGCGTCGGCACCGGCGCGAGCCCCCGCTACGACGGCGAGGCCCTCGCCCGCAGAGGACTCGTCGTCGTCACCTTCAACTACCGCCTGGGCGCCTTCGGTTTCCTCGCCACCCCCGAACTCAGCGCCGAGTCCGGCCACCACGCCTCCGGCAACTACGGCCTCCTCGACTGCGTCGCCGTCCTGCGCTGGGTCCGCGACAACATCACCAACTTCGGCGGCGACCCCGGCCGCGTCACCATCGCCGGACAGTCCGCCGGAGCCGGAGCGGTCAACTTCCTGGCCATGTCCCCGCTCGCCCAGGGCCTCTTCCACCGCGCCGTCGCCCAGAGCCACGCCCGCCACGCGCGCGACCCCGAACTCCGGTACCTGGCAACGTCGTACCGCACCCTGCCCGACGCCGAGAGCGCGGGCGCACGGTACGCCGAGGAGCGCGGCGGGCCCTCGCTCGCGCTGCTGCGGTCGCTGCCCTGGCAGAAGCTCGTCGACGGGGACGCGGCCGTCGACTCCATGGTGGAGACCGGGAGTTCGGCGAAACCGCCGCTGTTCCGGCCCGTCGTCGACGGCTGGGTGCTCCCCGCCGGCTACGACGAGACGTACGCCAAAGGGCTCCAGAACAACGTCGGTTACCTCGCCGGCAACAACCGTGACGAGAGCGGAGCCGTCCCCGAGAGCACCTTCGCCGCCTACCGCACGGCCGGCGAGAAGGCCTGGCGCCCGGGCATGCCACCCGTCCACGTCACCCTCGACGACTACACGGCCGCCGCCCACCGCAAGTTCGGCGAGATGGCCGACGAGTTCCTGCGGCTGTACCCGGCGGCCGACGACGACGCGGCGGGCCGGGCGCACAGCGCGGCCGTACGCGACAACGCCCGTGTCTCCACGTTCCTTTGGGGCACGGACTGGGCCAGACACGCGGACCGGCCGGTCCACACGTACTTCTGGACCCACCGCTCACCGGCAGGTGGGCAGAACCCCCGGCGCGCCTCG
This sequence comes from Streptomyces sp. N50, assembly GCF_033335955.1. GTDB lineage: Bacteria > Actinomycetota > Actinomycetes > Streptomycetales > Streptomycetaceae > Streptomyces. The sequence goes on from NZ_CP137549.1 coordinate 8,019,208, forward strand.
CACAGCTCCGAGATCGACTTCGTCCTCGACAACCTCGACCAGGACGACGCCGAGTGGACCGCAGAGGACCGGGCCGTCGCGGCGACCATGTCCGGCTACTGGGCCAACTTCGTCGCCACCGGCGACCCGAACGGCCCCGGACTGCCGAACTGGCCGCCGTACAGCCCCGATTCGGCGACGGTCATGCAGGTCGGCGAGGGCTTTGGACCGGTCCCGGTCGCGGAGCCCGCCCGGCTCGACTTCTGGAAGCGCTTCTTCCGTACGCAGCAGGCATGGTGACAGGAGACCTCATGAGACTACGCACCGCGGACCCCCGTACCGCCGTCGCGCTGGCGGCGACCATGGCGCTCGGCACGGCGCTGCTGACCGCGTGCGGCGGCGACTCCTCGGCGAGCGCCGACGGACTCACCACCGTGACGGTCGGCACCGGCGGCAACATCTTCGACCTGCCCCTCAAAGTGGCCGACGCCAACGGCTACTTCCGCAAGCAGGGACTCAAGATCAAGTACGTGACGCTGACCGCCGCGACCGGACCCTCGGCCCTCCAGGCGGGCTCCGTGCAGTTCCTCCACGACAGCCCGACCGGGTTCGTGACCGCGCTCTCCAAGGGCCTCCCGGAGACCGCGCTCGCCGCCGACGGGCTCGGCAATCCGCTCGGGCTCGTCGTCAGCAAGAAGTTCGCCCAGGACCACGACCTGACCGCCTCCACCCCGGCCGCCGACGTCGCGACGGCCCTGGCCGACTCGACCGCGGGAGCCAGCTCGGCCAACACCAAGGCCGAGGCCGGCATCTTCCTCAAATCCCACGGCGTCGACCCCACCAAGCTGAAGTGGGTGTCGCTGCCCAGCCCGGTCGCGGACAAGGCCGCGCTCAACAACCACGAGATCGACTGGTTCGTCACCTCGGAACCGCTTCCCCTGCAGATCGCGGACTCCGGCGACGGCATCGTCGTGGCGACGCCTCTGACCGTGCCCGAATGGGACGCCACACACTCCGGATACAGCCAGTTCGTGGTCGCCCAGAAGAGCTACGCGAGTGGGCACGCCGACATCGCGAAGAAGTTCGTCACGGCCGTCCAGCAGGGCACCGCCTACATGCGGACGCACCTCGCCGACAAGCAGGACAAGACCGTGCTGGCCGTAGCGCGGAAGGCGCTGCCCGGCGTACCGGCCAAGGTCCTCGAAGGCAGCCTCGAACAGGTCGACTGGCCGGCCAAGTCCTCGATGGACGCCGCCACTTGGAACACCACGACGGCCTTCATCGACGCGATAGGCGCGCTCCCCGACGGGGCCAAGGTCACCACGAGCGACTGGACCAACAAGTACCTCCCATGACACGGCCGGCGAGAAAGCGGAAGGAGCAGACGATGGCGACTGCCACCGACACGCCCGAGAGCACGACCGAGGTCGCGGTCGCGACCGAACGACGCCGCAGGAACAACGACCGCTGGCGGGACACGGCCATCGTGGTGGCCCTGCGTCTCGCGGTGATCGCGCTCTGCCTGGTCCTCTGGCAGGTGATGAGTGGACCGGTCCTACCGGAGTACGCGGTCAGCAAGCCGACCGACGTGTCGCACGCTCTGTGGAAACTGCTCGGCTCCTCCTCCGGGTGGACCGACATCAGGGTGACGTCGATCGAGGTGGCCGCCGGATTCGCCATCGGCGTGGTGCTCGGCACGGTGATGGGCCTCCTCCTGGGCTCCTTCCCGCTCGCGGGCCGGGTCCTGGAACCCCTGGTCGCCGCCGTCAACGGCATCCCCAAGATCGCCCTCGCGCCGCTCTTCCTGCTGTTCTTCGGCATCGGCCCCTGGTCGAAGATCAACATCGCCGTCACGGGCGTGTCCTTCGTCGTCTTCTACAACGTCTACCTCGGCCTGCGTCTTCGCGAGCGCGAACTCGTCGAGATCGTCCAGGTGATGGGCGGCCGTCGCCACCACGTCCTCGGCTACGTCACGATCCCCACCCTCGCCGCCCCCTTCTTCGCCGCGCTCAAGACCGGCGGCCCGCTCGCGATCCTCGGCGTCATCGGCGGCGAGTTCATCGCCTCCTCCGAAGGCGTCGGCCACGAACTGTTCACCTCCGCCATGAACCTCGACGCCGCGACCGAGTTCGCCGGCCTGATCGTCCTGGTGGTGATGACCCTGATCCTCAACGGCGTGCTGAGCTGGCTGGACACATACGCGCTGAAGCGACTGGGGCTCGGTCCGCGGCGGCCGTCCGAGCGACGCGCCGGTTGACCGCCGGCCCGCAAAACCCCTGATCACACTGGGTTTCCCGGTCGTCCCCCGGACGGGCAACAGGAAACCCGTCGACCCCCGGACTCCCCCGGGACAGGCTGATCCCCGTCAGCACGAAGCACGGCCTGCGACGACGCAGGAGACCCACTAGGGGGAGACATGCGCAAGATGTTGAGCACCGCCGCCGCGTTCGCGACCGCGACCATCGCCGTGGTGGCGATGAGCGGGGCGGCCCAGGCGAAGCCCGCGGGCGGGGTCCCCTGGGACGGATGCCCGTCCGGGGCGGTCTGCATCTACGGCGAGGGAGTGGTCCCGAAGGACAACCCGCACCCGACCGACGTGTACTACAGCTACGGCGCCCACAACCTCAGCAACCAGTTCGGCCAGCACTGGATCCTCAACAACCAGACCGGCGGCGCGTCCGTGACCCTGTGCAACGGGTCCAACGGCACGAACTGCACCGACACGATCGCCCAGGACAACGGCCTCCTCCGTAACTTCACGCCCATCAACTCCATCGTCCTCAACAGGCCGTAGCGGGATCTCCCGCCACGGGGGAGCGCTGCCGGGACCGGTCCACACCGGTCCCGGCCGTTCCGTTTTCGCCACTCCGGGTGAAAGTGCCGCCTCCCTGTGCGACCCCCGCAGTAACCTGGGCATCCGCCGTCCCACGATCCGGACAGGCCAGTGCCAGGGGGATGCCTTGGGGGATCAGCAGTACGAACAGGCGGGCGTGGACCGGTCCGACCAGCCGGGAAGCACCGCACAGGCCACGCCGTCCTTTCCCGCACAGCTGAGACGGCTGCGCCGGGAGCGCGGCCTGTCGCTGGCCGATCTCGCACGTCAGACGCACTACAGCAAGGGTTATCTCAGCAAGATCGAGACCGGCGTCAAGCGGGCGACCGTCGACGTGGCCCGTCAGTGCGACCACATCCTGCGCGCCGACGGCGAGCTGCTCCGGCTGGTGCGCGAGACCGGCCCGGCGGAGCGCGGCGGCGGGGCGGCCGCCGACACCGGTACGCCCACCTGTCCGTATCGCGGACTGTCGGCGTTCACCCCGCAGGACGCGGCCTGGTTCTTCGGCCGGGAGCGGGCCACGGCCGCGCTCGTCGAGCGGGTCTTCCAACGCGTGGGCGGTGGACCGCTGTTGCTCGTCGCCCCGTCCGGCGCCGGCAAGTCCTCGCTCCTGAACGCCGGTCTCGTCCCGGCACTGCGCCGCCCCGGCGGCTTCCCGATGCCCGGCGCCGAGCGCTGGCCGGTGGTCGCGCTCACGCCCACCGCCCATCCCCTGGAGGAACTCCTCGAACGGACGGCGAAGGTCATCGGCAGCGATCTCGACCTCACCGCACAGGAGTTGACCGACCACCCCGAGGCCCTGCTGGATGCGGTCCGCACCCGCTCCGGGGGCGCCCCGCCCGGCGCGGACGGCCGCCGCCCGCCACCGGTCCTGCCGGTGCTGCTGGTCGACCAGTTCGAGGAACTGTTCACCCTCTGCTCCGACGAGAGCGAGCGACGGGCCTTCGTACGGGTCCTGTGGGCGCTGTCCACCGGCCCGGACCCTGCCGTCGTCGTGCTCGGCGTCCGCGCCGACTTCACCGGCCGCTGCCTCGAACTCCCGGAACTGGCACCGGTGTTCACCGACGGCCTGTTCGTCCTGCTGCCCATGTCCGTGGCGGAACTGCGCGCGTCCATCACCCGTCCCGCCGAACTCGCCGGCGTCACCCTCGAACCCGGCCTGGTCCCGCTCCTCCTGCGCGACGCGGGTCTGCGCGACGAAGCGGGCACCGTGGACCGTTCCAACACCCCCGACGACACCCCGTCCGGCGCCCTGCCCCTCGTCTCCCACGCCCTCCTCGCCACCTGGCAGCAGCGCGAGGACACCACCCTCACCGTCGCCGGGTACGAGCGCACCGGCGGCATCCAGGGCGCCATCGCCCGCACCGCCGAGACCGTGTTCGCCCAGCTGTACCCGGCCGAGCAGAAGACCATCCGGCGCGTCCTGTCCCGGCTCGTCCACGTCTCCGACGAGGGCATCGTCGCGACCCGGCGCCGTGCGGGCCGCAGCGCCCTGATGGAGCAACTCGCCGACGCGGACGCCGCGTCGGCAGCCCTCGACGTCTTCGTCCGGGCCCGGCTGATCACCGTGGACCGTGACACCGTCGAGATCACCCACGAGGCCCTGCTGCACGCCTGGCCCCGGCTGCGCGACTGGATCGACGCCGACCGTGCCGGACTCCTCATCCACCAGCAACTCGCCCACGCCGCCGCCGAATGGGAGCGCGAGAACCGCGACCCGTCCGCCCTCTACCGCGGCACCCGCCTCGACACGGTCCGCGCCTGGGCCGACGAACTCGACGGCCGCGGCCGCCTCGGCCCCCGCGAAGAGGCCTTCCTCAAAGCCGGCCAGGCGGAGGAGGACGCCCGTCAGCATCTGGCGAGACGTCAGATCCGGTTCCGCCAGGCCCTGTTCGCGACCCTGGCCGTCCTGCTCGGCCTCGCGTTGACCGCAGGCGGCCTCGCTTACCAGCAGCGCGCGAGCGCCCTCGACCAGGAACGTGTGGCCCGTTCCCAGGCCCTCGCCGTGCAGTCCACCTCCCTGGCCGGCAGCCAGCCAGAGGCCTCGATGCTCCTCGCCGAGGAGGCCTACCGCGCCGACCACACCCCCGAGGCCCGCGGCGCCCTGCTCAGCACCCAGGCGCAGGCCTTCTCCGCCCGCCTCGTCGGCCGGCACGGCCCGGTCAACGCCGTCGCCTTCGCACCGAACGGCAGACTCCTCGCGACGGCCGGCGCGTACGGCACCGTACAACTGCGCCGCACCAGCGATCACCGTACGACCGCCACGCTCACCCTCCCCGGACGGGTCCGGTCCGTCGGCTTCAGCCCCGACGGGGCCACCCTCGCGGCGACGTCCAGCGACGGGCCGGTACGGATCTGGGGCACCGCCGACCACCGGGTGCGGGCCCTGCTCCCCGCGAGCACCACCGGCGCCCGCGCCCTCGCCTTCGACCCCCGCGGCCGTACCCTCGCGGTCGCCGGGGACGATGGAACGGTCCAACTCTGGGACATCGCCGGCGACAAGCCGACCGGGGTACGGCTCGCCGGGCACACCGGCCGGGTCAACTCGCTGGCCTACGCCCCGGACGGCAGGACGCTGGCCTCGGGCGGCTCCGACCGGACCGTACGGCTGTGGGACACCGACCGGGGGCGGTCCCTCGCGGTACTCAGGGGGCACACCGACGAGGTGCTCGGGGTGGCGTTCGCGCCGGACGGGCGGAGCGTGGCCTCCGGCGGCGTCGACCGGACCGTACGCCTGTGGGACGTGGCCTCGCACCGGTCCACGGCGACGCTCACCGGACACAGCGACGACGTCAACGCCGTGGCCTACACGCCCGACGGCGGCACGGTCGTCAGCGCGGGCGGCGACGGTACGACCCGCTTGTGGGACGTGCGCACGGGGCGCCCGGCCGCGGTCCTCGCCGGGCACACCGACTACGTGATGTCCGTCGCCGTGAACTCCACCGGAACGACCCTCGCCACCGGCGGCTTCGACCAGTCGGTGGTGCTGTGGGACCTGCGTGGACCGGTCCTGACGGCCCGCCCGTTCACCGAGGTGTCGCAGGCCGCGTACAGCCCGGACGGGACACTCCTCGCGACGGCCGACGCGGACCACACCGTCCGGCTGTGGGACGTGGCCCGGCACCGGGTCGTGACGACGTTCACGGGCCACCGCGAGAGCGTGTTCTCGGTGGCGTTCTCCCCGGACGGGCGGACCCTCGCGTCGGCGGGCTCGGACGGCACCATCCGGCTGTGGGACGTCCGCTCGCACCGCGCGCTCGCGACCCTCACCGGCCACACCGGGGACGTCTTCTCGGTCGCGTTCGCGCCCGACGGCCGCACCCTCGCCTCAGCCGGCGCCGACCGCACGGCCCGCATCTGGGACGTCCGGAGCCACCGCCAACTCGCCGTTCTCAACGGCCACTTGGACTCTGCCAACGATGTCACGTACAGCCCCGACGGCCGCACCCTCGCCAGCGCCGGCGACGACCTGACCGTCCGCCTCTGGGACACGGCGACCCACCGCCCGCTCGCCACCCTCACGGGCCACACCGGCGCGGTCCGGGGCGTCGCCTTCAGCCCCGACGGGCGGACCCTCGCGAGCAGCAGCAACGACGGCACCGTCCGCCTGTGGGACGTCCGCCACCGCCGCTTCGAGGCCTCCCTCACCGGCCACACCGGATCCGTGCGCGGCCTCGCCTTCTCGCCGGACGGCCACCTCCTCGCGAGCAGCGGCAGCGACCGTACGGTACGGCTCTGGGACGTGGCCGCGCGGCGGCCGTGGGCCACGCTCACCGGGCACACGAACGCGGTGTGGGGCGTCGCGTTCGCGCCCGACGGACAGACCCTGGCGAGCAGCAGCAACGACGGGACCGTACGACTGTGGGACCTGGACCCCGGCGACCGGCTCAGCCGAATCTGCCGTCTGCGGAAGGCAGTTGGCCCCGAGGAGCGCAGGACACTGATGCCGGGCCTGCCCGTGTCCTTCACCCCCGCGTGTGCGAAGCCCTGACCGCGCAGGGCCAACTGCCCCTGGTGGGAGGGGGTTTCCCAAAGGTTTCCCGTTGCCCTTCGGGGTGGGGTGTCGCGGGGTCCTCGACCGGCCGGGCCGAGGTCGGCAGGCTGGTGCACGACCACGTACGGACCACAGGAAACGGGGGTCCCGGCATGCTCCGGCGGACCGGAATCATCGGCACACTCATCGGACTGTTCGCCTTCCTCCTCTGGGCGCCCGCGGCCGTCGCCGCACCGGCGGCCGGCAGCTGCGGCGTCCTCGCACCGGGCGCCTCGGCCGCCGCGCAGAGCGCGATCGCCGCGGCCTGCGCCGAGGTCGACGCGGGCACCTGGTACACGTGGAGCGGCGGCCACGGCGACCAACCGGGCGCCACCTTGGGCCGCTACGACGGCCACGACGAGGCCAGCAGGCAGGACGGCGAGCGGGTCGGCTTCGACTGCTCGGGTCTCGTCCGCTACGCCTACGCGCGGGCCGCCGGCTCCGACATCCTCAACGGCGACGCGAGCCGGCAGTACTACACGACCCGCGCCGCCGCCCGTTTCACGGCGGCCCAGGGCCTCGCCCCGCTGCTCCCCGGCGACCTGCTCGCGTACGGCACCTCGGACGACCTGCACCACATCGCGATCTACATCGGCGCGGGCAAGATGGTCGAGGCGCGGCAGTCCGGCACGCATCTGATGGTCAGTGATGTCCGCCTGGGCGGCGACTACTTCGGGGCCGTCCGCGTCAACACCGGTGCGGTGACCGGGCATGTCTTCCAGACCTGGGGCACCGGCGTCTGGACGAAGACCGCACCCTCGGTCGGTGCCACGCGCGTCTACGCCTTCCCCGACGCGACCAGCATCCGCGTCGAGTGCCAGAAGCACGCGGAGACCGTCACCTCCGACGGCTACACCAACGACGCCTGGGCCTATCTGCCCGACTACAAGGCCTGGATGACCAACATCTACATCCAGGGACCGGCCTGGCTGGACGGCGTTCCCACCTGCGCCTGACCCGCACCTGATAAATCCCGTGCTCCGCGCCCCGGGCTTCCCTACACTCGCCACATCCGTTGACGAGTGAGGGGAGCCCGGCCGTGCGTAACAGCACCGCTGTCGTCGTTCCCCGCTCCCGGTACGAGGTGATCCTGGTGTCTTGGGCCGTCCGGTGCCCGCTGCGCGGCCGGTACCGGATGCCCGTGACGTGACAGCTTTCTGACGTTCCGTCAAGTCAACTCTCCCGCACGGGAATTGCGCTGCCCTGCATGGAATCCACTTTCGAAAGGCCATGGGCCGTGCGCACCGAACGCCCTCTCACCACTCCGCTCTCCGCCGTCCGCAACCTGGGCATCCTCGCCCACGTCGACGCCGGCAAGACCACCGTCACCGAGCGGTTCCTCTACCTCACCGGCACCACCCACAAGCGCGGTGAGGTCCACGACGGAACGACCGTCACCGACTTCGACCCCCAGGAGCGCGACCGTGGGATCACCATCTTCGCCGCGGCCGTCACCTGCGCCTGGGACGGTCACCGGATCAACCTGATCGACACCCCGGGCCACGTCGACTTCGCCGACGAGGTGGAACGGTCCCTGCGCGTCCTCGACGGCGCGATCGCCGTGTTCGACGCCGTCGCGGGCGTCGAGCCGCAGAGCGAGTCGGTGTGGCGCCAGGCCGACCGGTACGGCGTCCCGCGCATCGCCTTCGTCAACAAGCTGGACCGCGCGGGCGCCGACCTCGACACGGCCGTCGCCTCGATCCGGGAACGGCTCCATCCGGCGCCGCTGGTGGTGCAGTTGCCGATCGGCACGGAGGACGGCTTCACGGGTGTCGTCGATCTGCTCCGGATGCGTGCCCTGGTGTGGACCGACGGCAGTGACACACCTGCGGAACTCCCGGTCCCGGAAGGCCTGTTGGCGGCGGCGCGGCGGCGCAGACGGCTGCTGGAGGAGGCGGTGGCGGAGCTGCACGCCGGTGCGCTGGAGGAGTTCTACGACGGATCGGCCCTGTCCGCCGAGACGTTGAGCTCCGCCCTGCGCGACCTCACCCGCACCGGCGACGGCGTGGTCGTGCTGTGCGGCTCGGCCTACCGCAACCGCGGCATCGAGCCGCTGCTGGACGCCGTAGTGGCGTATCTGCCGTCGCCGTCGGACGTTCCGGCGGTGCGGGGGACGGACGGCGACGGCGGCGAGCAGGAGCGGGCGGCGGATCCTCAAGTGCCGCTGGCCGCACTGGCGTTCAAGGTGAGTGCGACCGCGACCGGGCGGCTGACGTACCTGCGGATCTATTCGGGCACGATCGAGAAGGGAGACACGGTGTGGGACCCGGGCGCGCGGCGCACCGAGCGGATCGGGCGCATCCTGCGGGTGCAGGCCGACCGGCACGAACGGTTGGACCGGGCCATCGCCGGGGACATCGTCGCCGTGGTCGGACTGAAGTCGGCCCGCGCCGGTTCGACGCTGTGCGCACCGGACGCCCCGCTCGTCCTCGAACCGCCCGCGGTCGCCGACCCGGTGGTCTCGGTGGCGGTCGAGGCGCGCAGGAGCACCGACACCGACCGGTTGGCGTCGGCGCTCGCCCGACTGGCCGAGGAGGACCCGTCGTTGGCCGTCCGCACCGACGCCGAGACCGGCCAGACGGTCCTGTCCGGCATGGGCGAACTGCACCTGGAGGTCGCGGTGGAGAAGATCCGCCAGGCCACGGGTGTGGACGTCAACGTCGGCCGCCCCAGGGTCGCTTACCGCGAGACGGTCGTGCGCGGGGTGTCCGGACTGGTCTTCCGGCACGTCAAACAGGACGGCGGATCAGGCCAGTTCGCGCATGTCGTGCTCGACGTCGAACCGCTGGACGGCCTCGGCTTCGAGTTCCGCTCGGCGGTTGTGGGCGGACGCGTGCCGCAGGAGTACGTCCGCTCGGTGGAGGCCGGGTGCCGTGACGCCCTCGCCGAGGGGCCGATCGGCGGCTTCCCGGTGACCGGGCTGCGCGTGACGCTGACCGACGGGGCGACCCATGTGAAGGACTCGTCGGAGCAGGCGTTCCGCACGGCCGGCCGCCTCGGCCTGCGCGAAGCCCTGCGCGCCTGTACGGCGGTCCTCCTCGAACCGGTCGTCGAGGTCACCGTCACCGTGCCCGAGGACGCGGTCGGCGGCGTGCTCGGCGACCTGGCCGCCCGGCGCGGCCGTGTCACCGGCTCGACGACGCGCACGGGTTCGGCGATCGTCACGGCTACCGTGCCGCTGGCCGAACTCTTCGGCTACGCAACGCGGTTGCGCAGCCGGACCCAGGGCCGGGGGACGTTCACCGCCCGGCCGACGGGGTACGCCCCGGCGCCGAACGCGGTGACCGTCCGGTGACGGTGGCGGGTGCGGACCGAAGGGGGAGCTTCGGCCCGCACCCGCCACGTAATCGGGGACTCCGGGGGTCTCGACGACTCCCGGAATCTCGGGGACTCCCGGGGTCTCGGGGACTCCCGGGTCTCAGGGGTACGAGACCACCGTGGACGGCACGGTCGACGTGCCCGAAGTCGGGGAGCCCGTCTCGTTGATGACGTGTTCGTACTGGCCCTGGCCGCCGAGCGAGACGACGAGCAGGTCGTGGAACTTCACGCCCGAACGGTTCGGGGCGGCGAAGCCGTTGTGCTGGACGATCGTCGGGGCGACGTTGTAGTAGCAGTAACTGCCCAGGCCCCAGCCCTCGTGCACGGTCACGCTGTCGGCGACCTTGTACGCGGCGTAGCCCTTGATCGAGCCGTTCTGGATCGCGGCCTGGTTCGGGGCGTCGTACGCCTTCTCGTTCTGGAAGAAGATCGTGCGGCCCCGCTCGCCGTTCCACTGCACGTCGTACTTGTTGAAGTGCTCGACGAACAGGCCGGTGGCCAGCACGTCCGCGCCGCCCACGACGAGGCCGTAGTCGGCCCGGTTGGTGTCCCAGCCGATGCCCGTGCCGTGGTCGGCGCGCCAGAGCCAGGTGTGGTCGACGATGGTGTGGCGGTTGTTGATGACCATGCTGGTGGTGGCCTTGCCCGCGCCCGCGCCGCCGATGCGGACGAACACGTCCTGCACGGTGGTCGGGTTGGCCGAGTGGTCCGTCGTCGTGCCTGACGGGCCAACTTCCAGCAGGGTGTTCGAGTTGACCGTGCCCGCGTCGATCAGGAACCCGGCCAGCCGTACGCCGTCGACGTCGGCGGTCTTGAGGGCCGTAACTCCGTTGTCGGGGACGAGAGTTGCGTAACCCAGGCCCAGGACAACGGTGTTGGCGCGGTTCACCTGGATCGGCTGGTCCAGGTGGTAGATGCCCGGGGTCAGCAGGAGGTGAAGTCCCTGGGTGAGCGCCTGGTTGAGGGTGGCCGCCGTGACGCCCGGCTTCGCGACGTAGAACTGGGACAGGGACAGCGAGGTGCCGCGCGGTGTGCCGTTGCCCCAGGTCACGCCGCTCGCGTTGGTGCGCTTCTCGGGGAGGAAGACGCGGTACTCGGTGCCGTTCAGGTACAGGAAGGGCTTCTCGCGGGAGACGGGTGTCGTGGCGAGGGTGGTGTACACCGGGTTCGGGAAGCCCTGTGCCGGTGCGCCCTGGACGCCTGAGAAGACCATGTTCCAGACGCCGTTGAGCCAGCTGCCGATCGCGCTGTCGCGGGTGTACCACTGCTGCTGCGAGTACGGCTGGACCTGGCCGTCGATCCGGCTGTCGGCGATGTAGCCGCCGCTGGCCCAGCCGTAGCCGTTCGGGGAGAGGTTGAGGCTGCCGCGCACATGCATACGACGGAAGGGGGCCGCCTGAGCCACGGCCCACCTGTTCGTACCGCTGACGGGGACCAGCGCGAGGTTCTCCGCCGAACGCCAGAAGTTCTGCGTGGCGTTGCCGTTGAACCAGCCGGCGTCGACCGTGATGTCACCGTTGATCGTGGTGTCGTCGGGGGAGAGGCCGAGGCCGGAGATCGAGGTGTAGAAGCCGAGTTGGGCGTTGAGCCCGCTGTACGTGCCCGGCTTGAACAGCAGTTGGTAGCGGCCGGTGCCGAACTGGGCCGTCTCCTGCTGGGCGAAGATCTGGTCGAGCTTCGCCTGGATGCCGGCGGTGGACGGGTCGAAGACGATCACGTTGGGGCCGAGATCGCCGCCGCCCGGCAGGGTGGCAAGTGGCTTGTTCGCGGCGGGAGTCGTGGGGGCGGCGGAGGCGGGGGTCGGCAGTGCTGCCAGCGCGGACACGGCCGCGGCCGCACCGAGAACGGTTCTGCGGGGAACTGAGGACATTTCGCGGCTCTCCTTGTTCATGAAATGAACGCCGGTGGGGTTGGGAGCGCTCTCTCGCGGGGGAATGCTTCAGGTCCGTGAACACGGTCGTCAAGAGGTACGACCGAGTTCGACGAGTGGCGTCCAAACTCTTGACGCCTCTGGCTTCCGAGGTTTAACTCACGTCCTAAATTAAGTCGTGAGTGCATTCCCTGAAGGGACACCCGGAGTATGCGCAGCATCCGAGCCGCGGCCGTAGGCGCCGTCACCATGTCACTCGCCCTTGCGGCCACGGCCTGCGGAGGCGGTTCGTCCACGGGTGGGGGATCCAACGACTCGCCCAAGACGCTCACCTACTGGGCCTCCAACCAGGGCGCCAGCATCGCGATCGACAAGAAGGTCCTCCAGCCCGAACTCGACAAGTTCAAGAAGCAGACCGGCATCACGGTGAAGCTGGAGGTCGTGCCCTGGTCCGACCTGCTCAACCGGATCCTCACGGCGACGACTTCCGGCCAGGGCCCCGACGTCCTGAACATCGGCAACACCTGGAGTGCCTCGCTGCAGGCCACCGGCGCCTTCCTGCCGTGGAGCACGGCCAACTTCGCGAAGATCGGCGGCAAGGACCGCTTCGTCGACTCGGCGCTCGGCTCCACCGGCGCCACCGGCAAGGACCCGGCCGCCGTCCCGCTGTACTCGATGGCGTACGCGCTTTACTACAACAAGCAGATATTCGCCGACGCCAGTATCTCCCAACCGCCCGCCACCTGGGCCGAGTTGGTGGCCGACGGCAAGAAGATCCAGGCGAAGGGCAAGCAGGTGCTCGGCGCCGAGGGCGCCAACGTCTCCGAGAACATCCACCACGCCTTCGTCTTCGCCAAGCAGCACGGCGCGGACTTCTTCACCGCCGACGGCAAGGCCGACTTCACCAACGACGGTGTCGTGGCGGCGGTCAAGCAGTACGTCGACCTGATGGCCACGGACAAGGTCATCCCGGTCGGCAACGCCGAGTACGCGCAGAACCAGTCCGTCAGCGACTTCGCCAAGGGCAAGACGGCGATGCTGATGTGGCAGTCGGCGTCCGCCAACCTCAAGTCGCAGGGCATGAGCGACAGTTCGTACGGCATCGCCCCGATCCCCGTGCAGTCCGGCACCCCGGGCACCGGCGCGCAGACCAACTCGATGGTGGCCGGCATCAACCTCGCCGTCTTCAAGAACACGGACAACCTGGACGGTTCCACCAAGTTCGTGAAGTTCATGACGAGCGACGCCGAGCAGAAGATCCTCAACACGGCGTACAGCTCCATCCCGCCGGTGAAGACCGCGCAGGAGGACACCGCGTTCAACACCCCCGCGAACGCCGTCCTCAAGGACACCCTCGCCAAGAGCGCCGCCGCGCTCCCGCAGGTCGCCGACGAGTCCCAGTTCGAGACGGCGGTCGGCACGGCCGTCAAGGACCTGTTCGCCGACGCCGCCGCGGGACGCGCGGTGACGACCGCGTCGGTCAAGGCGGAGCTCGAAAAGGCTCAGCAGCAGATGCCGGCGAAGTGAGTGCGACTGTGACGAGCACTGTCACCCCGGAGGCCGCCGAGCGGAAGGACACTTCCGCCACGGCGGCCCCCGGGCCGCGCCGCCGCCGTACCGATCGGATCCGCCGGATCGGACTGCCGTATCTGCTGCTCCTGCCCGCCCTGATCCTCGAACTCCTGGTCCACCTGGTGCCGATGGTCATCGGCATCGTCATGAGCTTCAAGGAGCTCACCCAGTTCTACATCCGCGACTGGGGCACCGCTCCTTGGACCGGTTTCGGCAACTACAAGGTCTCGGTGGACTTCAGCGCCCCCGTCGGCAAGGCGCTGCTCCACTCCTTCTTCGTCACCGTCGTCTTCACCCTGCTGTCCGTCGCGTTCTGCTGGCTGCTCGGCACCGTCACCGCGATCTACATGCAGGACAACTTCCGCGGCCGGGGCCTCTTGAGAGCGCTCTTCCTCATCCCGTACGCGCTGCCGGTCTACGCGGCCGTCATCACCTGGGTCTTCATGTTCCAGCACGACAACGGCCTGGTGAACCACGTCCTGCACGACCAACTCCACATCACCAGCAAGCCGTCGTTCTGGCTGATCGGCGACAACAGCTTCTACGCGCTGCTGATCGTGCACGTGTGGAAGGGCTGGCCGTTCGCCTTCCTCATCGTCATGGCCGGTCTGCAGAACATCCCCAAGGAGCTGTACGAGGCCGCGTCGATCGACGGCGCCGGCCTGTTGCAGCAGATCCGCCGCATCACCTTGCCGTCGCTGCGCCCGGTCAACCAGGTGCTGGTCCTCGTCCTGTTCCTGTGGACGTTCAACGACTTCAACACGCCGTATGTCCTCTTCGGCAGGTCGGCACCCGAAGCCGCGGACCTCATCTCGGTGCACATCTACCAGGCCTCGTTCGTCACTTGGAACTTCGGCACCGGCTCGGCGATGTCGGTCCTGCTGCTCCTGTTCCTGCTCGTCGTCACCGGCGTGTACCTGGTGATCACCTCTCGCGGACGGAGGTCGGCCGATGTCTAGTTCCTCTTACTCCAGGTCGCCGATGGCCCCGCCCCGCTCCTTCATCTGGTCGCGGCGGATCTTCCTCACCCTGCTCGCCGGCTTCGTCCTGGTGCCGGTGTACGTCATGCTCTCCAGCTCCCTGAAACCGCTCTCGGACGTCACGGGCAAGTTCCGCTGGCTGCCGAGCGGTCTCACGATCCGCCCGTACATCGACATCTGGTCGACGGTCCCGCTCGCGAAGTACTTCATGAACTCGCTGATCGTGTCCGTCGCCGCCACGCTCTGCTCGGTGGTGATCGCGGTCTTCGCCGCGTACGCCGTCAGCCGCTACGAGTTCCGCGGCAAGCGCGTCTTCACGGTCACCGTCCTGTCCACGCAGATGTTCCCGGGCATCCTGTTCCTCCTCCCGCTGTTCCTCCTCTACGTCAACATCGGCAACGCCACGGGCATCGCCCTGTTCGGCTCGCGCGGCGGCCTGATCCTGACGTATCTCACCTTCTCGCTCCCGTTCTCCATCTGGATGCTGATCGGCTACTTCGACTCCGTGCCAAGGGACTTGGACGAGGCGGCGCTGGTCGACGGCTGCGGACCGCTCGGCGCACTGCTGCGTGTCGTCGTGCCGGCCGCGATCCCCGGCATCGTCGCGGTCGCCGTCTACGCCTTCATGACCGCGTGGGGAGAAGTCCTCTTCGCCTCCGTCATGACCAACGACTCGACCCGCACGCTCGCCGTCGGACTCCAGGGCTACTCCACGCTCAACGACGTGTACTGGAACCAGATCATGGCCGCCTCGCTGGTCGTCAGCGTGCCTGTGGTCGCCGGCTTCCTGCTGCTGCAGCGCTATCTCGTCGCCGGGCTGACGGCGGGCGCCGTCAAGTGACCGACCCGACCAACTCCGCTGACCGTAAAGGGACTTCAGTGACCATCGACTTCGCCGCACTCCCGCACGACTTCCTGTGGGGCACGGCCACCGCGGCGTACCAGATCGAGGGAGCCGTCGCCGAGGACGGACGCGCGCCGTCGATCTGGGACACCTTCTCGCACACTCCCGGAAAGATCGCGAACAACGACAACGGCGACGTCGCCTGCGACCACTACCACCGCTGGCGCGAGGACATCGGCCTGATGGGCCAACTCGGCGCCAACGCCTACCGGTTGTCGATCGCCTGGCCCCGCGTCATCCCCGGCGGCGACGGCCCGACGAACCCCAAGGGACTCGCGTTCTACGACGAGTTGGTGGACGGACTCCTGGAGGCGGGCATCACCCCCTCCGTCACCCTCTACCACTGGGACCTGCCCCAGGCCCTCCAGGACCGCGGCGGCTGGCCCGAACGCGCCACCGCCGAGCACTTCGCCGCGTACGCCTCGGTCATGGCCGAACGCCTCGGCGACCGCGTCACCCACTGGACGACCCTCAACGAGCCCTCCTGCTCGGCCTGGATCGGCCACCTCGAAGGCAAGATGGCCCCGGGTTGGACCGATCTGACGGCCGCCGTCCGCGCCTCCTACCACCTCCTGCTGGGCCACGGCCTCGCCGCCCAGGCGATCCGCGCCGCCGCCCCGAACGCCCAGGTCGGCATCGTCAACAACCTCTCCACGGTGTACCCCGCCAGCGACCGCGACGAGGACGTCCAGGCCGCCCGCCGACAGGACGGCCACGTCAACCGCTGGTGGCTCGACCCGACCCACGGCCGCGGCTTCCCGGCGGACATGGTCGAGACGTACGGCGTCGAACTCCCGGAACAGCCGGGCGACTTGGCGACCATCGCGGCCCCGCTCGACTGGCTCGGCCTGAACTACTACTTCCCGGCGACCGTCGCCGACGACCCCACCGGCCCCGCCCCCTATACCCGCGCCGTGCGCCGCCTCGGCGTCCCGCGCACCGGCATGGACTGGGAGATCGACGCGTCCGGCATCGAGACCCTGCTGCTGCGCCTCACCGAGGAGTACGACCCCCGCAGGATCTACGTCACCGAGAACGGTTCCTCGTTCCCCGACGTCGTCCGCCCCGACGGCACCGTCGACGACCCGGAGCGTCAGGACTACCTGGTCCAGCACCTCGCCGCCTGCGCCTCGGCGGCCCGCAAGGGCGCCCCGCTGGCCGGTTACTTCGCCTGGTCGCTGCTCGACAACTTCGAGTGGGCGTACGGCTACGAGAAGCGTTTTGGACTGGTCCACGTGGACTACGAGACCCAGGTCCGCACGATCAAGGGCTCCGGCCGCCGGTACGCGGACATCATCCGCGACCACCGCAGCCGGGCCCGGCGCGCGGCCTGACCAAGGCCGCTCCGGTGGGTGAGGGCGGGGGAGCCCGCACCCACCGGGGCACCACCATCCCCCTGCATGTCATGCGCACGACAGTCAGCTGCACGTCAGCACGACCGCCCCCCCCCAGAAGGAGATCCGCCCCTCAAGGAGACCCGCATGCCCGCACGCACCCTGCTCACGGCGCTCACCGCGCTGGCCCTGCTCTCCGCCACCCCGGCCCTCGCGGCCCCCGCCCCGCAGGCCGCGGCCGCCGCGACCTGGGACACCGACCGCGCGGCCGCCGCCTACGCCGCGAACCCGGCCGCCGTCACCGCCTCCGGCAGCGAGAACGCCGGCACCACCCCCGGCCTCGCCTTCGACGGCGACGGTGCGACCCGCTGGTCCAGCAACTTCGCCGACGACGCCTGGATCCGCCTCGACCTCGGCACCACCCTCCGCATCGACCGCGTCACCCTCGACTGGGAGGCGGCCTACGGCAAGAGATACGTCCTGGAGGTCTCCAGGAACGGCACCGACTGGACGCCCTTCTACACGGAGACGGCGGGCACCGGCGGCTCGGTCACCACGAGCACGTACCCCCAGGAGGTGACGGGCCGTTACATCCGCATGCGCGGCTTGGAACGGTCCACGCCCTACGGCTACTCGCTCTACTCCTTCAAGGTCTACGGCGGCGAACCGGCCCCCGCGTCCACGACCCGCACCAACCTCGCCCTGAACCACCCGGCGTACTCCAACTACTACCAGCACAACGGCGTTTCGCCGGCGTACGTCACCGACGGCGGCTGGCCCGCCAACCTCAAGGACGACGCGACCCGCTGGTCCAGCGACTGGAACGCCGACCGCTGGGTCTCGGTGGACCTGGGCGCGACCTCGACGATCGACACGGTCGACCTCTACTGGGAATCGGCGTACGCCGTCGACTACTTGCTCCAGGTCTCGGACGACAACAGCACCTGGCGCACGGTGTACGAACCGTCGGCCGCCGACATCGCCGCCCGCCAGGCCAACGTCCAGGCCCCCGCCGACGCGACCGGCCGCCACGACACCGTCACCCTGCCCCAGCCGGTCACCGGCCGCTACGTCCGCATGCTCGGCAAGGAACGCCGTTCCTTCTACAACCCGGCGCCCTACACGGCCCAATTCGGCTACTCCCTCTACGAGTTCCAGGTCTGGGGCACCGGCGGCAGCGCGGCGGCGGCCTACCCCGCACTCCCCGGCGACCAGTCGGGCACGTACCAGACGACGTTCTTCGACGACTTCACGTCGGCGGCCCTGGACCGCTCCAAGTGGCGGGTGGTGAGGACCGGCACGGAAATGGGCTCGGTCAACGGCGAGTCCCAGGCGTACGTCGACTCCACGGACAACGTCCGTACGCAGAAGGGTGAGTTGATCCTCGCCGCGAAGTACTGCAAGGGCTGCACGCAGGCGGGCGGCGGTACTTACGACTTCACGTCGGGCCGCATCGACACCAACACCCACGTCGACTTCAGCTACGGCAAGGTCAGCGCCCGCATGAAGCTGCCGGTGGGCGACGGGTTCTGGCCCGCCTTCTGGCTGCTCGGCAGCAACGTCGACGACCCGTCGGTCTCCTGGCCGGCCTCCGGCGAGACCGACATCATGGAGAACATCGGCTACCCGACCTGGACGAGCACGGCCCTGCACGGCCCCGGCTACTCCGCCGACGGCAACATCGGCGCCCGCCAGACGTACCCGAACGGCGGCACGGCCGACCAGTGGCACACGTACGCGGTCGAATGGACGCCGACCGGGATGCGCTTCTACGTCGACGACGCCCTCGTCCAGGAGACCACCCGCAACAAGCTCGAATCGACCCGCGGCCAGTGGGTCTACGACCACAACCAGTACGTCATCCTCAACCTCGCCCTGGGCGGCGCCTATCCGGCCGGCTGGAACCAGGCCACCGCGCCGTACTGGGGCCTGCCGCAGTCGAGCGTGGACAAGGTCGCCGCCGGGGGAGTGCAGGCGGAGGTGGACTGGGTGCGGGTGGAGCAGAAGAAGTAACAGCTGGGCCGGTCCGGAGCGCGGCACCGGACCGGCCCGTTCCGCCGTCCGGCAATCCGGTTGCCGCCCGTACGGCGCCCTGACACGCTCACGCGCATGCCGACCTTCGCAGCACCCGACGGAACCCGCCTCGCGTATCACGCATCGGGCGACGGCCCGCCCCTGATCTGCCTCCCCGGCGGACCGATGCGCGACTCGGCCTACCTCGGCACGCTCGGCGGCCTGACCGCGCACCGTCAGCTGATCCGGCTGGATCTACGGGGCACGGGCGCGTCGGACGCACCGGCGGACCCTGCGTCGTACCGCTGCGACCGTCTCGTGGGCGATGTCGAGGCGCTGCGTGAGGAGTTGGGGCTCGGCCGGCTGGAGCTGCTCGCCCACTCAGCCGGTGCGAACCTGGCCGCGCTGTACACGGCCCGTCACCCGGACCGCGTGGCCCGACTGACCCTGGTCACGCCCAGCGTCTACGCGGTCGGAGTTCAGATCACCGCCGAGGACCGCCTGGGGGTGGCACGACTGCGCGGGTCCGAACCGTGGTTCGGACCCGCGTTCGCCGCCCTGGAGAACATCACCGCCGGCCGCGCGACCCCCGACTCCTGGCAGGCCATCTCGCCCTTTGCGCACGCCCGTTGGGACGAGACGGCCCGCGCCTTCGACGAGGCCGACGCGAAGGGGACGAACGCGGAGGCCGCGGCCGCCTACGCCACCGAAGGCGCCTTCGCCCCGACCGACACCCGCGCGGCCCTGGCCGCGTTCACATCCCCGGTGCTCATCGTCGCCGGGGAGTTCGACATCTCCGCCCCGCCGCGCGCGATGGCGGAGTACGCGGGGCTGTTCCCGAATGGGGAGTTGGCGGTTCAGTTCGGCGCCGGACATATGCCGTGGCTGGACGACGCCGAGCGGTTCGGCGCGCTGGTCGAAGCCTTTCTGGGGTGAGCCAAACTCCCCTGGACGAGCCTGTTTTGCTTCGGACCGCGCGGCTGTGGAGAGTCCGAGTGGGCGGTGTGCTAGGCATGTGGCCATGCCGCTTCCGCATTTCGAGCTGACCAGTTCCCAGTACCGGATTCTGGCCGAAGCGTCGCTGCGACCACTGCCTGATCCCGCGAACGACGAGGCATCCCAACAGGAGTGGATCGTAAGGGAGTTGGAGCCGGAAGAGGCTCGGTCCGAGGTGCCGGAACTGGTCTTCCTCGGGCTCGTCGCGATGCAGGGCGGTACTTTGGCCCTGACTGCTCTGGGTTCGGCCGTGCACCACCGAGCCGGTCAAGAGGCCGCCGAGGAGCGACTGGCCGCCGTGGTCCGTCTCGCCGACGCGATGGAGGATGCGGCTCCTCGGTTGGCTCGTACGGTTCGACGGCTGGCACAGGGAACTATCTCGCTCGGAGAGGCGCTCGCCGAAGCGGCTGGTGGAGACTGAAAGGCGCTCGGACGTCAGACAGGGTCGGGCCCTGGGGCGAACAGCGTGCCTTCCTGGTGGTGCCGAGCCTTCCGCGATCCTGGCGGAACGGGAAGAATTCCGGCTGTGGTCAGATCGGCGACGGTCACCATGTCGTCGGCAAGAACGTCTGTGAGCAGTTCACTCTGCGCAGGTGCCAGATCGGTGAGACGGCGCAGGGCCGAGAGCAGCTCGATCAGTTCCGTCGTCCACTCCTGTGGCCAGTTCTCGACGTGGATGTCGTCCAGCGGGCTGGTCTTCTTGCTGGTGGGAGAGGCCTTGCGATAGCCGAACCACTTGTTCACGACGCCCATACCGCCGACGTCGTAACCCCAGACGGCCTCGGGCACCGGTGCGAAGGTGGCCCTGCCGACATACAGGGTCTGTGCCTCGGTGTCGTAGTGCATCTGGGCAGGCATGCCCCTACTGATGTGGGTCAGATACCTCACCTGCCGCTCGTCCCCAGGGGGGAACTCGACACTCCGAGGCCGTGCGGGTGACGGCGCGGCACCGCGCTCGCCGTACGTCGAGGCCCAGAGGACGGTGCGGCCGAGCGTGATCCCTCGCTCCCACAGTTCGCGTTCCCGGGTGAGGGGGACACGTACACCCGGGGTGAGTAGCTCTTCGGTGAAATGCTCCGTGAAAGCCCGGTGGCCGGCGACGGCGACCGCATACGCCGCGAGGTCCTGGACGGTGACACGCTCCACATCCAGAACACGGGCCAGATACGGCAGGAGCCGGGTGGGAGTGTTCGCGGAACCGTCCGGATGGAGGATCGGCAGGACCCGGCCGCCCCGGCCGTTGAAGTGGTGTGTGTCGGGGAGCAGATGAGTCGCCACCACAGCGGGCCCGGAGTCGATGGCGTGGGACGACTGCTGGTTGAGGAAGATCTGGCCCGACTGGAGTGAGGCCCACAGATCAGGCCGGGGGCGGTCGAGGACGCGACTGTCGGCTATCAGGTACTGACGATCGAAACTGCGCAGTCCGATGCGTATGAGTTCGGGTGTGGTGGCAGTCTCCTGGCCGATGGGGAGCGCGGAGAGGACATACCCGGGTAGAGGTTCCCTCTTGTCTCCCAATGTCCGGTCGCCTGTCTCCTTGAACAGCTTGGACTTTTCTGCAAGGTCGGTTTCCCGGACCATCCGCGCCCATCGGCGCCGTAGAGTCTCGGCAGAGGGGGAGCTGACCCAGGAGCGATTCGATGTCATCCCAAGGCTGCCCCAGGGAAACAGGTCGGTCAGTTCCGGGAACGCGTCCCAACCCGAGTGCGTGGCCGGCGTGAACGGGCGAGGGCTTTCCCCATGGGTGTCGCGCCAGCCCTCGTCGTCCAGGCGGACGTCCTTGATCTGACGGAACTTGTCGGCCCGTCGTCCTGTCACCTCTCGGTAGTGGACGAGGGCCTGATGTCCCGGTCCACGTACCGCGTCCGCCCTGCGTATGAAGATGTGGATCGCCAGGGGCTGGGCGACGCCTGGGAAGACCCGGTTAGGCACCGGGGCCCGCAGCCCCTCGGGCGACAGGTTGATGATCCATCCTTCGTCGCAGGTACGCCGTAGGTAGTCGCGCATACCGCGACCTCCGGGTCCGGTGGACCAACCCGACGGGGTGATCAGGCAGACCACGCCGTGCCGGTCCTCGGGGTGGGCGTCGAAGACCTTCCAGGTTGCCCACCGCCAGAAGTACACGTACATGTTCTTGAGCACGTGCTCATAACGCCCGTTGTCCGGGTAGCGGAAGGCGTCGAGAAGCGGCGGTTCCTGGCCGGCCGGGCGTTTTTCCACCCAGCCGCCGCGGTCTTCCGCCTTGTCGTCGTAGGGAGGGTTGGTGACCACGGCGGTCACGGGGGTGCGCGCCTTGATGCGATTGGCCCGTCGGCGGGAGTCGGCTAGGGCATCGTAGGTGGAGGCCAGGTACTCCTCCTCCACGAAGGGGTTGTCCAGTGTGTCCGTGACGAAGAAGCTCAGGCCGTTCTGGGGAAGTGGTGCCCCGTACCGCTTGAGCAGGTCGGACGCGCGGAGTTCGGCGACCGCGAAGGGGCCCATCTGGAGTTCGAACCCGAACAGTCTGGTGGCGAGCCTGGAGATGGCGTCGCGGGCCATCGCAGGCCCATGACGCAGAGTCGCCTGCTCGGCGACTCGCTCGATGACGGTGTGGAGGAAGGTACCGGTACCCATGGCGGGATCAATGATCTTCACCTCGTCCGCGCCGAATCCGTCCTCCTGGCCGAGACGGGTGCGCACGACGTCCTCGGTGAGGCGGACCATCTCCTCCACGATCTCGTGAGGCGTGTAGTACGAACCGCTCTGCTGGCGCAGCGCCGGGTCGTAGACCGTGAGGAAGTGCTCGTAGAGGTGGAGGTACGCATCCCGGTTTCCCGCTCGAATGACCTCCCAGTCCACCTTCGCGATACTGCGGGTCAATAAGTCGAGTGTGACAGTGAAGCGTTCGTTGATGTTGTCCGTGAGCAGTTGGAGTGCTTTGCCGATGAGGGCGTGGTCGGCGTCAAGGCGACGGCCGATCTCGTGGAAGGAGTTGGGCTCCAGCGGGATGTGTTCCGTGTGGGCCAGCAGGAGGGCGAAGGTGATGCTTTGGGCGTATCCGTCGGCGAACGTGGCGTCGTCAGCAGTTGGGAAGAGCAGTCGCCGCCAGTCGTTCCTGAGGCCGGTGAACGGGCGGGCTCGTACGTCGTCATCGGGCGCCGAAGACCTTGCCTCGAAGCTGAGTTGCTCCAGAACGGTGGCACGCAGCAATCGGCACAGCGGTGCGATGTGCTGTACGAGGCGCGAGACCTGCGCGATCCGTGGAGGGCTCCAACGCAGGAATTGTTTCAACAGGGCGTCGAACGCGGTGGGGTTGTCGAGAGCGAGCCGCTCGCCCGCGCTGTTGAGCGCGCCTCGGAAAAAGACGGTGTCCCCGACCTGCTCGCCGTGGCGGAACAATCGCCACTCGGTCCCGTTCGAGTAGAGGAGGTTGGGCAGATCCCGGAGCTTCTCCCACTGCTCGCGGTTGTGCCGCGAAAACGTCTCCGGGTCCACGGACAGCCCGGGCTTCTTCAGCTCGATGTAGCCCGTGATGTCATTGTTCGCGCGCACCGCGTAGTCAGGACGTACCCCCAGGTCGGGGAGACGGAATTCGTCATGCCAGGTCACATCGTGGAACTGGTGACGCTCGCCCACGGTCTTCAGCAACACCTCAAGTGGTGCGCGTATGGCCGACTCCTGGCCGCCTCCGCCGGACAGTTTCCGTTGGCACTCCCGACCGAAATCCGCCACGGCGTTGTGTAACCAGCCGTACTCGTCATCAGGCATGTTCCCCCCGAATGAGAATCGCCCCGGTCGACTGGATCCGGGGCATGCCACATGCAAGTCGATGCGCCAAATACGCTGTGCCTGACTGATCGTGACGGACCGTATCCATTGTGTCCATCCCCCGGACCGAGAGTTCGCCGCCCGGGCGCGTTCACATGCCGGACGGGTATCGTCGTCCGTTCGAATACCGTGGGTTGGGAGACGCCGGATCGCGGCCCGTCTGCGGCTGCCGACGGTATATCGGCCCGGCTCATCGTCTACGCCTGCGGAACCTGATCCGTCTACCCGACGCGGCAGGCGTCGAGTAGACGATCCGACGGCAGGGCCCCCGTGTCAGCAGTCCCTGAACTCCGGTGATTGATTCAGCACTTGGGACCGTACTGACGTGAACCGCGCATAGGTCTCCCCGTCCCGGGCCGTCGGCCGGAACGCCGCCACCCGATGGCAGTTCTGGAAGGCCAGGGCCACCCCGAAGTGGCGTTCCAGGCTGCCCCGGATCGCGTCGCTGGCCAGCGCCCGCAGCAGCTGGCCGCGTTCCTGTTCGGACGGGGGCGGGGTCTGGTTGTCGGTGAACTCGGCCGTGCCGTCGCGGAGTTCGGTGGCGAGGCCGGCGATGAGGTCGTAGGCGTACGGGAGGGACGTGCGGACCGTGTCCACGAAGTCCGCCTCGCGGATGTCGCCGTGTTCGGCTTCGGCGAGGAGTTTCGGGGAGACGTCGAGAGACATGAAGAGGGGTGTCCTGTCTGGTAGTTGGGGATGGGGGCGGGCCGGTCTCAGGGCTGTTTCAGGGCTGTGGCGTCGGGCCAGGTACGTACTCCGGGTCGACCTGGGCCGCGAGGTCCAGGCCCGTTGCCCGGTCCGCCCACGCGGTGGCGTTGCGGAGGTGGAAGTCGACGGCGTGGCGGTGCAGGGCCTGCCAGTCCCTGGGGTGGGCGTCGACGGCCTCGCGGAGGACGGTCAGGGCGTGGCGGTTGTGTGACTCCAGGGCGTTCAAGTCGCCCTGTCCGTGGCCCTGTTCGGCTGCGCGTACCCACGGTGAGTGGACGAGGTGGGTCAAGAGGTCGTCCCCCACCTCCTCCTTGAGGAAGAGCAGGTCGTCCTCGCCGGTGACCTTGTTGCCGATCACGGCGAGGCGGATGCCGAACTCCCGTGCGTGGTCGCGGTACTGGCGGTACACGGAGACGCCCTTGCGGGTGGGTTCGGCCACCAGGAACGTCAGGTCGAAGCGGGTGAACAGGCCGGAGGCGAAGGCGTCGGCGCCGGCCGTCATGTCGACGATCGCGTACTCGCCGGGGCCGTCGACGAGATGGTTCAAGTACAGCTCCACCGCGCCGAGTTTGGAGTGGTAGCAGGCCACCCCGAGATCGCTCTCCTCGAACTCGCCCGTCGCCATCAGCGGTACGTCACCCGCACGGACCACATGCCGGGCGTGCACCTCGTCGTCGCCGAGCAGCCGCAGAAGGCGTGAGCCGCGTCCCGGTGGGGTGGTCTTGATCATCGCCTCGGGGGAGGCGATGCGGGGGTTGGTGCCGCGCAGGTAGTTCTTGAGCTCGGTCAGGTGGGCGGCCAGGGGCGGGGCGGTGACCGGTTCGGTGCCGGGGGACGTGTCGGGGGACAGGGCCTCGGCCAGGTGCTGGTTGATGTCGCCGTCGATGGCGAGCACGGGGGCGCCGGCGTGGGTCAGGTGGCGGGCGAAGAGGGCCGACAGCGTGGTCTTTCCGCTGCCGCCCTTGCCGACGAACGCGACGCGCACTACCGGTCCGCCGCGATCGCGGTTTTGAAAATGAATGTCATGTGGCTAGGTTTTAGGGGGTGGCCGCGAGGCTGTCAAATCCAGTGGATCAAGGGCGATCCAGGAACGGTCCAAGGGTGATCAAGGCCTAGGAGTCTTAATGCATATGATGTGCAAGTGCTTGACTATTGCATCAGGGCGGCAGGCCCGGACGATATCGACGGTGCGCGTGCCGTGATGCTCGACACCGTCTACCGCGACTTCCACACCGGCTACGTGCCCCGCTGGCACGGCGACATCATCGACCCGGCGGCCGCCTATCTCGCCCCGGCCCGCCACACCCTCCTCGTGGCACTCGATCCCGCCGACGGCGCGGTCGTGGCGACCGCCGCCCTCGACTCCCGTGGACCGGTCCACCCGCCGAACCCGCGTGAGCTCGCCGAGCGCTACCCCTCCGGCGACACCGCGCAAGTGCGCCGCGTCTACGTCCGCCCCGCGCACCGCCGCCGCGGTCTCGCCCGGCACCTCGTCGCCGACCTCCTCGCGTTCGCCGCGGCCGACGGCGGCTACCGCGCCGTGTATCTGCACACCGATCCCGCCGTACCCGGGGCCGAGGCCTTCTGGCGGTCGCTCGGGAAGGTCGTGCACGACGAGCGCGACGACCCGGGCGGCGGGCAGGGGATCGTGCACTTCGAACTGGCGATGGAGCGATAGACGCGATGCGATTCCGACGAACCAGTACAAGACGAACCAGTGCAAGTTGCCGTACGCGTACGCGTATTGGACCGGTCCGACGGCCCCGGCTCCTTCTCGGCCTTGCCCTCGTGCCGCTGCTCACCAGCTGCTTCGCCTCCGCCGGTGAGGAAAGCGGGGACGCGACCCGTGAGTCCGGTTCCCGGCTGCGTGTCGCCCTCGCGTTCCCGCCCGCCGAGAACCTCTCCCCGTACGGCGCCGACGCCACCATCCTCAGCCGCCTCGGTGTCACCGAAGGGCTGACCTCGCTGGACGCCAACGGCTCCGCCGCCCCCGCGCTGGCCCGGTCCTGGCACCGCGATGGCGACCGCAGCTGGCTGTTCACGCTCCGCGAGGCGACCTTCCAGGACGGCACCGAGGTCACCCCGGCCCGCGTGGCCGCCGCCCTTGGCCATGCCGCCGAGGCGAAGCCCGCCCCCGCCGCGCTCTCCGGTGTCACCCTCACCGCCGAGTCGGCGGGCGGAGACCGCCTGCGCATCACGACCAACTCCCCCGACCCCGTACTGCCGTTGAGGCTGGCCGGGCCCGCGCTCGCCGTGCTCTCCCCGAAGGCGTACGAGGAGAAGGGTCGCGTCGACCCGGTCGGCACCGCCACCGGTCCCTTCGAGCTGACGAAGGTCACCGGCTCCACGGCGGCCACCCTCGACCGCTTCGACGACTACTGGGGCGGCCTCGCCCAGGCCTCCGGAATCGACGCACGGTTCATCGCGGACGGCACCGCCCGCACCAACGCGCTGCGCACCGGGCAGGTCGACGTCGCCGAGGCGATACCCGTCGCCCAGGCCGCCACCCTCGACGCGGACACCCGCCGCGAGACCGCCACCACCCGCACCACGAGCCTCCAACTCAACACCAGGACAGGCCCGTTCAAGGACCCGGAGCTCCGCGCCGCAGCCCGCGAGGCCGTCGACACCTCCGCACTCGCCAAGGGCGTCTACGAAGGTCACGCCGACGCCGGCAAGGGCATCTACGGCCCCGCCGTCACCTGGGCGGCGGGCAAGCGTGAACAACCGGCCGGGCGGGCCGGGCCCGTCTCACCCGGCGGGCGGACCATCACCCTCGCGACGTACGACAACCGACCCGAACTCCCCGAAGCCGCCCAGGTGTTGAAGCAGCAGCTCGAAAAGGCCGGATTCAAGGTCGAGTTGGAGGTGCGCGAGTACTCCCGGATCGAGAGCGACGCGCTGGCGGGGAAGTTCGACGCGTTCGTCGTCGCCCGCAACACCCTGGTGGACACGGGCGATCCGGTGGCGGTACTCGCCAGCGACTACACCTGCGAGGGCGGCTACAACCTCGCCCTGCTGTGCGACAAGGACGTCGACCGGGCCGTGGCGAAGGCCGAGGGCACCGCCGACACCTCCGCACGACAGAGCGCCGCGATGACGGCCGAGGCCGAGATCCTCGGCACCGACGCCGTCGTACCGCTCGTGCACCAACGGGTCGTCACCGGCGTCGGCACCTCGGTGCGGGGCCTCCTCCTCGACCCGTACGAGCGCACCCTCGTCGGCCTCGGAACCCGGCGCTGAACCATGCCGCACCGCACGGCCACGCTGCTGTGGCGCGCCTTCCTCGCGGCTGCCCTGGTGTGCGCGGTGGGCCTGCTGCCCTGGCTCTCCCGCACCGACCCGGCCCTCACCGTCCTCAAGGCCCGCTCGGCGGAACGAGACCCCGACCCGCAGGCCCTCGCCGCCATCCGCACCCAACTCGGCCTCGACGACGGCCCGTTGCGACTTCTCGGCGAGTGGCTCCACGGCCTGCCGCGCGGAGACGCCGGCCGGTCATGGATCTCCGGCGCCGAAGTCATGCCCGGTGTCCTCCAAGCCCTGGGCGCTTCCCTGCTGTTGATGGGGGCGGCGGCTGTAGTGGCCGTTGTCACGGTCGGGTTGGTGTGCGCGCGGACCCTGCGGCGGGGCGGGCGTGCGGTGGAGCGCCCCGGTGGCACCGGCTCCGCCGCACTCGCCGCGCTGCCCGAGTTCCTCACCGCGTCCGTGCTCGCCACCGTCGTCGGAGTGCAACTCGGGTGGTTGCCCGCGCTGGGGTGGTACGGGCCGCGGTGGGTGGTGTTGCCGGCGCTCGCGCTGGGGTTGCCCGCCGGAGCCGTGCTCGGGCGGTTGCTCGATGACCTGTTGCCGGGGGCGTTCGGCGAGCCGTGGGTACGGGCCGCTGCCGCGCGGGGGCTGTCCGGGCGGCGTATCGCCCGGCAGGCCGTGCGGCGGTGTCTGCCCGGGCTGTTGCCCAACACGGGTTTGTTCGTGGTCGGGTTGACCGGTGGAGCCGTCGCCGTCGAGCAGATCTTCGACATCCCGGGACTCGGGCGCACCACTCTCCAGGCCGCCCTCGCCCAGGACTTGCCCGTGCTGCAGGCCGGCACCCTCGCCCTGCTCCTGCTCGCCGCCCTCGCCGCCGGACTCACCCGCCTGACGGCACGCCTCCTCATCGGCCCCGCACTACGCGCCGACGCCCTCCCGTCCCTCCACGGGCCCAGCGCCTCAACTACCCGACGAGCCCTGCCCGTTGTCTACGGCGCCCTCCTCCTCGGTGTCGTCGCGCTCGGTCTGCCCCGGGATCCCCTCGCCCTCGACACCGGGCTGCGTCTCCAACACCCCAGCTGGGCCCACCCGTTCGGCACGGACGCGCTCGGCCGGGATCTCCTCGCGCGGGTCGCCCACGGTGCCGTCGACACCCTGCTGCTGGCCCTCGCGATCAGTGCCGTCGCGCTCGGCACCGGCGTACTGCTCGGGTTGTTGCCCCGGCTGTCCGGGCCGCTCGTCGACACGGTGAACGCCGTACCGCCGGTCCTGGCCGCGCTGTTGGTCACCGCCGCCGCGGGAAGTGGGGCGGCGACCCCCGCGCTCGCTGTGGCCGCCCTCGCCTGGACGCCCCTCGCAGCGCACACCTCCGCACTGCTGCTCCAGGAACGCGCCACCCTGCACGTGACCGCCACCCGGGGCCTGGGGGCGGGCCGTTGGTACATCCTGCGCCACTCACTCCTGCCCGCCGTCCTGCCACCCGTCACCCGGCACGCCCTGCTCCGCCTGCCCGGTGTCGCCCTCGCCCTCGCCTCGCTCGGCTTCCTCGGCCTCGGCGCGCAACCGCCCTCCCCGGAGTGGGGCCTGCTCCTCGCCGAGAACCAGCCCTACGCCGAACGCGCCCCCTGGGCCGTCCTCGCCCCCGCCGCCGTACTCGCCCTGCTCGGCGCGCTGGCGGTCACGGCCGCCGGGAGTATGCGGGGAGCCGCCGTAGAAAGGGAGTTGGCCGCCCGGTGACCTCCGTGGCCCTCGTGCGTACCCCGCTCTCACCGCTGCTTCGGCTGCTGATCCTCACTCAACTCGCCTTCAACATCGGCTTCTTCGCCGTGCTGCCGTTCCTCGCCGAGCACCTGGCGGACGCGATCGGCATGGCGGGCTGGCTCGTCGGTCTCGTGCTGGGGCTGCGGACCTTCAGTCAGCAGGGGCTGTTCGTGGTCGGCGGGGCCCTCGCCGACCGGTACGGCGTCCGGCTCGTGGTGCTCGCGGGATGCGTGCTGCGGATCGCCGGGTTCGGCTGGCTCGGGTATGCGGAGGAGACCTGGAGCGTCGTCGGGGCCGTACTGCTCATCGGGTTCGCCGCCGCGCTGTTCTCGCCGGCGGTGGAGTCGGAGGTGGCTCGGCAGGCGGTCGGGTGGGAGGAGTCGGGCGGGGGATCCCGGACGCGGGTGCTCGCGCTGTTCACCGTCGCTGGTCAAGTCGGGGCGTTCGTAGGGCCGTTGCTCGGTGCGTTGCTGCTCGCCGTGGATTTCCGGGTGGCTTGTCTCGCCGGGGCCGGGGTCTTCGTGCTCGTTCTCGCGGGGCATGCCTGGTTGCTGCCGCAGCACATTCCTGGGCGGGTGCGAGTGAGGGGGAAGGGTGGCCTGCGGGCCTTGATGGGCAACCGGCCCTTTCTGGCGCTGTGTTGTGCCTACGGCGCCTATCTCCTCGCCTACAACCAGCTCTATCTCGCACTCCCCGAGGAGGTGGAGCGCGCGGCGGGTTCGCAGGCGCCGCTGGCCTGGCTGTTCGCGCTGTCCTCGCTGCTCGTGGTGACGGCGCAGTTGCCCGTCACCCGTTGGGCGGGGGAGCGGCTCGATCCGCGTCGGTCCATGGCGGCAGGGTTGTCGCTGATCGCCGTAGGGTTCACGGCCGTCGCCGTGGCCCGGCCCTCCGAACTAACCGGTACCGCGGGGCTGTTGCCCGCGGCCGGCTTCGTCGTCCTGCTCACCCTCGGCCAGATGCTCATCGCCCCCGTCGCCCGCGCCTGGGTTCCCGACCTCGCCGAACCCGGACGCCTCGGCCTCTACACCGGCGCGCTGTCCTCCGTCTCGGGGTTGATCGTCCTCCTCGGCAGCGCGGGCACCGGCACCCTCCTCGACACGGGGTTGCCCCCGGCCGTGCCGTGGCTGGTGCTGGCCGCCGTACCGGTCGCGGCGATCGGCTTGCTGCCACGCCGGTCACGCCCACCACGCCGGAGATGAGCCGCAAGACCGCCGCACCTCTCAGGCCCCCGGCGCTTGGACCGTTCCCGTAGCGCCGACGCTCAGAGTCCGTGCGTTTGGACCGTTTCCGTAGCGCCGGCGCTCAGAGTCCGTGCGTTTGGACCGTTCCCGTAGCACCCGCCCCCAGAGTCCGCGCGTTTGGACCGTTCCCGCAGCACCCGCCCCCAGAGTCCCCACGCTTGGACCGTTCCCGTACAGCCCGCCCGCAGAATCCCCGCCCCTGGACCGTTCCAGCAGCGCCGTATCCCGGTAAATCAACGCATGCCCGCAGGAGTCACCCCACCCGCGCTGAACGTCCCACGCGCCACCGCCGTACCAAGCCATGAACCAGATATGAGCTGCCCCCTAAACCGCCATCGACGGCAACGGCGGCAGCGGTGCGTGGGAGGATCCGTCACCATGAGCGCATCCCCGGCGGTACGGAGCCTGCGCGCCGCGGTGTTCGCCGCGGTGTGTGTGCTGCTGGCTGCCGCCGGGCACGGGCTCGCCACCGGTGCCACGCCTCCGTTGTGGGCGGACGGTGCCGGGTTCCTCGTCGTGTTCGTCATGGGGTGGCTGCTCGGCGGGCGGGAACGGTCCCTGCCCGGCATCGGTGCCGCCATGCTCGCCACGCAGGCCGGGCTCCACCTCGG
The DNA here is from genome assembly GCF_033335955.1 of Streptomyces sp. N50. GTDB lineage: Bacteria > Actinomycetota > Actinomycetes > Streptomycetales > Streptomycetaceae > Streptomyces. Next base: position 8,050,414 of record NZ_CP137549.1, read on the forward strand.
GTTCGATGTCGCGCGGCCGCGGACCGGTATGGCGATGGCCGGTATGGCGCACATGTCCGGGCACGCGATGGCACCCATGCGGCAGACGCAGGCGATGACCCCGCACGCCGTGGCCGCCCACATCGTCGCCGCGCTCGTCGCTGCCTGGTGGCTGCGGCGCGGGGAGGCCGCGCTGTGGTCGTTGCTGCGCTGGGCCGTCGCCTTCGTACCGGGCCTCGTCGCCTGGTGGCGGGAGGCTCCCGCACCCCAGCCCGCCCGCACCACCCGCCGCCCCGGACGTACCGCCGCCGACGCGGCCCCCCTGCGCCAACTCCTCCTGCGGCACGCGGTCAGCCGCAGAGGACCACCGGACCCGATCCCGTACCCGGTCTGACCACCCAACTTCCTTTTCCCGTACGGAGATCACCTCACCATGTCCGCACACCGCACCACCCTGCGCCGCGCAGGCACCGTCGCCGCGCTCGCCACCGCCGGAGTCCTGGCCGCCGCCGGGGTCGCCTCCGCGCACGTCACCGTCCACCCGGAGAGTTACGCCAAGGGTGCGACGGACGGTGTCCTCACCTTCCGCGTCCCCAACGAGGAGGACAAGGCGAGCACCACCAAGGTCCAGGTCTATCTGCCCACCGACCACCCCGTCCTCGGCGTGCTGGTCACCCCGCAGAACGGCTGGACCGCGAAGGTCACCACCAGCAAGCTCAAGACGCCGGTGAAGACCGACGACGGCACCATCACCGACGCCGTCTCCCAGATCACCTGGACCGGCGGGAAGATCGCGGCCGGACAGTACGAGGACTTCAACGTCGCCTTCGGTCAACTGCCCGACGACACCGACCAGTTGGCGTTCAAGACGCTCCAGACCTACTCGGACGGCGATGTCGTGCGCTGGATCGAGGAGGCCGCGGCGGGCGACGACGAGCCGGAGAACCCGGCGCCCGTCCTCAAGCTCACCGCCAAGGAGAGCGAGGACGGTGACGAGACCCCGGCCGCCTCGACCACGGCGGCGGCCACCTCCACGAAGTCCACCACCGCCTCCTCGTCGAGCAGCGACTCGACCGCCCGCGGGCTCGGCATCGCCGGGCTGATCGTCGGCGTACTCGGCCTCGCGGCGGGCGCCTTCGCGATCGTGCGCAGCCGGACCCCGCGGTCGTAGAACCGGAGTCGAAGAACCGAAGTCGTAGAACAGAGGTCGTAGGACTGGCGTCGTAGTACGCCGAAGGGGCCCGGATCATCAGTGATCCGGGCCCCTTCGGCGCAACCGTCCCTACTGCGAGACCAGTTCCAGCAGCTTCTCCTCCACCGGAACCTCCTCGACGAGGGAGGTGCGCGAGGTGCGCCAGAGCCACAGGATGTCGCGGCCGAAGGACCACACGAGCGTGCCGAGCGCGAGGGCCACCACGCCCATGTTGGCCGCGTACGGCAGCAGGTTCGCGCCCGCGAGGAGCAGCAGGATGCCCTGGGTGGCGGCGACCGTCTTGCGGGCGGTGCTCGGCGGCAGCGGGGCGTTGAGCCACAGCCAGACGCGGGCCGCGGCGACGAAGCCGTAGCGCATGGCGCCGATCAGCAGGACCCACGGGCCGAGTTGGGTGGAGACGTAGACGCTGAGGACCAGGATGAGGAACGCGTCGACCTCCATGTCGAAGCGCGCCCCCAGCGCGGTGGAGGTGCCCGTGCGCCGGGCGACCTTGCCGTCGACGCCGTCCAGGATCAGGGCCACCGCCGTCAGGCCGACGAACAGCGTGACCGGCGGCGAGCTCTCGAAGGAGTCCGCGACCAGCGCGGTCACCCCGCCGACCAGGATGGCCCGGCCGAGGGTGACCCGGTTGGCCGGGCCGAAGGAACGCGTCCGGGTCCGGTGCAGCGCCTTGGAGAGCACGGCCCAGGTGGCGATCGCGAATGCCAGGCCGGTCAGCCAGCCGGCCGGCCCCATTCCGATCGCCGTGCCGAGCAACGCCAGCAACAGGATCTGAACGCCCGCTCCCACAGCGGTCTCCTGCTGGACCAGCCTTGCTTCGTATGTGTTGTTCAGGGCCACCGCACACCCTCCGGCCGTATGACAGAGTCGATCAACGCCGCGTACTGTGCGCGGCCTGTGGTTACCCGTACGTGAACAGCTTCCCGATCGTTCAGGAGGATTCCGATGAAGCGCACCGCGAGGGCGTTTTGGATCGGTCCACCGGGTCACGGCGAGATACGTGACGTCGTTCTGCCGGACCCCGCCGAGGACGAGGTGGTGGTCCGCTCCCTGTGGTCGGGCGTGAGCCGCGGCACCGAGACCCTGGTCTTCCGCGGGGGCGTCCCCGAGAGCCAGCACGCGACCATGCGTGGACCGTTCCAAGAGGGCGACTTCCCAGGTCCGGTGAAGTACGGCTACCTCAACGTCGGGGTGGTCGAGGAGGGCCCGGCCGCGCTGCTCGGCCGTACCGTCTTCTGTCTCTATCCGCATCAGACGCGCTACGTCGTCCCCGCGAGCGCCGTCACACCCGTGCCGGAGTCCGTGCCCGCCGGGCGGGCCGTTCTCGCCGGGACCGTGGAGACCGCCGTCAACGCGCTGTGGGACGCGGCGCCGCTGGTCGGTGACCGGATCGCGGTGGTCGGGGGCGGGATGGTCGGCTGCTCGGTGGCCGCGCTGCTGGGCCGTTTCCCGGGCGTGCGCGTGCAGTTGGTGGACGCCGACCCGGCGCGCGCGAAGATCGCCGAGGCGCTGGGAGTCGGCTTCGCGCTGCCTGCGGACGCGCTCGGCGACTGCGATCTCGTCGTCCACGCCAGCGCCACCGAACAGGGGCTCACCCGCGCACTGGAACTCCTCACGCCCGAGGGCACCGTCCTCGAACTGAGCTGGTACGGCGACCGGAAAGTGAGCCTCCCGCTCGGTGAGGCGTTCCATTCGCGCCGCCTGGTCATCCGTAGCAGCCAGGTCGGGACCGTGTCCCCGGCCCGTTCCAATCGCAGCTACGCCGACCGGCTCGCCCTCGCCCTCGACCTGCTCGCGGACCCGGCGCTGGACGCCCTGGTCACCGGAGAGAGCGACTTCGAGGAGTTGCCCCAGCTGCTGCCCAGGCTCGCCTCGGGGGAGATCCCGGCGCTGTGCCACCGGGTGCGTTACACCGACATCGGCTGAGAACTGTTCAATTCCGTACGAGCAAGAGCGTCTGACCTGAGAAAAGAGTGAGAGTCGGCTGAACAGGGGGAGGCGTGGAGCCGTACTACACGGCATCCCCCGGCAGGGATCAGCCGGGGGACCAGACGCGCCGCACCTGGAGGGTCGTCCGTTGTTCAGCATCACCGTTCGCGATCACATCATGATCGCCCACAGCTTCCACGGCGAAGTGTTCGGGCCCGCCCAGCGGTTGCACGGAGCCACGTTCCTGGTGGACGCCACCTTCCGGCGCGAGCAGCTGGACGACGACAACATCGTCGTCGACATCGGACTGGCCACCCAGGAACTGGGCGCCGTCGTCAGCGAGTTGAACTACAGAAACCTCGACAACGAGCCCGACTTCGCCGGGGTCAACACCTCGACGGAGTTCCTCGCGAAGGTCATCGCCGACCGGCTCGCCGAGCGGATCCAGAAGGGCGCGCTCGGCGAGGGCGCCCGCGGCCTCACCGGACTCCAGGTCACCCTGCACGAGTCGCACGTCGCCTGGGCGAGTTACGAGCGTGCCCTGTGAGCGACGTGACCATCGACCGCGCCCCCTCGCTGGGATTCCTGCCCGCACAGCGCGCGGCCTCCCGGAATGCCGAGATCATCCCCATGTCCCTGCGCACCGTGCACTTCGTGATGCCGGGCGGTGTCGACGACCCGGCCACGCCGAGCGGCGGCAACGCCTACGACCGCCGCGTCAGCCTGGACCTGCCCGGCTTCGGCTGGCAGGTCCACAAGCACGCCGTGGACGGCGGGTGGCCCCGGCCCGGCGCGGACGCCCGTGCCGAACTCGCCCGGGTGCTGAGCGAGTTGCCGGACGGTGCCGCCGTCCTCATGGACGGGATCGTGGCCTGCGGAGTCCCCGAGATCGTCGTCCCGGAGGCCGACCGGCTGAGCCTGGCCGTCCTGGTCCACCTCCCGCTCGGCGACGAGACCGGCCTGGAGGCCGCCGTCGCCGCGGAGCTGGACGCCAAGGAGCGCACGGTCCTGCGGGCGGTGTCCGCGGTGATCGGCACCAGCGACTGGGCGGTCCGCCGTCTCGTCTCGCACCACGGCCTGGCCCCCGACCGGGTCCATGTCGCCACCCCCGGCGCCGACATCGCCCCCCTCGCCTCCGGCACCGACGGCGTCTCCCGCCTCCTGTGCGTGGCCACGCTGACCCCGCGCAAGGGCCAGCACCGGCTGATCGAGGCCCTCGCCGCCGCGGCCGACCTGCCGTGGACCTGCGTCTGCGTCGGAGGCTTCGGCAACGACCCGGAGTACGTCGACCATCTGCGCGGCCTCATCGAGCGCCACGGCCTCCAGGACCGGCTGCACCTCGCCGGCCCGCGGGCCGGCGCCGAACTCGACGCCACCTACGCCTCCGCCGACCTCATGGTCCTGATGTCGTACGCCGAGACGTACGGCATGGCCGTCACCGAGGCCCTCGCGCGCGGAATTCCCGTGCTGGCCACGGACGTCGGCGGCCTCCCCGAGGCGGTCGGCCGCGCCCCCGACGGCGGGGTGCCCGGCATCCTCGTCCCGCCGGAGGATCCCGCGGCCCTCGCCGCCGAACTGCGCGGCTGGTTCGGCGAGGCCGACGTACGCCGGCGGCTCAAGGCGGCGGCCCGGGGCCGGCGCGCGGCCCTCGACGGGTGGGCCACCACGGCCCGCAGTCTGGCCGGCGTCCTCACCCGGCTCCCCAGCGAACCCCGGAGGGCGGCATGAGGAAGACGGCCACCACGACACAGGCTGGACGGATCCCGGCGCAGCCGGGGCCCAGGGGCGTACCGCTGGGCATGCTGGTCGCCCCGGTGCAGCCCGAGGCGAACGACGCGACGGCTGACCAGCCGGGGCCGGAGGACGTGATGGCTGGGACCGTTCCAATGGACGCCGAGGAGCAGACGGGGCCCGGTTCCGTGATCCCCGGCGCCGGACCCGCCGGCCGCCCCGGCGAGCGGGCCACCGTACGGCTGCGGGACGTCGGACCCGACGACCCGCCGCGCTACGCGCCCGAGTGGCTGGAGCTGCGGGAGGGTGCCGACGCCGTGGCGCGGGCGCCCGAACTGCTCGACCCGCTGCGCATCCGGCTGGCCAACCTGCCCGGCCGCTCCGGGGTCGTCATCCACGACCTGGGCTGCGGCACCGGCTCGATGGGACGGTGGCTCGCGCCCCGCCTGGACGGTGCCCAGCACTGGATCCTGCACGACCGTGATCCCTACCTTCTGCACTTCGCCGCCGTGGCTTCCCCTCGCGCCGCCGCCGACGGCAGCCGCGTCACGGTCGAGACCCGGCGCGGTGACGTGGCCCGGCTGACCCCGGACGCGCTGGTCGGTGCCTCGCTGGTGACGGCCTCCGCGCTGCTGGACGTCCTCACCCGCGAGGAGGTCGACGCCCTCGTCGCCGCCTGTGTCGGCGCCGGCTGCCCGGCGCTGCTCACGCTGTCGGTGGCGGGCAAGGTCGAACTCACCCCGTCCGACCCGATGGACGCGGAGATCGCGGACGCGTTCAACGCCCACCAGCGGCGCGACGGCCTCCTCGGCCCGGACGCCGTCACCGTCACCTGCGAGGCCTTCGCCGCACACGGCGCCACGGTCCGCGTCCACCCGAGCGCCTGGCGGCTCGGACCCGACGAGGCCGCGCTCACCGCCGAGTGGCTGCGCGGCTGGATCGGTGCGGCCGTCGAGGAACGCCCCGAGCTGAAGGAGCGTGCCGACCAGTATCTGGAACGGCGCCTCGCGGCTTGCGCGGCAGGGGAGTTGAGTGTGCTCGTCCACCACAGCGACCTGCTGGCACTGGCCCGGCCGACGGGGGGCACGTCATGAGCGTCGAGACGATGCGCACGGTCGCGCCGAGGCCGAGCACCAGGACACGCAGGGTGCGTGTGGACCGGTCCACACCGGTCGTCCTCGCGGTGCGTACCGAGACCGCCGTGGAAGTCGCAGAAGAGGTACGCCGGCCCAAGCACACGCCGCCGCTGCACAGTTCGGCCGTCTCCGGCGACCGCATCGGGGTGATCGTCGCCGCCCCGCGTCCCGGCTTGGACCGGTCCACCGGCACCGCCCCGCGCGCCGGCTTGGACCGGTCCACCGGCACCGACCCGACCTCCGGCTTGGACCGGTCCACCGACACCGACCCGCGCTCCAGCTTGGACCGGTCCACCGACACCGACCCGCGCTCCAGCCTGGACCGGTCCACCGGCGCCGCCCCGAACTCCGACTTGGACCGGTCCACCGCCGCCCGCCGCGTCCTGCGCGCGATCCTGACCCGGGTGAACTCCCGCGCGGTACGCACCCACTTCGGCACGGTCGCCGGTGTCACCATCCTCGGCGTCCTCCTCTGGCGCCTGGGCACCGGCGTCTTCCTGGACGGCCTGCGCCGCATCGACGCCCCGACCCTGCTGATCGGCCTCGCCATCGGCGTGGTCACCACGGTGTTCAGCGCCTGGCGCTGGGCCCTGGTGGCACGCGGCCTGCGCATCAAGCTGCCGCTCGGCCCGGCCGTCGCCGACTACTACCGCGCCCTGTTCCTCAACGCGGCCCTGCCCGGCGGCATCCTCGGCGATGTGCACCGCGCGGTCCGCCACGGACAGAGCGCCGGTGACATGGGCCGCGCCGTCCGCGCCGTCGTCCTGGAACGTGTCGCGGGCCAGATCGCGCTGGCCGTCGTGGGCGTGACGGTCCTGCTGGGCCTCGACTCCCCGGTGATGGCCGACGCCCGCAACGTCGCCCCGCTCGTGCTGCTCGCCGCCCTCGGAGCGCTCGCCGTCGTGGCCGCCGTACGCATGAACCGTCCGGCCACCGCCACCCGCCGGGGCCGCGCTCTGCGCACCACCCTCGACGAGGCGCGCGCCGGACTGTTCTCCCGCGCCAACTGGCCCGGCGTCACCTTCTCCTCGCTGATCATCCTGGCCGGCCACCTCGCGATGTTCGTGGTCGCCGCCCGGGCGGCCGGATCCGCCGCCACCGTCGCCCAGTTGATGCCGATCGCGGTCCTCGCGCTGGTCGCCATGGGCCTGCCGCTGAACGTCGGCGGCTGGGGGCCTCGCGAGGGCGTCACCGCCTGGGCGTTCGGCGCCGCGGGCCTCGGGGCGACCAGCGGACTGTCCGTCTCGGTGATCTACGGCGTGCTCAGCTTCGTCGCCGCCCTGCCCGGCCTGGCCGTGCTCGTCGTCCGCTGGGGCGCGGGCCTGCGCACCGCCGCCGGGCCCGGCGGCGCCGTACCGGACCCGGTGCCCGCTCAGGACTGTGCGGTCAGCAGCGAGAAATACGCGCCGAAGGAATCGGCGAGGCTCGCCAGCAGTGCCTTCCCCTTTTCCGCCGAGCCGAGGGACGGGCGCCCGATGACGCCCGACTCGGTATAGCCGGACATACCGAGCGTCAGGAGATGGCGACGGTCGTCGGCGACGAAATCGGAGGTCTCATATCCGGGACGGATCAATTCGGGATGAGCGTGCAGAAGAATGGAGGTCTCGATTTCCCCCGCGTGCATATCGGTGAGCAACGAGGTCAGCACCCCGGCCCGCTCCAGCGCCGTCTCCCAGTCCTCCGCGGCCGGGAACAGCGCCATCCGCTCACCGCGGGCAGAAGACTCCTGAACGACGTTGCCCAGCACGTAGTTTCCGCCGTGACCGTTGACCACCACCAGGGTCTCGACCCCCGAGCGGCGGAGCGAGTCCGCGATGTCCCGCACCACCGCATGAAGGGTCACGGAAGAGATGCTGACGGTCCCCGGCCAGGCCGCGTGCTCGTGCGAGCAGGCCATCGTCACCGGAGGGAGGAGATGCACCGGGTACGCCGCGGCGATCTCCCGGGCCACGGCACAGGCGACCAACGTGTCGGTCGCCAGCGGAAGATACGGGCCGTGCTGCTCGAAACTGCCGACCGGAAGGACGGCGACCTGTGTTGATACTTCTGCCCCCCTAGCCCGCACGTCCTCCGTGGTGTCCGCCGGCACCAGTCCGTATGCCGCCGTCCGTGAGCCCGAACCATTCATTTTTTCACGGCCTTTCGTCTCTGCTTAGGAACCAGATCATGACAGAAAACATTGGCGTACTCGGCAAGCAGAAGTCCGCGCAGCCCAGGGGCGCGGAACGCGTCGTGAATGCTCCCTTGCCCACCGTGTACGGCAAATTCCAGGCGATCGGTTACCTGGACCACGACCGCGGTGACGAGCAAGTGGCCCTGGTCTACGGTGACATCGGCACGGACGACGTACTCACCCGGCTCCACTCGGAGTGCCTGACGGGCGATGCCTTCGGCTCCCAGCACTGCGAGTGCGGCGACCAGTTGGACGCCGCGATGCGGGCCGTCGTCGCCGAAGGCCGGGGCATCGTCGTCTACTTGAGAGGGCACGAGGGCCGGGGCATAGGCCTGCTCGCCAAGTTGCGCGCGATGGCCCTGCAGGCGGAGGGTCTCGACACCGTCGAGGCGAACCTCGCCCTCGGCCTGCCGGTCGACGCCCGCGACTACGGCGTCGCCGCCGAGATCCTGCACGACCTGGGCGTGGCCAGCGTCCGCCTGCTCTCCAACAACCCGCGCAAACGCGAGGCGTTGCTGGAACACGGCATCAAAGTCTCCGAAGAGGTACCGCTGTTGATCCCGCCGTGCGAGAACAACATCACCTACCTCCGCACCAAGCGGGAGCGTCTCGACCACCACCTGCCCCATCTGGACGCGGTGGCGCACTGGTCCTGATTCGGGTGAGCGCGGTCCGGACAGGAAGAGGGAATGACCGACGACGTCCTCTTCCTCTCCGGCGACCGGGTCACGGACCTGCTCGACACCGACGCGGCCATCGCCTCGCAGCGCGCGGCCTTCACCGCGCTCGGTGACGGCGACGCCGACCTGCCCGGCAAGATCATGCACCCGAGCCGTTTCGACGACAGTGTCGTCTTCGCCTACGTCTCCCGGCTGTCGGCGGACACCGGGCCGGTGGCGAAGTTCGGCAGCGTCAACCCGGCCAACGCACGCGCCGGGCTGCCCACGGTCCACGCGGTGATCAGCGCTTTGGACCGGTCCACCGGACAACTGGTCGCGGTCATGGACGGCACGGCCGTCACGACCCTGCGCACCGCCGCGGGCAGCGCCGTCGCCGTCGACGCGCTGGCCGTCCCCGACGCCGACCGTCTCGGCGTCCTCGGCTCGGGCACCCAGGCCCTCGCCCATGTCCGCGCGATCGCCCGGGTCCGGGACCTGAAGTCCGTACGCCTGTGGAGCCCGAACCCCGAGCGGCGCGCACAGGCCGCCCGGACGCTGACGGCCCAACTCCCCTTCCCCGTCGAGGCGGTGGCCACCGCGGAGGAAGCCGTGACCGACGCGTCCGTGGTCGCCGCCTGCACGCTCAGCACCACCCCCGTGGTGCGCGGCGCCTGGCTCGCGCCCGGCTGCACGGTCGTCAGCGTGGGCTCGTTCGAACCCACCCGCAGCGAGGTCGACCTGGACGTCCTACGGCGATCCGCGGCCGTCGTGGTCGACGACCCGGAGACGGCCGCCGAGCACGCCGGACCGATCGTCGGCGCCCTGCGCGAGGGCCTGTTGACCCCCGAGGACCTGATCCCGCTCGGCGCCGTCCTCACCGGCCGCCGCACCGCCCGTACCCGACCCGACGACATCGTCCACTACAACAGCGTCGGACTCGGCATCCAGGACGCGGCAGCGGCCTGGGCCGTCATCCACGCGGCACAGAAGGAGCGCCCGTGAAGCGTCAGGCAGAGGTCGTCGTCATCGGCGGCGGGGTCATCGGCACCAGCATCGCCTATCACCTGGCCCGCGCCGGCGTCAGAGACGTGGTCCTCGTGGAACGGGACGAACTCGCCGCCGGGTCCACCTCCAAGGCGGCCGGCGGCGTACGCGCGCAGTTCTCCGACGGGCTCAACGTGCAGCTCGGCGCCCGCAGTCTGGAGGCCTTCGAACGCTTCGAGGAGGACACCGGCTACGACATCGGGTTACATCGCGTCGGTTACCTGTTCCTGCTCTCCACGCCCGAGGACGTGGCGTCCTTCGAGACGGGCGTCCGCCTCCAGAACTCCCTGAACGTGCCCAGCCGCATGATCGACCCCGCCGACGCGCAGCGCCTCTCCCCGCTGATCAGCACCGAAGGCCTCATCGCCGCCGCCTACTCGCCCGACGACGGTCACTGCACCCCCGAGGCGGTCGTCCACGGCTACGCGGCCGCCGCCCGTGCCCACGGCGCCACGATCCTGCGCCACACCGACGTCACCGGCATCGAGACCCACGGCGACACCATCACGGCGGTCGTGACGACCCTGGGCCGCATCGATACCGACACCGTGATCTGCGCGGCTGGCGCCTGGTCCAAGGGGATCGGCGCGATGGCCGGCGTGGACCTCCCCGTGCAGCCGCTGCGCCGCCAGATCGCGGTCACGGGACCGGTCCAAGGACTGCCGCCCGACCTCCCCATGACGATCGACTTCACCACCAGCCTCTACTTCCACGCCGAGGGCCCCGGCCTCCTCGTCGGCATGTCCGACCCCGACGAGCGTCCCGGCTTCGCCACCGACACCCACGACCGCTGGATCCCGCGCCTCGCCGACGCCATGCGCCGCCGCGCCCCCGACCTCCTGGAGCTGCGCCGCACCGGCGGCTGGGCGGGCCTGTACGAGAACACGCCGGACCACAACGCCCTGATCGGCGAGGCGACTTCGGTCTCCCGCTTCCTCTACGCCACCGGCTTCTCCGGCCACGGTTTCCTCCAGGGACCGGCCGTCGGCGAGGTCGTCCGCGACCTGTACCTCGGCCACGTACCCTTCGTGGACGTCAGCCCCCTGAGCGCCGGCCGGTTCGCGGCCGACGCCCCGCGCCCGGAGGTCAACCTGGTATGACCGAGCTCCATCTGTGGCTGCGCCACGAGCCCCGCACGACCGAGCGCCGCACCCCGGTCGTCCCCTCGGACGCCCGCCACCTCGTCGAGAACGGCGTGACCCTCACGGTCGAGGAGTCCCCGCAACGGATCTTCCCGATCGAGGACTACGAGGCGATCGGCGCCCGCGTGGTGCCCGCGGGCTCGTGGGTGTCGGCGCCGGAGGACACCGTCGTCCTCGGCCTGAAGGAACTTCCGGACGAACCGAAGGAGTTGACCCACCGTCACATCTTCTTCGGGCACGCCTACAAGGGCCAGCCGGGAGCGAGTGACCTGCTGAGCCGGTTCGCGGCCGGGGGCGGAGCGCTGCTCGACCTCGAATACCTGGTGGACGACAAAGGCCGCCGCCTCGCCGCGTTCGGCTTCTGGGCGGGCTACTTGGGCGCGGCGCTTGCCGTACTCCAGCACCGGGGCCGACTGGTCGCGCCGTTGACGCCCACGTCGAAGGAGGAGTTGGACGAGCTGCTCCAACCTGCCCCTGGGGACGCGGAGTTCAGCGCGCTGGTGATCGGCGCGCTGGGGCGCAGCGGGCGAGGAGCGCGGGTCGCGTTCTCCACGGCCGGGATCGAGCCGACCTGTTGGGACATGGCCGAGACCCAGAACCTCGACCGCCCGGCCCTGTTGGCCCGCGACGTGCTGGTCAACTGCGTTCTGGCCACGACCCCGGTCCCGCCCTTCCTCCGCGAGCCGGACCTGGACGACCCGACCCGCCGCCTGCGCACCGTCTCCGACGTCACCTGCGACGTCGGATCACCGCTCAACGTCCTGCCGGTCTACGACCGCACGACCGAATGGGACGACCCGGTACGGCAGTTGCACGAACGTCCGCCGCTCGACCTCATCGCGATCGACAACCTGCCGTCCCTCCTCCCGGGGGAGTCCAGCACCGACTTCTCGGCCGCGCTGCTGCCCCAACTCCTGCACTTCGGGACCGGCGAGGCGTGGCGGCGCGACCTGGACCTGTTCCGTACGAAGTCGCGTGAACTCGGAATCGCCGTAGCGGATGGGGAGTTGGGCCATGTCTGACGTGGTGCGCGCGAGCGGTACCGTCCACTGGATCGGCGCCGGACTGTCCACGGGCAGCGGGCTCGCCCTGCTCTGCGACACGGCCGAGCGGGTACGGCTGTGGCACCGCACCGAGGAGCGCGCGGCGCAGGCCCTCGACCACCTGGGCCTGACGGGACGCGCCGAACCGCGTTCGTTCGAACTCGGCGCGCTCGCAGCCGAGTTGGCGCCCGGAGACGTCGTCGTCTCCATGCTGCCCGCGCCCGAACACGCGGCGCTGCTGGCGGTCTGCGTGCGACGGCAGGCACACTTCGCCTGCTCCAGCTATGTCTCGGACGCCGTCCTGGAACAGGTACCGGCGGCCGAGAAGGCGGGGATCGTCGTCCTCACCGAGGCCGGTCTCGACCCCGGAATCGATCATCTCTTCGCGCACAGCCTGGTCGCCCGCGCCCGGGAGGCGATCGGCGGCGATGCCTCGTACAGCCTCACCTCGTACTGCGGCGGGGTCCCCGCCGTGCCCAACGACTTCCGGTACCGGTTCAGTTGGGCACCGGCCGGAGTGCTGGGGGCGCTGCGCTCGCCGGCGCGGTACCTGGAGGACGGCGAGGAGACCACGGCCGAGCGGCCCTGGGAGGTGACCCGGCCGCATGTCGTCGACGGCGAGACCTTCGAGGTCTATCCGAACCGGGACAGCGTGCCGTTCATCGAGCAGTACGGGCTGCCGGCGTCCTGGACGCCCCGGACGTTCGTGCGCGGCACGCTGCGGCTCGACGGCTGGCTGCGGGCCTGGGCCGCGGTGTTCGAGGAGCTGAAGGCGGGCGACGACACCCGGATCGCCGCGCTCGCAAGGGAGTTGGCGGCGACCTACCCCACCACGGACGCCGACCACGACCGGGTCGTCCTCGCGGTGTCCCTGGACGTCCGGGGCGACACGGGCAGGACCTGGTCCGGCAGCTACCTCCTCGACCTGGTCGGCGACGAGGAGGAGAGCGCGATGGCCCGCTGTGTCTCGCGCCCGCTCTCCCTCGCCGTCCGCCACATCCTCTCCGACGACCTGCCGTCCGGCCTGAACCGGGCGGCGGAGACGGCGGAACGGTCACGGGAGTGGCTGAGTGAACTGGCGGGGGAGGGGCTGGAGTTCACGCTGCGGGTCGATCAGTAGCAGCTGCCGGGGAAGCGGCTGAGCCTCAGTCCGTGACGGCCTCGTGCACCAGTTGCTTCAGCTCCGGGATGATCTTCAGGGAGTGCTTGGGCCGCAGTTGGGTCATGAACTGCACGGTGAGATCGCGGACCGGGTCCACCCAGAACGTCGTCGTCGCCGCGCCGCTCCACCCGAACGCGCCCAGTCCCATGGGGGATTGGGTGCGCTCGGGGTCGATGACCACGGAGACGCTGAGGCCGAAGCCCATGCCGTCGTTGCCGGGTTCCTGGTGCGCGGGGCTGCCGAAGGCGCGCATGTCGGCGCCGCCGGGAAGGTGGTTGCTGGCCATGAGATCGACCGTCTCGGGCGCGAGCAGCTGGGTGCCGTCGAGTTCGCCCCGGCGGCGCAGGAACTCCGCGAACCGGTGCACGTCGTACGGGCTCGCCGCCATCCCGCCGCTCCCTGACAGGAACCGCGGCCGGCCGCCCCGCAGCGGCAGCCCGGCGATCGGCTCGATCCCGCCGCCGTCGGCGTCGCCGTACAACTCGGAGAGCCGGTCCGCCTTTTCGTCCGGTACGGAGAAGCCGGCGTCGGGCATCCCCAGCGGCCGGAAGATCCGCTCGGCGAAGAACTCGTCGAGCCGCTGTCCGGAGACCACCTCGACGACGCGGCCGAGCACGTTCGAGGCGACGGAGTAGTTCCACTGCGTGCCGGGCTCGAACTGGAGCGGCAGGCTCGCGTAGATGTCGATCGCCTCGGCGAGGTTCGCGCCGGGCGGCACGGACGACTCCAGGTGCGCGTCCCGGTACAGGGCGTCGACCGGGTGCGCGTGGTAGAACGCGAAGGTCATACCCGAGGTGTGGGTCATCAGGTGCCGGATGAGCATCGGCTGCTCCACCGGCCGCGTCTTCACGTCGGCGCCGGAGCCGCTGTCGTAGACCCGCATGTCCGCGAAGGCCGGCAGGTGGTCGCCGACCGGGTCGTCCAGGGAGAGCTTGCCCTCCTCCATCAGGATCAGCGCGGCGACCGCGGTGACCGGCTTGGTCATGGAGTAGATCCGGTACAACGTGTCCGGCGTGACGGGCAGTTGGGCCGCCACATCGCGGTGCCCGTGGGCGGTGAGGTGGGCGACGCGGCCGCCGCGGGCCACGGACACCAGGAAGCCCGGCAGGCGCTCCACGTCGACGTAGTGGGCGAAGTGCTGGTCCAGGCGGTCCAGCGCCTTGTGATCCAGTCCGACCTCGTCCGGGTCGACCTCTTGTCGCAGCTGTGCCATGGCTCTCCTCCGAATTGCGTTCACGAGGTGGGGTCCCGCATACCCGGCCCCGGACACCTCGGAACTCATCGTCGCGCAGGAACACCTGCGCGGTCTCCTGTAACGGGGGGATGTGTGAGCGACGCGACTGTCCGCCCGGGCAGCGCGAGACAGGCGAGAGCGCCGGTCAGAGCCACCGCGGCGAGGATTCCGAGGGCCAACTCCCGGCCACTTCCGGCCATCAGCGCACTTCCGGCGGCGACCCCGAGCGTCGGCCCCACGTTCACCGCGGTCTGCTTGAGCCCGCCCGCCACCCCGGCCGACTCAACGGCCGCCTCCCGCACGACGACTTGGGTCGCGGCCACCATCACCGTCCCGAACCCGGCGCCCAACAGGGCGAATCCGCCACATACCTGGACCGTTCCAGAGGCCCGGGACAGCACGAGGACAGCCAGGGCTACGGCCACCATCGCCGCGCCGGCCGTGGAACGGGCTCCGACCCGGCGCAGCACCACGGCGGTCGCGGGTGCCGCGAGGACCATCGCGGCGGCCAAGGGCAGCCCCCGGAGGGCGCTTTGGAACGGGCCAAGTCCCATCGTGTCCTGCAGGAAATAGGTGACGACGAACAGCGTCCCGGAGAACGCGGCCGACGCGGCGAGCAGCATCCCGAGCGCTCCGCGGATCGCCGTCGAGCCGACGACGTCCGGCGGGAGGAGCGGATGCGCGGTACGACGTTCATGGCGTACGAAGGCGAGGGCCGCGAGCACGGACACCGCGAGCCCGGCCGCCGAACGGGGGAGATCCACCAGCGCCTGGATGAGGGAGGCGAGGGAGAGCGCGAGCAGCAGGGCGCCGGGCAGGTCGAACCGGACGCCGTTCAGTTGCCGTTGCTGTGGGTCCCGAACGGTGAGGGCGAGCGCGCCGAACACGAGCGAGGGCACGACGTTGAGGAAGAACACGGCCCGCCAGCCCACCGCCCCCACCAGTGCCCCGCCCACCAACGGTCCGGCGGCGGCCGCGATTGCGATCACGCTCGTCCGTACGGCGATGGGCATGCCGAGCCGGTCGGGCGGGAAGGCGGCGCGCAGCATGCCGAGCGTGGCCGGCTGAGACAGCGCCCCGAACACCCCCTGGACGACCCGGAGTCCGATCACCCACCCCACCCCGGGCGCCAGTCCGATCCCGGCCGAGGCGAGACCGAAGCCGAGCATCCCGAGCCCGAACACCCGCTGATGTCCGTACCGGTCCCCGATCCGGCCGGCCGACACCAACAGGCTTGCCACGGCGACGAGATACGCGGTGCTCGTCCACTGGACCTGCGCGAGAGAGGCCCCCAACTCCCGTTGCAGGGTGGGCTGTACGACGGTGAGCACGGTCCCGTCCAGCGCGACGATCGCCGCCCCCGCCGCACTGCTCGCCAGCACGAGCCGCCGGTGAACCGTCATCGGGTGGCCTCCGGACCCAGGTGAGCGTCGAGGGCCGACCGCAGCAGGGAGGTGAAGTCGTCAGCGCCGGTGGCGAGTTGGAGGCTGCCCCAGCGCCACAGCTGGGCGAGGCCGTGCAGGTTCGCCCACAACGCGCCCGCGACCAGGCGGGCGTCCACGTCGGGACGCGCCCCGCCGACCAGGTCCACCAGGACGCCGAACAGGGGGAGGCTGGTGTCCCGCAGCCCCAAGTGCCCGCTCTCCAGCAGATCGTGACGGAACATCAACTCGTACATGCCGGGGTTGGTGAGGGCGAACTCCAGGTAGACGTGGCCCAGCGCCGTCACTTGCGCGCGCGGTTTCGCTTCAGCCTCCCCGAGGGCTCCCGTCGCCCGCTCGCCCAGGTCGGTGAAGCCGCGCCGCGCGATGGCGGACAGGAGTTCCAGGTGGGTGGGGAAGTAGCGGCGGGGTGCCCCGTGGGAGACACCGGCCCGCCGGGCGATCTCGCGCAGGGTCAACGCCTGCGCGCCTTCCTGGGCCACCAGTTCCACACCCACGTCGACCAGGCGGCCGCGCAGTCCGGCTTCCGGTTCACTCATGCTCATAGACACTGTCTACCAACAACTCGTAGACGGTGTCTACCCGCTGGCCCTCGGCTCGGGGAATGCGTGACCCGCCTCACACGGTTGATGGACATATGACTCACGACGCGACGCAGGACGCACTGCTCCAGCTGCTCTCCGAGGGCCACGGCGGGGTACTGGTCACCCTCAAGAAGGACGGCCGGCCCCAGCTGTCGAACGTCAGCCACGCCTACTACCCCGACGAGCGGATCATCCGGGTGTCGATCACGGACGGCCGTGCCAAGACCCGCAACCTGCGCCGGGACCCCCGCGCCTCCTACCACGTGACCAGCGCCGACCGCTGGGCCTTCACGGTCGCCGAGGGCACGGCCGATCTCACCCCGGTCGCCGCCGACCCGCACGACGACACTGTCGAGGAACTCATCAGGCTCTACCGCGACGTGCTCGGCGAGCATCCGGACTGGGACGACTATCGGGAGGCGATGGTGCGGGACCGGCGGCTGGTGCTGCGGTTGCGGGTGGAGCGGGCGTACGGGATTCCGGCGGCGGACAAACGGAGTTGAGCCCTCGCGCCCGCCGATGATCCATCCCGGGCGGGGGTGACCCATCGTCACCAACCTTCACCGGCGCTAAGGTTGATCCGCTGTGCGGTGAGCGGACGACGGGGGAGTGCGCGAGGTGATGGATCTGCTGTCCACGAACGCCATCAGTGCGGTGTTCGGGGCCGTCGGTGCCGGGATGGCCGGTGAGGCGGGCAAGTTGGCCTGGGAGTCGGCCGGTGGAATGGTCCGTCGCCTAGCCGGACGCGAGGTGACGGCACCGGCCACCCCCGACGAAGTGAACGCGATCGCGCGCATGGTCCACGACCGTGTCCACGGTGACGCCGAACTCGCCCTAGCCTGGACCCGGTTCGCGCGGGGCGTGCGCATCCCGGGGCCCGTCACCGGGCCGGGACGTCACTGTCTGCCGTCGGCACCCCGTTCCTTCACGGACCGTCAGGACGCCCTGAAACTCCTGGACAAGGAGGCGACCCGCGCCTTCGACGGCCGCCCACGACTCGCGCTCCTCCACGGCCCCGAGGGCATCGGCACCAGCACCCTCGCCTTCCACTGGGGCGCACGGCAGACGGCCCGCTTCCCCGACGGGCAGCTCTACGCCGACCTGCGCGCGCTCGGCCCCGAACCGGTCCTGGCCACGCTGCTGCGCCAACTCGGCCTGCCCGACGAGGACATACCGCCCGCGACCGCCGACCGGGCCGCCCTGTTCCGGCGCTCCCTGGCCGACCGCCGCGCTCTCGTGGTGCTCGATCACGCCCGCTCCGCCGCCCAGGTGCAGCCGCTGCTGGCACCGGCTCCGGACGTGGTCACCCTCGTCGTGGCGCGGAATCCGCTGATCGGCCTCGACGCCCTGCGGATCCCGGTCGGACCGCTCGGTCGCCGGGACGCGAAACGGCTGCTCACCGAGCTGGTCGGCAAACCCGCGGTCAGCGCCGCCCGCGCCACGCTGCCCGCCGTACTGGACCGCTGCGCCGGTTCGCCCTACGCGCTGCGCGCCGCCGCACCCCGGCTGACCGCACCGCCCGTACCGCCGGAGACGCCCGCCAGGCCCGAGAGCGACCCGGTGAGTTCCGCCGTAGAGGACTCGTACCGCCTGCTGGCCCCGGACGCCGCCCGCCTCTACCGCCTGGCCGGCCTGTACGACTGGCCCGCCCTCGACGCCGCCGCGGCCGCCCGCGCCTCCGACACCGACGAGGCCCAAGCCGCCCAGCTCCTCGACGAGTTGGCCGGTGCCCTGCTCATCGAGCTTACGGACGACGGCCGTTACCGCTACCGCCCCGCCGTCCGCGCGCACGCCGCCCGCACGGCCGCCGCCGTGGACGGCATCGCCGCGTGCTCCGCCGCCGTGTCCCGCACCGTCGAGGGCTATCTGCACCTCGCCCTCGCCGCGGCACAGGCCGCGCTGCCCGAGAGCTGGCGCGTCCCGTCCGCGCCCACGCCGCTGTCGTACGAGAACCGCGGCGCGGGCGTCGCCGCCCTCGCCGCCGAGGCCCCCAACCTGGTCCAAGCGGTGCTCGCCGCCGAGGAGTTCGGCGACTGGGACACCGTCGTCCTGCTGGGCCAGGCCCTGTGGCCGCTCCAACTCAAGGCCGGCCACCACGACATCCTGCTGCCCGCCCTGCAGGCCGGTGTCCGTACGGCGGACTCCCACTTCCCCGGCACCCGTACCGCCGGTGCCCTGCACGCCCAACTCGCCCACAGCCTCATGGAGTTGCGCCGCTGGGACGAGGCGGAACCCGAAGCGCTCGCGGCGGCGCGGGACGAAGAGGCGGGAGGGCACGTGCGCGGCCAGGCCTCCGCCGTCGAGTTCCTCGGCCTGCTCCGGCTGCGCCAGTGGCGCTTCGAGGAGGCGTACGCGGCGTTCGACGAGGCGTACCGCATCCTCGACGGCATCGGACCCGCCGACGAGGGCGCCGCCGATCTGCCGCGCGCCCGCGCCCTGTTGGAACGCCACCGCGGCCGGGCCCTGCGCGGACTCGGCCGCCAGACCGAGGCCGTCGAGCGTCTGGACCGCGCCCTGGCCTTCTTCCGCGCCAGCGGTGAGGCCTACAACACGGCCCGCACCCTCACCGACCTCGCCGAAACCCGCCTGAACAGCGGTGAGTTCACGGCCGCCCGCGCCCTGATCGACGAAGCGACCGCCGCCCTCCGTGACGAGAAGGCCGAACAGCACCTGGAGTATCTGCGCGGCCTGCGCGAACGCTGCGAGGGCTAGCCGCGAACGACCCGTACCCGGTGCACGGCCTTTCCCATGTGCACGGTCAGCCCCTGTGCGACGACCTCGTGCAGCGACTTGCCGGACGCGAGCCAGGCGTGCAGGGCCGAGGCGTAGGCCGCCGGATCGGCGTCCGCGCCCGGCTCGGCATGGAGGTGCAGCAGGGTGTCGTCCGAGGTGCGGACCGTGCAGGTGCCGGGGCCGGTGATGTATGCGGCGAGGGCGCACTGCGGGTGCCGGGCGAGGGTCTCCGTCGTCCAGAGCGCGGGCGACCCGAAGCGGGGATCGTCGGCCGCGCCGTGGCGGAACACCACATCGGCCAGGGAGAGTTGGGACTGCTCACGGGTGTCCTCGTGCACCGCCATGTGCGTCTCGCCCGTGCTGTCGGGCGCCGGGTGCGGGCCCGCGTACCGGACGACCGAGACCTCGCCCGAACCCGGCAACCCGGTCAGCACCTGGAGCGGGACCGTGTGCGCCGCGGGTTCGAACGGCGGGAGCGGGAGCGGTTCGAGCAGCGCTGGCGCGTCCGGTTCGGGGATGCCGATGATGTCGTAGAAGAGGCGTCGGAGACGGGTCGCCGACTCGCCCGGTACGGAGCTGGTGAAGGCCGCGGGCTCGGGCAACGGGCTGTGCGTGCCGATGAGTTGGGTCAGTTGGGGGCGTAGCGGTAGTGCGGGGTCCAGGCGGGGTGCCGTACGGACGAAGGCGTGTACCGGGGCGTCGGGGGCGAGGCCCGCGAGGGGTGCGGCGCCGAGGAGGACGGGGGTGCCGAGTGCGGCGGCGTAGTAGGTGACCGAGCCGTGGTCGCCGATGACGGCGTCGGCGGCGAGCAGCGCCTGGCGCCAGCCGTGCAGGGGATCGACGAGGGTGAGGCCGGCGCGGCGGGCGCGGTCGAGCCAGGCGCGGATCTGGCCGGGGCCGTGGCCGTGCCAGATGTTGGGGTGCAGGACGGCCGCGAGACGGTACTCGTCGACGGGGAGTTCGGAGGTCAGCCGGGGGAGCAGGGAGGGCAGTATGTCGTCGCCGAACAGGGAATCCGGGTTCCAGGTGGAGTTGAGCACCACCAGGCGTTGCGTACGTCCGACACCGAGCGCCCGGCGGTAGCGATCCCGGTACGGGCGGGCCGCGAGCATACGGTCCCAGCAGGGGTCACCGGCCAGTACACCCGTGGACGCGGCCTCGGGGCAGACGGTCCGCAACCGGTCCAACTGCTCGGGGTGCGACAGTGCCAACGCCTCCGCGACGGGTCGCCCGCTTTCGTCGAGCAACCACTCCGGCGACAGACCGAAAACCGGAGCCGCCGCATCCGCCGCCTCGCTGCCGGGTGTTGGGTGTTGGGTGTTGGGTGTCCCTAGCCTCTTAGTATATCCGACACCGTGTGACAAGACGGCCAATACACCGGAAAATGCCCGGAGTTGACCGCCGAAGCTCGCCGACACCGCCAAGTCGACCGGAGTCTGAACGGCCTGGTCCCAGGGCACCACCGGCACCCCCGTTTCCGCCAGCAACTCCGCGACCCCGGCCTGAAACGCGGACGACCCCGTGCACGTCACCAGCAACTGCACCCGGAAGTCGTCGTGGAACAGCGGCAGTACATCGAGCAGCCGAGTCGCGGACGTCACGTTGTGGACGACGAACAGCACCTTGCGGCTGCGCCCCCGCGTCGCCCACCGCCCGGCGTCGTCGCCGACCGGCACCCGTATCCACTCCTTGGCCCCCGCCACGCCCCTCGACCACCTTTCGCACGTGTGATCGGGCAACGGTAGTCGGCCCCGGGTCCGCGTGCACCGGCCGCCCCTGAAATCGGCCGGGGCACGCGGAGACCCTTCCCTCGGCGGTAGCGGCGCTGTTCTTTTCTGCTCGTTCCGGCCGATGTTCTTGCGCGAAACGTCATCTGTCAACGGGGCGCCCGCGCCTGGGAACGTTCCAAGGAGGCCTCGCACCTCCATTTCGCTTGACAATCAAGGCACCTCCCTGCAGGCTGGAAGTAGCTTGATAGTCAAGACATCTGGTCGTCAAGGAAAGTGGTCCTCGTGCACGTTCTGATCATCGGCGGCGGTACCGGCGGGATGTGCCTGGCGCACGGACTGAGGAAGGCCGGTGTCCCGGTCGCCGTGTACGAGCGCTACGGCTCGCGCCGGGACGGGCTCTACGGGTACCGCGTCGGCATCGACCCCACCGGCAACCGGGCCCTCAGGGAGTGCCTGCCGCCCGAGCTCTTCGACACCTTCGTCGCCACCTGCGCCCGGGATCCGCGTCACTTCAACGTGCTCACCCAGTCCCTGCGCACCACCGCCACCTTCGAACTCCCCGAAGGGCGCGACGAGATCAACAGCGAACGCTCCGTCTCCCGCTCGACCCTGCGGCAGGTGCTGTTCACCGGCATGGACGAAGTCGTGCACCACGGCAAGGAGTTCACCCACTACGAGCAGCACCCGGACGGCACGGTCACCGCCCACTTCGCCGACGGCACCACCGCCACAGGCGATGTCCTGGTCGCCGCGGACGGCACGCGCTCGGCCGTGCGGCGCCAGTACCTGCCGCACGCGGAGATCAAGGACGCCGGGATCACGGCCATCGCCACCAAGACCGCCCTCACGCCCGAGACCCGCGCCCTGCTCTCGGACGAGGTCCTCAACGGTCTGTCCCTCATCTTCGGCACCAAGGGGATGATCGGGATGCTCCATGTCATGGAGTTCAAGTGGGACGAGCAGGGGAGGCCCAAGAACCCTGCCGACACAGCCCTGTTGGACAGTTGGTCCGGCCGGCAGTTCGACAACACACGCGACTACATCAACCTGTCGATCTGGAGCGCCCACGACCGCTTCCCCGAGGACACGCACCAGCAGCGCGGCAAGCAACTCGTCGACATCGCACTGGAGTCGACCCGCGGCTGGCATCCCGACCTGCGCCGGATCTTCGAACTCTCCGACCCCGAGGCCGCGTTCCCGCTGCGGATCGCCACCTCGGTCCCCGTCGACCCCTGGCCGACCACCACCGTCACCCTGCTCGGCGACGCCATCCACACGATGACCCCGGGGCAGGGCGTCGGCGCCAACACCGCACTGCGCGACGCGGCTCTGCTCTGCCGCGAACTGACCGCCGCCGCAAGGGAGTCCAAGCCGTTGCTGACCGCGATCGGCGACTACGAAGCCGAGATGATCCCCTACGGCTTCACGCGCGTCGCCGAGTCCCTCGACAACAACGGCACCAGCGGCGACGACCCCCTCTACCGCCCCGTCACCGGCCGCCTCGCGCTCTTCGCCGCCCGCAGCTACTTCAGCGTGAGCAGCAAAGTCCCCGCGCTGCGCCGGAAGTTCCTCGCCGACATGTATGCCCATCGAGGCTCCGAGACGGTCTGAGCGCCTCCTCGGAAGCCGAAACCCCCGGGCAACGAGGCCCGGGGGTCCGGTAGTTGGGGAGCGGAGGTCAGGCCGTCACCGTCTCCGGCCGCGACGCCTCCCGGGGCGACCGCGTGCCGAGCAGTTCCGTCGGGACCGTGTGCGTCTCGCGGGCCGAGATCGCCGCGATCACCGGCGGGACGCACAGCGCCGCCGTGAACAGCGCCACCGACGACCAGTCCGTGCCGTCCGGACCCGCGATCTGCGCGGCGAACGTGACCGCGAACCCGGCCACCGCGAAGCCGATCTGCGTGCCGATCGCCATGCCGGACAGCCGGACCCGGGTCGAGAACATCTCGCCGTAGAAGGAGGGCCACACGCCGTTCGCGGCGCTGTAGACGACGCCGAAGGCGACGATGCCGAGGATCAGGGTGAGGGCGTAGGAGCCGGTCGAGATCGCCCAGAGGTAGAGGAACATAGTGATCGCGCTGCCGATCGCGCCGATCAGATAGACGGGACGACGGCCGATGCGGTCGGAGAGCGTGGCCCACAGGGGGATCGCGGCGAGGGCGACGAGGTTGGCCAGCGCGCCCACCCACAGCATCGACGAGCGGGACATGCCGACGGAGTCGCTGGTCGCGTAGGCCAGCGCCCACACCGTGAAGATCGTGGAGACGGAGGCGATGAGCGCGCCCGCGATCACCCGCAGGACATCCGCCCAGTGCTCGCGCAGCAGGACTACGAGGGGCAGTTTGACGACGCCCTCGGTCGCCGCCTGCTCGGCGAAGGCCGGGGTCTCCTGGAGGTTGCGGCGGATGAAGTATCCCGCGACCGCGACCAGCACGCTCGCCCAGAACGGAACGCGCCAACCCCACGACAGCAGCTGTTTGTCGGGGAGTTGGGCCACGGCGAGGAACACGAGCGTCGCGATGAGCTGGCCGCCCTGGGTGCCGCCCAGCGTGAAACTGGTGAAGAAGCCGCGCCGGTCGGCCGGCGCGTGTTCCAGCGTCATGGAACTGGCGCTGGCCTGCTCGCCCGCCGCCGAGATGCCCTGGAGGACCCGGCACAGCACGAGCAACACCGGGGCGAGCGTGCCGACTTGGCCGCGCGTGGGCAGACAGCCGATGAGGAACGTGGAGAGGCCCATCAGCAGCAGCGTGAAGATCATGATCTTCTTGCGGCCGACCCGGTCGCCGAAGTGCCCGAGGAACAGCGCGCCGACCGGCCGGGCCGCGTAGGCCACACCGAAGGTCGCGAGCGAGAGCAGGGTCGCCGTCGCCGGGTCCGAGTCGTCGAAGAAGACCTTCGGGAAGATCAGCGCGGCGGCACTGCCGTAGATGAAGAAGTCGTAGTACTCCAGGGCGCTGCCGATCCAGGCGGCGGTCGCGGCCTTTTTCGGTTGCCCGACGGCTTTGGCGGGGACGGACACGGCTTGCTCCTTCGGGGGGACTCCACCGTAGGCGGAGTGAGCGGCGGGGGAGAGGTGCCGGATCCCTGGGGTGACGGGACGGCGGGATGACGGGACG
Organism: Streptomyces sp. N50; assembly: GCF_033335955.1. Taxonomy (GTDB): domain Bacteria; phylum Actinomycetota; class Actinomycetes; order Streptomycetales; family Streptomycetaceae; genus Streptomyces. The sequence continues at coordinate 8,074,464 of NZ_CP137549.1, forward strand.
GGTGCGCAGGATGCCGCGGTGCTGCCCGGCTAATTAACCCACTGGGTAGTTAGTAGCGGTTGGCTACGGATGTTGCGCTCACGTTTCCCGGGTGTCAAGGGGCCCTGCCGAAGGATCTCGCGGCTCAGTCCGTCGCCCGCTCCGCCGTCAGATAGGCGATCACCATGTCGCCCAGCATGGTCCGGTAGTGCTCGCGCCGGTCCTGCGCCACCAGGTCGCGGCCGAACAGGGCGCCGAAGGTGTGCCGGTTGGCGACCCGGAAGAAGCAGAAGGAACTGATCATCGCGTGCAGGTCCACGGCGTCCACGTCGGCCGTGAACAGGCCGGACTTCTGGCCCGCCGCCAGGATGCGGCGGATCACGTCGAGGGCGGGCGAACCGATCTTCCCGAGCTTCTCGGAGGCCGCGATGTGCTCGGCGCCGTGGATGTTCTCGATGGACACCAGGCGGATGAAGTCCGGGTGCTGCTCGTGGTGGTCGAAGGTCAGCTCCGCGAGCCGGCGGATGGCCGCGACCGGGTCCAGGTGCTCGACGTCCAGGCCGCGTTCGGCCTCGCGGATCACGCCGTAGGACCGTTCCAGAACGGCGGTGAAGAGCTGTTCCTTGCCGCCGAAGTAGTAGTAGATCATCCGCTTGGTGGTGCGGGTGCGGGCGGCGATCTCGTCGACGCGGGCGCCGTCGTAGCCGGCCCGGGCGAACTCGTGCGTGGCCACGTCGAGGATCTCGGCCTTGGTGCGGGCCGCGTCACGGATGCGCCCGTTCGGTCGTGCCGGTTCTTCGACGCTGGTCATCGGGTTCCTTGGCTTCCTTCGGGCGTGCGCGCGGTGTGCGGCCGATTGTAGAAGGAGGGACCGGCGGGGAGCGGTCGAGTTCCCGGTCGGGGCCTTCCCGTGGGTCCGCGATCCTGGTATAGCTAACGTACTAGTTCGTACATTAGTGAACCGCTCAGGAGGGCCACCGTGGCCGAGGTCTTCAAGGAACCGTCTCTCGTCGACTCGTACCTGGTCGGGCTGATCGGTTCCGGCATCGGACCGTCCCTCAGCCCGGCCCTGCACGAACGCGAGGCGGACCGGCAGGGGCTGCGCTTTCTGTACCGGCTCATCGACATCGACGTGCTCGGCGTCGGCCCCGAGGCGGTCGGCGAACTGGTGCGCGCCGCCCGTGACGTGGGCTTCCAGGGGCTCAACATCACCCACCCGTGCAAGCAGCTCGTCATCGAGCACCTCGACGGGCTCGCCCCGCAGGCCGAGGCACTGGGCGCGGTCAACACCGTCGTCTTCGAGGCGGACGGCCGCGCGATCGGCCACAACACGGACGTCACCGGGTTCGCCGCCTCCTTCGCGCGCGGACTGCCCGACGCGCCCATGGAACGCGTCGTCCAGCTCGGCGCGGGCGGTGCGGGCGCGGCCGTGGCGCATGCCACGCTCACGCTCGGCGCCGAGCGTGTCACCGTCGTGGACGCGCTTCCGGAACGGTCCCATGCCCTCGCCGACTCCCTGAACCGCCACTTCGGCCCGGGCCGCGCCGCCGGCGCCACCCCCGACCGGCTGCCCGAGCTGCTCGCCGCCGCCGACGGCATCGTCCACGCCACACCCACCGGGATGGCCGCCCACCCCGGACTGCCCTTCCCCCCACGCCTGTTGCACTCCGAGCTGTGGGTCGCCGAAGTGGTATACCGCCCGCTGGAGACCCAACTGCTCAGCACGGCCCGCGCGTTGGGCTGCGCCACCCTCGACGGCGGCGGCATGGCGGTCTTCCAGGCGGCGGACGCGTTCCGCCTGTTCACCGGCCGGGAGCCCGACAGCGCCCGCATGCTCGCGGACATCGCCGAGTTGGCCGGTGCCGTGCCCGCGCCGAAATAGCCGTGCCCGCGCCGAATTTGCCGTGCCCGCAGCGAAATCGAGAGGTACCCCGATGCGCACGTCCATCGCCACCGTCTCCCTCAGCGGTTCCCTCACCGAGAAACTCACCGCCGCCTCCCGGGCAGGCTTCGACGGCGTCGAGATCTTCGAGAACGACCTGCTCGCCAGCCCGCTCGCGCCCGAGGAGATCCGCGCCCGGTGCGCCGACCTCGGTCTGACCATCGACCTCTACCAGCCGATGCGGGACATCGAGGCCGTGCCCGAGGCCGAGTTCGCCCGCAATCTGCGCCGCGCCCGGCACAAGTTCGAGCTGATGCGCAGGCTCGGCACCGACACCGTCCTCGTCTGCTCCAGCGTCTCCCCGCTCGCCGAGGACGACGACGCCCTCGCCGCCGCCCAGCTCGGCCAACTGGCCGACCTGGCCCAGGAGTTCGGCATCCGCGTCGCCTACGAGGCGCTCGCCTGGGGACGGCACGTCAGCACGTACGACCACGCCTGGCGGATCGTCGAGAGCGCCGGCCACCCCGCGCTCGGCACCTGCCTCGACAGCTTCCACATCCTGTCGCGCGGCTCCGACCCCAAGGGCATCGAGGACATCCCCGGCGAGAAGATCTTCTTCCTCCAGCTCGCCGACGCCCCGCTGCTCGCGATGGACGTCCTGCAGTGGAGCCGCCACTACCGCTGCTTCCCCGGCCAGGGCGGCTTCGACGTCGCCGGACTCGTACGGCACGTCCTGACCGCCGGCTACGACGGTCCGCTCTCGCTGGAGGTCTTCAACGACGTGTTCCGGCAGGCGGAAGCGGGCCCGACAGCGGTCGACGCCCAACGCTCGCTGCTGGTCCTCCAGGAGACGGTAGGCGTACTGGAGCCCCCAACTCCCGTAGTCCCCACGGGCATTGCCTTCGCCGAACTCGTCACCCCCGACGCGGAACCCGTCTCGGCGCTGCTCGGCGCCCTCGGCTTCACCCGCACCGCCCGCCACCACGGCAAACCGGTGGACCTGTGGCAACAGGGCGAGGCCCGCATCCTGGTCAACACCGGCCCCGCCCTACGACGGGACGGCACCGCCCTCGCCGCGATCGGCCTGGAGTCACCCGACCCGGAGGGCGCCACCCGCCGCGCCGAAGCCCTCCTCGCGCCGGTGCTGCCCCGCCGTCGCGCACCCGGTGACGCCCAACTCGACGCCGTGGCCGCGCCGGACGGCACGGAACTCTTCTTCTGCGCCCAGGACACCCCCGAACTCCCCGGCTGGCGGGCCGACTTCACCGACACCACCGGCCAACTGCCCGCAGAGGCAGGCATCCAGCGCATCGACCACCTAGCCCTCACCCAGCCCTGGCACCACTTCGACGAGGCAACTCTCTTCCACCGCAGCGTCCTTGGCCTGCAGGCCCAGGAGAGCGTCGACGTCGCCGACCCCTACGGCCTGCTGCGCAGCCGCGCCGTCACCACCCCCGACGGCAGCGTCCGTATCGCGCTGAGCGTCGGCGCGGCCCCGACCGAGGACGGCGCCCACGCCCAGCACATCGCCCTCGCGACGGAGGACGTGGTCACCGCGGCCCGCCGCTTCCACGAGTCCGGCGGCCGGCTGCTCCGTATGCCCGCGAACTACTACGACGACCTCGCGGCCCGATTCGACTTCACCGAGGGCGAGTTGGAGACGTACCAGGACCTCGGCATCCTCTACGACCGGGACGCGGGCGGCGAGTTCAGGCACTGCTACACGCGGACGGTCGGGCGGGTCTTCTTCGAACTGGTCCAGCGCGAGCCGGGCTACCGGGGTTACGGCGCCCAGAACGCCCCGGTGCGGCTGGCGGCCCAGCACACGGCGAAGCGGCTCACTGGCGGCTGACGGTCCGGGTGACGCCGGTGACGACCGTCGTGGCCAGGATCCAGCCGGTGATGATCAGGCCGTAGGCGAGGTACTGGTACCAGCCGTCCGGCGCGAACGCCTCCTCCTGGCCGAAGGAGATCACCGGGAGCAGCAGGTCGAGCGTGTAGAACACCGGGTTGAAGTGCGGGGCCTCGGACGCCTTGAGGGCGTGGGGGTGGTGCAGGCCGTAGGCGAGGGAGCCGATCGCCAGCAGGGACAGCAGCCAGGCGCAGGCACGGAGCGGGCGGAAGCCGTAGCCGACGGTGGCGTCCTGGACGTAGCCCCAGATACGGCCGTACCAGGGGCGGGTGGCGCGCAGGCGGCGCTGCTTGGCGAGTTGGACGAGACGGGCGGCGGCGTCGTCGCCGATCCGGAGATAGGCGGCGGTCAACTGCTCGTAGGCGTAGGGGACATAGCCGTCACGGTCCCGTTCGAGCAGCGGCAGCCGGCGCTCGGCCGGTTCGTGCGGGGACAGCGTCGTATAGGTGAGGCCGTCCAGCCGCACCTCGGCGGGCCAGGTCTCCTGGGCCACGTGCAGGGTCTCGATCTGGGACCGACGGAGATTGACCCGTCCCACGATGGGTGCCGCCTCGCGCAGCCACAGTTCCCCGATCACCGCGCTGCTCGCCCGCAGCGCGACGCCGCCGGGGTTCTGCAGATCGGCGTAGGTCAGGCCGAGTTGACCCGGGACGCGGGCGCCGCGCAGGTCGAGACGGCCTCGCACGACGACGCGCATGGCGTGGAGGTCGATGCCGACGGTCAGGGTCTCCGCCTGGAGGGCGGTGTGCCCGGGATGGTCCAGCACGGCGTCGTTCAGGTTGATGGAACCGGCGACCGTGGCACCGTCCAGACGCACCTGTCCCTGGACCCGCAGCCCGGGCACCCACATGTCGTCGCCGATGGCGGCCTGGTTGAGCTGGAGCACCGGCTCGGCCGCGTCCGGCGCCGTGAGCTGTGCCCGTTCCATGAACAGCGCACCCGATATCTGGGCTCCGCCCAGCCGCACGGGTCCCCGCAACCGGCAGTCCGTCAGGCGCAGTACGCCGTCCAGCCGCAGTGTGGCCGCGGTCAGTCCCGGCAGCACCGAATCACTCAGGTTGAGTTGCCGGAACCGGGCGCCGTACAGGTTGGGGACCTCGTCGAAATGGCAGTGGTTCAGCCGGACGGAGCGGTCCGTCGTCCCGTACTGGAAGTCCAGTACACCGGTGATGCGGGCGCCCGCCAGTTTGAGGGCGGCGATCTCGCCCTCCTCCTGCGGCCCGTTGAGCAGCAGTGCCCTCAACACCGCGGCGCGGACGCTTCGTTCGGGCCCCCAGCCGTCGCCGAGGGCCACGTCCGTGTCCTCGGTCGTACGGAAGTCCACGGACTCGCCCAACGGGAAGGCCCGCCACACCTGTTCCTCGGCCGGTGTCAGATCGTTGATCTCCATCAAGCGGGACTCTATCCGCGCGGACCTCGCGGGCACAGGGGACGACAACGGCCCGGACCGCACGTCAACGTACGGTCCGGGCCAGGGAGTTGTGGCGTCGCTACGGCCGGGTGTTCCACTCCGCGATCACCGGGCGGTCGTGCTCGGTGGAGAGGCGGCTGACCGTGCCGGTGGCCAGTTGGAACAGGCGGCCGTCCGCCGCCGTCAGGCCCAGCCGGCGGGCCGTGAGGACGCGCAGGAAGTGGGCGTGGGCCACGAGGATCACGTCACCGTCCACGAGCGCGGAGTCCACCCGCTTCAGGACCCGGTCGGCCCGGTCGCTGACCTTGTCCGGGGACTCGCCGGGGTGTCCGGCCGGGCCCGGCGGCACGCCGTCGGTCCACAAGTACCAGTCGGGGCGGGTGCGGTGGATGTCGACGGTGGTGACGCCCTCGTAGGCGCCGTAGTCCCACTCGTGCAGGTCGGGGTCGGGTACGGCCCCGGTGATGCCCGCGAGTTCGGCGGTGCGTATCGCGCGGCCGAGCGGGCTGGTCAGGGCGAGCGCGAAGGTCCGGTCCGAGAGGAGCGGAGCGAGGGACTTGGCCTGTTCCTCGCCGTGCTGGGTGAGGGGCAGGTCGGTCCAGCTGGTGTGCTGGCCCGACACGCTCCACTCCGTCTCGCCGTGGCGGACCAGCAGAAGATCCCCCACGGCGCGCCTACTTGGACTCGACGGCGTGGCCGCCGAACTGGTTGCGCAGCGCCGCGATCATCTTCATCTGCGGCGAGTCGTCCTGACGCGAGGCGAACCGCGCGAAGAGGGAGGCCGTGATCGCGGGCAGCGGCACCGCGTTGTCGATGGCCGCCTCGACGGTCCAGCGGCCCTCGCCGGAGTCCTCCGCGAAACCGCGCAGCTTGTCCAAGTGCTCATCGCCGTCAAGGGCGTTGACCGCCAGGTCCAGCAGCCACGAGCGGATGACGGTGCCCTCCTGCCAGGAGCGGAACACCTCGCGCACGTCCGTGACGGAGTGGACCTTCTCCAGCAGCTCCCAGCCCTCGGCGTACGCCTGCATCATGGCGTACTCGATGCCGTTGTGAACCATCTTGGAGAAGTGCCCGGCGCCGACCTTGCCGGCGTGCACGAAGCCGAACTCGCCCTCGGGCTTGAGCGCGTCGAAGACGGGCTGGACCTTGGCGATGTTCTCGGCGTCGCCGCCGACCATCAGGGCGTAGCCGTTCTGGAGGCCCCACACACCGCCGGAGACACCTGCGTCGACGAAGCCGATGCCCTTGGCGCCCAGCTCCTCGGCGTGCTTCTCGTCGTCCGTCCAGCGGGAGTTGCCGCCGTCGACGATGACGTCGCCGGGCTGGAGCAGCTCGCCCAGCTCGTCGACGACCGACTGGGTCGGGGCGCCGGCCGGGACCATCACCCATACCGTGCGCGGCGCTTCGAGCTTGCCGACCAGTTCGGCCAGGTCGCTCACGTCGGAGACCTCGGGGTTGTGGTCGTAGCCGATGACGGTGTGGCCGGCGCGGCGGATGCGCTCGCGCATGTTGCCGCCCATCTTGCCGAGGCCGATCAGTCCGAGCTGCATGTCAGTTCACTTCCTGGGAATTACGGAGCGTCCGGTAGGTGGCCACGAGAGCGGCGGTGGAGGAGTCGAGACCGGGCACGTCCGCGCCCTCGGTCAGGGCGGGTTCGACGCGCTTGGCGAGGACCTTGCCCAGCTCGACGCCCCACTGGTCGAAGGAGTCGATGTTCCAGACAGCACCCTGTACGAACACCTTGTGCTCGTACAGCGCGATCAACTGCCCGAGCACGGACGGGGTCAGCTCGCGGGCCAGGATCGTGGTCGTGGGGTGATTGCCCTTGAACGTCTTGTGCGGCACCAGTTCCTCGGGCACGCCCTCCGCGCGCACCTCGTCCGGCGTCTTGCCGAAGGCCAACGCCTGGGTCTGGGCGAAGAAGTTGGCCATCAGCAGGTCGTGCTGCGCCTTGAGGCCTTCGCTCAGCTCGCCGATCGGGTTGACGAAGCCGATGAAGTCCGCCGGGATCAACTTCGTGCCCTGGTGGATGAGTTGGTAGTAGGCGTGCTGGCCGTTCGTGCCGGGCGTGCCCCACACCACCGGGCCGGTCTGCCACTCCACCGGATTCCCGTCCCGGTCCACGGACTTGCCGTTGGACTCCATGTCCAGCTGCTGCAAGTAGGCGGTGAACTTGGAGAGATAGTGCGAGTACGGCAGTACGGCGTGCGACTGCGCGTCGAAGAAGTTGCCGTACCAGACGCCCAACAGGCCGAGCAGCAAAGGTGCGTTGGACTCGGCGGGCGCGGTGCGGAAGTGCTCGTCGACGAGGTGGAAACCGTCGAGCATCTCGCGGAAACGGTCCGGGCCGATGGCGATCATCAGGGAGAGACCGATGGCCGAGTCGTAGGAGTAGCGGCCGCCGACCCAGTCCCAGAACTCGAACATGTTGTCCGTGTCGATGCCGAAGTCCGACACCTTCCCGGCGTTCGTCGACAGCGCCACGAAGTGCTTCGCGACGGCCTTGTCGTCACCGCCGAGACCCTCAAGGAGCCAAGTGCGGGCGGACGTCGCGTTGGTGATCGTCTCGATCGTGGTGAACGTCTTCGACGCGACGATGAACAGCGTCTCGGCCGGGTCCAGGTCGCGAGTGGCCTCGTGCAGGTCGGCGCCGTCCACGTTCGACACGAACCGGACCGTCAACGAGCGGTCGGTGAACGCGCGGAGGGCCTCGTATGCCATCGCAGGGCCGAGGTCGGAGCCGCCGATGCCGATGTTGACGACATTGCGGATACGGCGGCCCGTGTGGCCGGTCCACTCGCCGGAGCGGACACGGTTCGCGAAGGCGGCCATCTTGTCGAGGACGGCGTGGACTTGGGGTACCACGTTCTCGCCGTCGACCTCGACCACCGCGTCACGCGGGGCGCGCAGCGCGGTGTGCAGGACCGCGCGGTCCTCGGTGACGTTGATCTTCTCGCCGCGGAACATCGCGTCGCGGAGGCCGAACACGCCGGTGGCGGTGGCCAGTTCCTGGAGGAGGGCGAGGGTCTCGTCCGTGATCAGGTGCTTGGAGTAGTCGATGCGCAGGTCGCCGACGGTGACCACGTACCGCTCCGCGCGCCCCGGGTCCGCGGCGAACAACTCACGCAGCTGCGGGCTCAGTTCGGCCGCGCGGTGGTCCTCCAGAGCGGTCCACTCGGGCCGCCGCACGAGCTTGGGGGAGTCAGACATGACGGGGGGTCTCCTTGGTGCCCTCGGCCCGCAGGGCGATGGCGTACATCTCGTCGGCGTCGAGGCGCCGCAGCTCCTCGGCGATGAGTTCGGAGGTCGTGCGGACCTTCAGCGCGAGGGTGCGGGACGGCTGTCCGGGCAGGGACAGCGTGGCCAGCGGGCCCTCGGGGCGGTCGATGACGACCTCGCCGGCGCCGGTGCCGAGGCGGACAGCCGTGATGACCGGTCCGTCGGTGACCACGCGGTCGATCTTCACCTTGAGGCGGGCCTCCAGCCAGCGGGCCAGCAGCTCGGCGGCCGGGTTGTCGGCCTCGCTCTCCACCGCACCCGAGGTGATCTTCGACTTGGACTGGTCCAGAGCCGCCGCCAGCATCGAGCGCCACGGCGTCAGCCGGGTCCAGGCGAGGTCGGTGTCGCCGGGCGCGTAGGCACGGGCGCGGGCGTCCAGCGCCTCCAGCGGGTTCGTCGCCGAGTACAGGTCGGTGATCCGGCGCTGCGCGAGGGCGCCCAGCGGGTCCTTCGCCGGGATCTCGGGGGCGTCCCCGGGCCACCAGACGACGACCGGCGCGTCCGGCAGCAGCAGCGGCAGCACAACGGAGTCGGCGTGGTCGGACACCTCGCCGTAGGTCCGCAGCACGACCGTCTCGCCCGTGCCGGCGTCGGCGCCCACCCGGACCTCGGCGTCGAGGTGCGAGTTGGTCCGGTCCCGCGGGGTGCGGGCGTGCCGCTTGATGACGACCAGGGTGCGCGAGGGGTGCTCGTGCGAGGCCTCCTCGGCCGCCTTGATCGAGTCGTAGGCGTTCTCCTCGTCCGTGACGATGACCATCGTCAGGACCATGCCCACGGCAGGGGTGCCGATGTCGCGGCGACCCTGCACCAGCGCCTTGTTGATCTTGCTTGCCGTGGTGTCGCTCAGGTCGATCTTCATGGCCTGCGCCAGCTCCGTCCGTCTCGTGCGAGCATCTCGTCCGCCTCCTGAGGCCCCCAACTGCCCGAGGAGTACTGCGCGGGCTTGCCGTTCTGTGCCCAGTACTCCTCGATCGGGTCGAGGATCTTCCAGGACTCTTCCACTTCCTGGTGGCGCGGGAACAGGTTGGCGTCGCCGAGCAGCACATCCAGGATGAGCCGCTCGTACGCCTCCGGGCTCGACTCCGTGAACGACTCGCCGTAGGCGAAGTCCATGGACACGTCCCGGATCTCCATCGAGGTGCCCGGCACCTTCGAGCCGAACCGGACCGTCATGCCCTCGTCGGGCTGGACGCGGATGACGATCGCGTTCTGGCCCAGCTCCTCGGTGGCGCTGGAGTCGAAGGGGGAGTGCGGGGCGCGCTTGAAGACGACCGCGATCTCCGTCACGCGCCGCCCGAGCCGCTTGCCGGTGCGGAGGTAGAAGGGGATGCCCGCCCAGCGGCGGTTGTCCACCTCCAGCTTGACGGCGGCGTAGGTGTCGGTCTTCGACTGCGGGTCGATGCCGTCCTCCTGGAGGTAGCCGACGACCTTCTCGCCGCCCTGCCAGCCCTCCGCGTACTGCCCGAACACCGTGTGCTCGCCCAGCTTCTCGGGCAGCCGCACCGACTTCAGCACCTTCAGCTTCTCGGTGAGCAGCGCCTCCTCGTCGAAGGCGATCGGCTCCTCCATGGCGGTGAGCGCCATCAGCTGCAGCAGGTGGTTCTGGATGACGTCACGGGCCGAACCGATGCCGTCGTAGTAGCCGGCGCGCCCGCCGATGCCGATGTCCTCGGCCATCGTGATCTGGATGTGGTCGACGTAGGACCGGTTCCAGATGGGCTCGTACATCTGGTTGGCGAAGCGCAGCGCCAGGATGTTCTGGACCGTCTCCTTGCCGAGGTAGTGGTCGATACGGAACACCTGGTCCGGGTCGAACACCTCGTGCACGATCTTGTTCAGCTCGCGCGCGCTCTTCAGGTCGCGGCCGAACGGCTTCTCGATGACCGCCCGCCGCCAGGAACCCTCGGCGGCCGTCGCGAGGCCGTGCTTCTTCAGCTGCTGGACGACCTTCGGGAAGAACTTCGGCGGTACGGAGAGGTAGAACGCGTAGTTGCCGCTCGTACCGCGGGAGGTGTCCAACTCGTCGACAGCGGCGCGCAGTTGCTTGAACGCGGTGTCGTCGTCGAAGTCGCCCGGGATGAACCGCATGCCCTCGGCGAGCTGCTGCCAGACCTCCTCGCGGAACTCGGTCCGGGAGTGCTCGCGCACCGAGTCGTGCACCACCTGCGCGAAGTCCTGGTCCTCCCAGTCCCGCCGGGCGAACCCGACGAGCGAGAAGCCCGGCGGCAGCATGCCGCGGTTGGCCAGGTCGTACACGGCCGGCATCAGCTTCTTGCGGGACAGGTCACCGGTGACCCCGAAGATGACCAGCCCGGACGGGCCCGCGATCCGGGGGAGCCGGCGGTCGCGCGGGTCACGCAGCGGGTTGTCCCAGCCGGCGGCCAGCGCGTCGGTGAGTTCCTCGACGGTCAGCGCCTGCCCGGCCGTTTGGACCGTTCCAGCCGCTTCGGCTGCCTCAGCTGTCTGGCCTGCCTCGCCTGCCTCGGCCGGTTTCGTTACGGGAAGTTCGTCGCTCATTCCCCGTCGACCCCCTTGCTGCTCAGCGACTTCGCGACGGCGTCCAGCAGGTCCTGCCAGGCCACCTCGAACTTGGCGACGCCCTCGTCCTCCAGCTGCTTGACGACGCTGTCGTAGGAGATCCCGAGCCGCTCTACGGCGTCCAGGTCGGCGCGGGCCTGCGCGTAGCCGCCGGTCACCGTGTCGCCGTGGATGTCGCCGTGGTCGGCGGTGGCGTTCAGCGTCGCCTCGGGCATGGTGTTGACCGTGCCGGGCGCGACCAGCTCGTCGACGTACAGGGTGTCCTTGTACGACGGGTCCTTCACGCCGGTCGAGGCCCACAGGGGGCGCTGCTTGTTGGCCTTGGCGCCTGTCAGACCGGTCCAACGGTCACCGGAGAAGACCTCCTCGTAGGCCTCGTAGGCGAGCCGCGCGTTGGCGAGAGCCGCCTTGCCCTTGAGGGCGAGGGCCTCGTCCGTGCCGATCGCGGTCAGGCGCTTGTCGATCTCGGAGTCGACGCGGGAGACGAAGAAGGAGGCCACGGAGTGGATGGTTGCCAGGTCGATGCCCGCGGCCTTCGCCTTCTCCAGGCCGGCCAGGTAGGCGTCCATGACCTCGCGGTAGCGCTCCAGGGAGAAGATCAGCGTGACGTTGACGCTGATGCCCTCGCCGATGACCTCGGTGATGGCGGGGAGGCCGGCCTTCGTCGCCGGGATCTTGATCATCACGTTGGAACGGTCCACCAGCCAGGCCAGCTGCTTGGCCTCGGCGATGGTCGCCTCGGTGTTGTGGGCGAGCCGCGGGTCGACCTCGATGGAGACCCGGCCGTCCTGCCCGCCGGTCGCGTCGTACACCGGGCGCAGGATGTCGGCTGCGGCGCGGACGTCGGCGGTGGTCATCATCCGGACGGCCTCTTCGACCGTCACCTTGCGCACGGCCAGGTCGGCGAGCTGCTGCTCGTAGCCCTCGCCGGAGCCGATGGCGGCCTGGAAGATCGACGGATTGGTGGTGACACCGACGACGTTCTTGGTGTCGACGAGTTCGGCGAGGTTGCCGGACTCGATCCGCTTGCGCGACAGGTCGTCCAGCCAGATGGAGACGCCCTCGTCGGACAGGCGCTTGAGAGCTCCCGCGGTGGCGGTCACTTCGGTCACTGTGATCATCTTCTTTCTGGCGATCGGATCAACCGCGCGCGGCGGCAAGGGATTCCCGTGCTGCGGCGGCGACGTTCTCGGCCGTGAAACCGAACTCGGCGAACAGGGTCTTGGCATCGGCGGAGGCGCCGAAGTGTTCGAGGGAGACGATGCGTCCTGCGTCACCCACGAACCGGTACCACGTGAGACCGATCCCGGCCTCGACCGCAACGCGGGCCTTCACGGACGGCGGAAGGACGCTGTCGCGGTACTCGCGCGACTGCTCCTCGAACCACTCCACGGACGGCATCGACACCACCCGGGTACCCACGCCCTCGGCCTCCAGCTGCTCCCGCGCCTCGACGGCGAGGTGCACCTCGGAACCGGTCGCGATGAGCACGACGTCCGGGGTCTCGGTGGAGGAGTCCTTGAGGACGTAACCACCGCGCGCAGCATCGGAGTTGGGCGCGTAGGTGGGCACGCCCTGACGGGTCAGCGCGAGGCCGTGCGGGGCCGGCTTCGTGGCGTGCCGCTTGAGGATCTCGGCCCAGGCGATCGCGGTCTCGTTGGCGTCGGCCGGGCGCACGATGTTCAGGCCCGGGATGGCGCGCAGCGAGGCGAGGTGCTCGACCGGCTGGTGGGTGGGGCCGTCCTCGCCGAGACCGATGGAGTCGTGGGTCCAGACGTACGTCACCGGGAGCTGCATCAGCGCGGAGAGGCGCACGGCGTTGCGCATGTAGTCGGAGAACACCAGGAAGGTGCCGCCGTAGACACGGGTGTTGCCGTGCAGGGCGATCCCGTTCATCTCGGCCGCCATCGAGTGCTCGCGAATACCGAAGTGGATCGTACGGCCGTACGGGTCGGCCTCCGGCAGCGGGTTGCCCTTCGGGAGGAAGGACGAGGTCTTGTCGATGGTGGTGTTGTTCGAGCCGGCGAGGTCGGCGGAGCCGCCCCACAGCTCGGGCAGGACCGTTCCAAGTGCCTGGAGGACCTTGCCGGAGGCGGCGCGGGTGGCGACGGAGGAGCCCTCCTCGAAGACCGGCAGGGACTGCTCCCAGCCCTCGGGGAGCTGACCGGCGACGATCCGGTCGAAGAGCTTCGCGCGCTCGGGCCGGGCGCCGCGCCAGGTGTCGAGCTGCTTGTCCCAGGTCGAGTGCGCCTCGGCGCCCCGGTCCAGGGCCTTGCGGCTGTGGGCGATGACCTCGTCGGCGACCTCGAAGGACTGCTCCGGGTCGAAGCCGAGGACGCGCTTGGTGGCGGCGATCTCGTCGGCGCCGAGCGCGGAGCCGTGGGCGGCCTCGGTGTTCTGCGCGTTCGGGGCGGGCCAGGCGATGATCGTGCGCATCGCGATGATCGAGGGGCGCTCGGTCTCGGCCTGCGCCGTCTTCAGCGCCGTGTACAGCGCGTGGGGGTCGACGTCGCCGTCGGCGGCGGGCTCGATGCGCTGGGTGTGCCAGCCGTAGGCCTCGTACCGCTTCAGGACGTCCTCGGAGAAGGCGGTCGCGGTGTCGCCCTCGATGGAGATGTGGTTGTCGTCGTAGACGAAGACGAGGTTGCCGAGCTTCTGGTGGCCCGCGAGGGAGGAGGCCTCGGCGGAGATGCCCTCCTCCAGGTCGCCGTCGGAGACGATCGCCCAGATCGTGTGGTCGAAGGGCGACTCGCCCTCAGGGGTCTCGGGGTCGAACAGGCCGCGCTCGTAGCGGGCGGCCATCGCCATGCCCACCGCGTTGGCGACGCCCTGTCCGAGCGGTCCTGTCGTGGTCTCCACACCGGCCGTGTGCCCGTACTCGGGGTGACCAGGCGTCTTCGAGCCGTGCGTCCGGAACGCCTTCAGGTCGTCCAGCTCCAGCTCGTACCCGGCGAGGTACAGCTGCGTGTACAGCGTCAGCGAGGTGTGGCCGGGGGAGAGGACGAAACGGTCACGGCCGGTCCACTCGGGATCCGCGGGGTCGTGACGCATCACCTTCTGAAAGATCGTGTACGCGGCGGGAGCCAGGGCCATCGCCGTGCCCGGGTGGCCGTTGCCGACCTTTTGGACCGCGTCAGCGGCCAGGACACGGGCGGTGTCGACGGCTCGACGGTCGAGATCGGTCCACTCGAAGCTGTCAGGTGTGTGCGCGTTCATCTTCAAGAAGTCCTCGGTAAGAGCGGCAGAACTGCTCGGACGCCTTCAAATCTAAAAGTCTGACTTTTACGAGGGAAGGTGCCGGTGTGCCAGCCTGTGGTGAAAGTGGGACACCGGGATGAACGTCGAGGCGGCACGAGAAGGACATGACGGACAGAACTATCCAAGACGTCGGCGGTGACGGCGACGTGATCAGAACGTTTCCCTTCCCTGTCGATCTGAGTGTCTGCGGCGTCGGCATGCAGGTCGGCCCGATGGGCACCGACCGCACCTGGCACGCGGACGCGCCCCTGCACCGCGTCCACCGCATCGACTTCCATGTGGTGATGCTCTTCTCCGGCGGCCCGGTCCGCCACATGATCGACTTCGCCGAGTACGAGGTGGGCGCCGGCGACGTCCTGTGGATCCGCCCCGGCCAGGTCCACCGCTTCTCCTCGACCAGCGAGTACCGCGGCACGGTCCTGACCATGCAGCCCGGCTTCCTCCCGCGCGCCACGGTCGAGGCGACCGGCCTGTACCGCTACGACCTCCCGCCCGTCCTGCGCCCCGACGAGCCCCGCCTCACCGCCCTGCGCGCCTCCCTGGGCCAGCTCCAACGGGAGTACGAGGACTCGACCACCCTCCCGCTGAGCCTCCACACCTCTGTCCTACGACACTCCCTGACGGCCTTCCTGCTACGCCTCGCGCATCTCGCGGCGAGCTCGGCGGAGGCCGCCCGGCAGCAGACCGACACGACGTTCACGCTCTTCCGCGACGCCGTGGAGAAGGGCTTCGCCACCAACCACAGCGTCAGCGCCTACGCCGACGCGCTCGGCTACTCCCGCCGCACCCTGGTCCGCGCGGTCCGCGCCGCGACCGGCGAGACCCCGAAGGGCTTCATCGACAAGCGCGTCGTCCTGGAGGCGAAACGGCTGTTGGCCCACACGGACCTGCCGATCGGCCGTGTGGGGGCGGCAGTCGGCTTCCCCGACGCGGCGAACTTCTCCAAGTTCTTCCAGCAGCACACGGATGTGACACCGGCGGGGTTCCGGGCCGAGCTGAGGTGAGGTGAGGTGACGCGGACGGGCCGCGGGGAAACGGAGGAGCCCCACCCCGGTCGCTTCGGGATGGGGCTCGGGCCCGGGTCCGGTCAGCCGCAACTCGGCTGTGTCCGGGCGGAGTTCGCGCGCCTCTCCGCGCGGCGACGCGACGATGTCACGGTGTGGCCCGTGCTTCGATGACGGCGAACGCCCCGGCGGGAGTCACCGTGACGCGGTGCAGGCCGGCCGCGGTGAACAGGGCGTCGAATTCGGCGAGTTGGCGTTCCCTGCCGCCCGTCATGGCCAGCATGTTCATATCCATCAGGGGAGCGAGCCCGGGCCGGCCGGCATCGTCGACGAGGTGGTCGACGACGGCGACGCGGCCGCCCTTCGCCAGCTGTGCCCGGCAGTTCTGGAGGATGCGGACACAACTCGCGTCGTCCCAGTCGTGCAGGATGTATTTGAGTACGTAGAGGTCGGCCGGCGGAACCGAGTCGAAGAAGTCCCCGCCCACGGTGGTGAATCGCTCGTCGAGCCCCTCGGCCTTGGCCGCTTCGGTCGCGGCGGGAGCGATGTGGGGCAGGTCGAAGACCCCACCGTGGAGTGCGGGGTTGGCCCGCATCATCGCCCGGACGACGTCGCCACCGGCTCCGCCGATGTCCAGGGCGAGGGTGACGCCCCGGGTGTCCAGGACGGCGGCGATGTCGAGGGCGGCGGCCTGTGACAGGTTGCTCATCGACTCGGTGAAGGAGGCCGCTTCGTCGAGGTGCTTGGCGAAGTAGTCGAAGATGTTCGCCTCGCCGTGCGCCGCCGTGACCTGGTGCGAGCCCGTCCGGACGGCCTCGGGAAACATGCCCCACGACAGCCAATGGCCCGGTGCGGACTGGGAGATGGCGAAGTGCCGTAGCGAGTGGGGGTCGTCCTGCCGCAGTGTGCTCAGCAGGGGTGTGCCGGTGTAGTGATGTCCGTCGGCGGAGGTCGTCAGGCCCAGGGAGGCGCAGGTGCGCAGCAGGCGGCGGGTCGCGTCCGGGTCGATGGACTCGGCGTCGGCGATCGCGTCGGCGGTGTCGGTGCCGGCCGCGAGGTGGTCCGCGAGGTTGTACAGGGCGGCGGCGCGAACCGTCTGGGTGACCCAGAAGCCCGTCACCATGCCCATCATGCGCTCGTAGTCGTGGGAGGCCGCCGACGGTCGTACGGTGGTCAAGTCGCTCTTTTTCAGGGGGAATCGCTTCGTGTACGGGGCGGGTCGCTACTCCACGACGAGTTCGACCGGGATGTTGCCGCGGGTGGCCTTGGAGTACGGGCAGCCCGCGTGCGCCTGCTCGACCAGCTTGCGACCGGTCTCGTTGCGCAGCGCCTCGGGCAGCTTCACGCGCAGCACCGCGGTGAGTGCGAAGCCGCCGTCCGCGGCGTCCTTGGCGAGGCCGATCTCCGCGGTCACCGAGATCTCACCGGTGGCCACCTTCGCCGCCCGGCCCACGACACCGAGCGTGCTGGTGAAGCAGGCCGCGTAACCGGCTGCGAAGAGCTGCTCGGGATTGGTGCCCCGGCCGTCGCCGCCGAGCGCCGGCGGGAACGCCAGACCGACATCGAGCTGTCCGTCGTCGCTGGCGGCGCGGCCGTCCCGGCCGTTGGCGGTGACGATCGCGGTGTAGACAGCGTCCATGGTTCCGACCTCTTCCTTCGACTTCGTTCGACTGATTCGTTCGACTGATGAATTGCTGTTCCGGTACGGAGGGGACGGTCTTCAACGAGCCCGGCGCAGGAAGTCGACGACCAGGTCCGTCGTCGCCTGCGGCTGCTCCTCCGTGATCCAGTGCCCGCAGTCCGGGATCACCGCGTCCTCGACGTCGTCGGCGACACACCGCAGTACCTCGCCGATTCCCGGGCCGAACGTGGCTTCGCCGCCGAAGGCCAGGACCGGCATCGGGAGCTTGCCCTCCGCGAGGAACTTCCTGTTGTCGGCCGCGTCCTGGGCGAACGCCAGGAACTGGGCGAAACTCGCGCGCATGGCGCCGGGCTGTGCGTACAGCGCCGCGTAGTGCTGGCGCTTCGCTTCGTCGAACCGCTCGGGGACCACGGAGAGTTCGTTCCAGAAGCGGTCGAGATAGATGCGCTCCCGGCCGTCGACCAGGCGCTCCATGTCGTGACCGCCGAAGCCGAAGTGCCACATGGCCGGGTCCTGCGTGATCAGGTCCCAGGGGCCGATGCCGGGCAGCGGCGCGTCGATCGCCACCCATCGGCCGACGCGCTCGGGGTGGGTGGCGGCGACCGCGTAGCCGACCATGATGCCGATGTCGTGCGTCACCAGGTCGATGGAACGGATGCCCAGGGCGTCCAGGACGCCCCACACGTCCGCCGCCTGGGTCTTCTTGTCGTAGCCGCCGTCGGGTTTCGACGAGAGGCCCAGCCCGCGCAGGTCGGGCGCGATGACCGTGTGGTCCTCGATGAGCGCGTGGGCCAGGTGACCCCACATGTCGCCCGTCGTGCCGAAGCCGTGCAGCAGCACGACCGCCGGCCCCTGCCCGCCGACGCGCACATGGATCGTGGCGCCGTTGGTCTCGATCTCGCGCGACTCCATACCGGCGGGGAAGGGGTGAATGCCGTCCTGACGACCGTGGTTGTTCATGGCTTTGCTCCGGGTGTGAGAGGAAAGGGGCTTCGACGCCCGATCCGCGTCGCACCACCGAAGCTAGCCGACCGGTCTACTACGGTCCATCGCGCGCCGGTCGCCGGTCGTGGAGGCGCGCGCCGCTGACCTGCGATGGAAGACAGGGGCTAGCAGCAGAGAGGAAGTCGGTCGTGATCTTGCCCCGGACGGAGCGCGGACGTTCGCTCCCCCGAGGTGCCTCACTTGGACCGTTCCACCGGGCCGGAAAGAGCAGGGGCCTCACGCATGCACGCGTGAAGCCCCTTTGCCCCGTGGGGAGTTGGGATCAGTGGCCGAAGTCGAACCAGTTCACGTTCACGAAGTCCGCCGGCTGGCCGCTGCTGAAGGTGAGGTAGACGTCATGGGTGCCGGTGACCGAGCTGATGTTCGCGGGCACCGTCTTCCATGACTGCCAGCCCCCGGTGTTGGCCAGCGCGAAGCTGCCGACCGGGGTCGCGGTGGGGCTGTCGAGGCGGACCTGGACCAGGCCGCTGACACCGGTCGCGGCGCCGCTCGCGACCCGGGCGTAGAACTGGGTGGCCGCCGTGGAGCCGAAGTTGACGCCCTTGTAGAGGGCCCAGT
Organism: Streptomyces sp. N50; assembly: GCF_033335955.1. Lineage (GTDB taxonomy): Bacteria > Actinomycetota > Actinomycetes > Streptomycetales > Streptomycetaceae > Streptomyces. The sequence goes on from NZ_CP137549.1 coordinate 8,092,932, forward strand.
CGCCGTTGGCGATGGAACCGATGTCCTGGCCGCCGCCGGTGTCCGTGGTGCTCTCGGCGATGGTGCCGGACTGGCTGTCGTAGGACTCGGCCTGGATCGCGCTGTACGCGTCACGGTTGCCGGTCGGCGGGGGTGTGGTACCGCTCCCACTACCCGTGGACGAGAGCACCTGGACGTAGTCCACCGTCATCGGGTGGTTGGGGTCGGTGGCGCTGGTGGGGCCGCCGCCGAACGCGTCCGGGAAGCCGCCGCCCATCGCCACGTTCAGGATGATGAAGAAGCCGTGGTTCGTCGCGTTGGCCCAGGTCGTCGCGTCGACCTGACTGGAGTTCACCGTCTCGAAGTTGACGCCGTCGAGGTAGTAGCGGATCTGCTCGGGACTCGTGGACCGGTCCCATTCCATCGCGTACGTGTGGAAGCCCGCCTGGCAGGTCGTTCCCGTGCACGCCGTCGAACCGCCGATGCCGGTCGTCTCGTTGCACGGACCGCCCGGGCTGGTGCCGCAATGCACCGTGGACCAGTCGGTGTTGAGGCCCTGGACGTTCTCCATGATGTCCAACTCGCCCACGCTGGGCCAGTTTTGATAATTGCCCCGGTACGGCGCGCCGAGCATCCAGAACGCGGGCCAGTACCCGAGCGCCGACGAGCCGGTGACGTTGGGGAGTTGGATACGGGCCTCGACGCGGAGCTTTCCGCCGGCCGGCGGCTGGAAGTCGGTGCGGTTGGTCTCGATACGGCCCGAGGTCCAGTTGCCGGAGGCGTCCCGGCGCGGGGTGATCAGCAGGTTGCCGTTGCCGTCGAGGGCCACGTTGTTGGTGGAGGAGGTCATCGTCTCGACCTCGCCGGTGCCCCAGTTGGCGGCTCCACCCGGGTACGAAGTCCCGGTGTCGTACTGCCAGTTGGCGGTGGAGACGCCGGTGCCCGCCGAGCCGTTGAAGTCGTCCAGGAAGACCTGCGTCCAGCCCGACGGGGGCGTGGGCGCGGACGCGTTCGCGGGCAGGGTGAAGGCCGTGGCGGTGGCGGCCGCCAGGCCGAGGGTGCTGAGGACGGCGATCAGGGTGCGCCGGAAGGGGTGGGGTCTGCGCGGCGTGCCGGAGGGTTCACTCATCGGTGCCTCTCGGATACGGGGTGGGGGTGCGGGTGCCGTGCCTGCCTGAGAGCGCTCTCATGCAGTGGGGTGCGCGGTCAATGTGCTCTCAGCCACCCAGGCCGTCAAGAGGTGAAGCCGGGAAAGTCCTTTCGCTGTGCGGGAGTTCAGGCGATGAATGCGGTGAAAGAGGAGGTTTCCGATCCGCCTTCCGGGGCGGCGGGGCCGGGGCCTGCCAGGGGCCGGCTGGGACCGGAGGGAGTTGCCGGGACTGGAGGGAGTTGTCGGGACCGGAGGGAGTTGTCGGGACCGGAGGGAGTTGCCGGGACTGGAGGGAGTTGTCGGGACCGGAGGGAGTTGCCGGGACTGGAGGGCATTGCGGGGACCAGGGCGCGCCGCCGGGATCGGAGCGTGCCGCAGCGGGATCGGAGCGTGCCGCAGCGGGGACAGGGCGCGGCGCGGTGGGGACAGGGCGCGCCCGGGGACCAGAGCGCGCCGCGAGCCCAGCGCGCGCCGCGAGCCCAGGGGGCGCCGGGGCTAGACCGCGCTCCCCGCCTTCCAATCCGACCACGACAGGTTCCAGCCGTTGAGGCCGTTGTCCGCCGCCACGGTCTTCTCGCCGGAGTTCTTCACGATGACGACGTCGCCGAGCATCGAGCTGTCGTAGAACTTGTAGCCCGCCACCGACGTGTCGTTCGCGCCCTTCGCGTCGTGCAGGCCGACGCAGCCGTGGCTGGTGTTCTCGCTGCCGAACACCGACGTGGACGCCCAGTAGTTGCCGTGCACGAAGGTGCCGGAGGTGGTCAGGCGCTGGGCGTGCGGGACGTCGGAGATGTCGTACTCGTCGCCGAGGCCGACCGTCGAGGACTCCATGCGGGTCTGCTTGAACCGCTCGCTGATCACCATGATCCCGGACCAGGTGGTGTGCTGGGCGTTGCCGCCGCTGACCGGGTAGGTCGCGAGGGTCTTGCCGTCGCGCTTGACGACCATCTCCTTGCTGGACAGGTCCACCGTGCTGATCTGCTCGCGCCCGATGTCGAAGGTGACGTCCTTGGACTGCACGCCGTAGATCCCGTCCTGGCCCTCGACGTCCTTCAGGCGCAGGCTGAGCGTGATCTTCGTGCCGGCGGCCCAGTACGTCTCGGGGCGGAAGTCCAGCCGCGTGTCGCTGAACCAGTGGCCGACGATCTCGACGGCGGGCTCGGCGGTGACGGTGATCGCCTTCTGGACGTTGGACCGGTCCTTCACCGCGTGCGTGAAGTTGATCGAGACGGGCATGCCGACGCCGGAGGTGGAGTTCGCCTCGGGGGTGAAGTAGCCGACGAAGGTCTCGCCGGGCGACTTCGTGGTGAAGGTCAGCGTCTTCGCGGCGGCGTCCTGCGCCTGCGCGGCGACCGTGTACTTCGTGCCCGAGTACGGGTTCTTCGTGGACGTCCACTTCGTCTTGGCGTCGTTGAAGGTGCCGGCCAGCGTGGAGCCGTCGTTGCCCGTCACCTTCACCGTGGCGAGCGTGCCGTCCACCACGGTCACCGTGACCGGGGCCGTGAAGTCGGCCTTCTTGGTGCCGTCGGCGGGCGAGACCGTGACGGTCGGCGCCTTCGCGGCCTTCACCGTCGCCGTCGTCGACGAACCACCCGACGACGAGCTCTCCGCGGCCCCCGCCGAACCGCTGCAACCGGTCAGGACGGCGGCCGGCACCACCCCGAGCACGGTGAGGACCCCACGACGGGACCACCTCTCCGACTGCTTCTCGGACCGGTTGGATATGTGCGACACGCCCACGGCAGGCCTTCCTCCGCATGTCGCGCACACCCCCTGGCCGTACGCGACGAGATCACCAGTGCCGTTGCATCCTCCGCCACTTCCATGGGTTGAGTCTTTGAATCCCAGGAGCTCCACCTGAGATTCCTGTGAAGAGAGCCTGAAAGAAGTCCTGAAACCACGGTTGCCGGACGCTTCCCGAGTGTGAACAGAGTATGAAGGCGCCGACCGGTGCCCTGAGTATCCGGTGAGATCCCCGTCCCGCCATGGCTTCCCCACCTACCCGGTCGGAATAGTGAGGAAGGAACTGAAGGCGGAGTTCCGTTTCGGCGGCTCCGCGGCAGACCACGCCGGAGGTATTCGTGACCGAAGTCCGCAAGCGGCCCACCGTGGCGATCGTCGGAGCGGGCGCGGCAGGCACCCTGACCGCCGTCCAGCTCTGCGAGACCGCCACCCGCCGCCGGACCCCGCTCGACCTGGTGCTGGTCGACCCGGCCCCGGAAGCCGGCCGCGGCACGGCCTACGCCACACCCGATCCACGCCACCGGCTCAACGTCCCGGCGGGCGGCATGAGTTGCTACCCCGACGACCCCGGCCACTTCACCCGCTGGCTGTGCCGCCACGGTGAACCCACGGTCAGCGGCGCCGACTTCGCCACCCGCTACCGCTACGGCGCCTACCTCGCCGACACCCTCGCCCAGGCCGTCGTCCGCTCCCACGGCACGGTCTCCGTACGGCGGCTCCGCACCCGCGCCGAGAGCTGTACCGGCACCCCCGAAGGCCCGGTGGAACTCCACCTCGCCGACGGGGGACTCCTCACCGCCGACAGCGCCGTCCTGGCCACCGGCCCCGCCGCCCCTACGGCCGCCTGGGCCCCGCCCGCCCTGCGCACCTCGCCCCGCTTCATCAACTCACCCTGGAAACCAGGCGCGTTGGACGCCGTGCGCGATGACACCGCCGACATCCTCCTCGTCGGCACCGGCCTCACCGCCGTGGACCTCGCCCTCACCCTGGACCGCTCCAAGCGCACGGTCCACGCCGTCTCCCGCAACGGACTCCTGCCCCAGCCCCACGCGTTGGGCCCGGCCGGCGCGATGGAGGCGCCGAACTGGCCGCGCGACCTGACCCTGAGCGGACTGCGCCGAACCGTCTACCGGCACGTCAGCCGCTCCGTCCGCACCCACGGCGACTGGCGCCCCGCCCTGGACAGCCTGCGCCCGCACACCGCGCGGCTCTGGCGCAGCCTGACCCCCGAAGAGCGCGGGGAGTTCCTCGCCCACGAGGGCGCCCTCTGGAACACCCACCGCCACCGCATGGCCCCCACCATCGCCGAGTCGGTCACCCGGGCCCGCACCGCGCGACGCCTCCAGGTCCACGCGGGCACGATCGCCGATGTGGTGGAGTCCGGCGGGCAGTTGGCGCTCACGCTGTCCAACGGCCGTACGGTGCGCGTGGGTTGGGTGATCGACTGCACGGGACCCGGGCAGCGGCTCGAAGACCCGCTGTGGCGTGGGCTGTTCGAGACAGGGGCGGCCGTGCCCGGCCCGCTCGGCATGGGGGTCGCCACCCGCGACGGACGCCTTCTCGACGCCCGAGGCCGTTCCCCACGACCGCTGTTCACGCTCGGCGCCCCCAGGCGCGGTGAGCTGTGGGAGACCACGGCGATCCCCGAGATCCGCGTCCAGGCCGCCACCCTGGCCCAGCAGTTGCTGGCGCCACCGGCCCGCCGCGCCGCCCGCCGCAGGCCCGTCGACGGACTCGGACTCCCGCTCTCCACCCACGCCGAGGCCGCCACCGCCTACCGCAACGGACTCGACCGGGTCCTCAAGGTCCGCGCCGGAGCCGAGGACGCCTTCGCCCGCGCGGTCGCCCTGGACCCCGGATTCGCCCTGGGCCACGCGGCGTTGGCGTTGCTCGGCCACGAGTGCGGGGCCGCGGTCGACGTACCCCGGGCGCTCGCGGACGCCCAGCGCTGCGCACACGAACGCGCCGACGAACGCGAGCGGTCCTTCGTCGACGTGATCACCCGCCGGGTCCAATCCGCCGACGGGGACGGCGCGTTGATACGACACCTCGACACCCACCCCGCCGACGCGCTGGCCCTCGCCGCCGCCGTCCCCACCATCGCCTTCTCCGGCGTCACCGACCTGGACGACGACTACGCGCTACGGCTCGTCGAGCGCACGTCCCCGGCCTACGACGGGCACTGGTTCCACACCTCGCTGCTCGCGTTCCTGCGCCAGGAACAGGGCCGACTGTACGAGGCGGGTGAACTCGCCCACCGCGCCCTGGGAGTTGAGCCCGCGTCCGGCCACGCCGTGCACGCGCTGGCCCACGTCCACTACGAGTCCGGCGCCCATGAGGCGGGCCGGGACTGGCTGGACGGCTGGGTGTCCGGGCAGGGCCGGGGTGCCGTCCACCGGGCCCACTTCTCCTGGCACATCGCCCTGCACGAACTGGCGTTGGACGACCCCGCCGCCGTACGCAGGCGCTGGTTCGCGCAGTTGTCGCCCGGGCGGGTGACCGGGGTGCGCGCGCTGGTGGACTCGGGGTCGCTGCTGTGGCGGGCGCGGCTCAGCGGCAACTGGCAGGGTGAGCTGCCCACTTCGGACGTCCTGGACACCGTGGCCTGCGAGGTGCTGGAGCGACCGGCTACGGCGTTCACGGCCCTGCACGCGGCGGTCGCTCTGACGGCGGCTGGAGACCTCCCGGCCCTCCGCCGCCTGCGCGACCACGCCGCGGGCGCCGACCCGGTGCAGCGCGAGGTCATCGCCCCGCTCTGCGACGCCTTCGCCGCCCTGGTCGAACACCGCTTCCAGGAAGCCGCCCACGGCCTCGACGCGTTGCTGCCGGTCCTGCGCAAGGTGGGCGGCAGCGCGGCCCAACGTGAGGTGGTGGAAGAGACGTTGCTGTTCGCGTTGGTGTCGGCGGGGCGGTGCGATGCGGCACGACGGTTGCTGGACGCGCGGCTGGACCGGAAGGCGGCGCCTCGGGACCGGCGGATGCTGGCGGGGTTGCCCGGGTGAGAGGGGCGGGGCGGGCGCCGGTACTGGACGCGCGTCCCGGTCGTAGGCCCGCGTCTTCGCCTTCGCCTTCCTCTTCGCCTTCCCCTTCGTGTGCGTCTGTCTCCGATGCCGGGGTCCGTCAGTCGGAAGTGGTCCGTTCGCAGGGTCCTTCCTCGGGGCTCGTGGGGAGGCTGAGGGTCGCCTCCAGGCCTCCCGCCGGGCCGGTGTCGAGGTCGAGGGTGCCGTGGTGGAGGTGGGCCTGTTGGTCGACGAGGGCCAGGCCCAGGCCGGAGCCGGGGGAGCGGGTACGGGTGCCGCGGGTGAACCGGGCCTTCATCGCCTGCTGTTGATCGGCGGGGATGCCGGGGCCGTCGTCGGCGACGGTGATGTGGACCGTTCCCGCGTCCTCGCCGAGCCGGACGTCCACCCTGCCCTCGGGGCGGCCGTGGAGGGCCGCGTTGTCGAGGAGGTTGTCGACGGCCAGGCGGAGGCCGACGGGCCAACCGTCCACGGTCGCGGGGGAGTTGGCCGTCAGTCGGTAGGTGGTCGCGGGGTGGCGGTGTGCCGCGTGGGCGACGGCCTCGTCGAGGAGCTCGCTCAGGACGACCGGGGTGCGTTCGGGCAGGGCGTGGGCGTCGCCGCGGGCCAGGGTCTGCAGACCGGTCAGGAGCGCGGTGATACGGCGGTGCTCCGCGCTCATCGCCTCCAGGGCGCGGGCCCGCTGGGGTGCGGGGAGGCCGGGGTTGCGCTGGAGGGTCTCCAGGGTGACCCCGAGGCCGGTGAGCGGGGTGCGCAGTTCGTGGCCCGCGTCGGCGGTGAAACGGCGGGTGGAGTCCATGCTGACGCGCAACTGGTCCAGCATGCTGTTCAGCGCGTGGGAGAGGTCCGCGACCTCCTGCGGCCGTGTGACGGCGGGGAGTTGGGGCCCGGCCGTGTCCGCGCTGATCGCGAGGGCGCCGGTCCGCAGCCGTTCGAGCGGCTGGAGGATGATCCGGGTGAGCAGCCAGACGCCGCCGGCCGTGGCGAGGGCGGCGAGGAGGGTGACGGCGGCGACGATCACGGTGTTGTCCGCGAGCCGCCGTTCGATCGGGTCGATGTCCTGGAGGACTTCGAGGCGCTCGCCGGTGGTGCTCAGGGACCGGGTCAGTGAGCGCCAGGTCTGCCCGTCGGTGTCGATCGTGCGGTAACCGTCCCGGGTGGGCACCGGCAGCGGGGCGCTCGGCGTCTCGCCGTGCTGCGCGATCACCTTCCCGCCGGAGACGAGCCGGACCAGACTCTGACTGCCGGCCAGCAGACCGCCGTAGTCGTCGTTGTCCTCCCCGTCACCGCTCGGATGGTCGCCCTGGTCACGGAGCTTGTCGGCGTCCTGGTCGCCCTTCTCGGCACGGGCGGCGAGCTGACGGTCGACGTCGGTACGGTCGCGATGGTCGATCCGGGCGACGATGACCAGCCCGGCGAGCGCGACCACGACGGTCACCAGCAGGACGACAGCGGCGGTGATCCGGGAGCGGAGGCTGCGCGGGAGCCAGGTCATGGACCGGTCCAGGGGGCGAGGGCTGGGGTGATGCGGGGGTGCGGGTTGCGGGGCTGCCAGGTCATGGACCGGTCCACGGGACGATGACGGCGGTGATCCGGTGGTGCGGCCGCCAGACCATGGGCGGGGGAGGTCGGACCGCCCGCGTCGGTGTTCCGGTGGTGTCGGTCGCGTCGCTGCCACGTCGTGGGCCGGTGCACGGGATGACCGTGGCCGTGATCGGCGCGCCGGCCGCATGTCAGCCACGTCATGAGCGGGTAGGCGGGACCGCCCCGGCGATGTTCCGGGGCCGCAGCCCGCGCGGCAGCCGCGTCGTGGACCGGTCCAGAGGGTGCCTGCCGCCGTGATCGGAGCGCCCGCCCCGCAGCACCACCCTCACGGCCCGGTCCGCAGGACGAAGCCGATGCCGCGGACGGTGCGCAGCACCCGGGGGCCGCCGTCGGCCTCCAGTTTCTTGCGGAGGTAGCCGATGAACACATCCACCACGTTGGTGTCCACGTCCCAGGTGTAGCCCCAGACCTGCTCCAACAGCTGGGCGCGGGACAGGACTTGGCCGGGTCGGTGGGCGAGGGCGAGGAGCAGGTCGAACTCGCGGGTGGTCAGGCGGAGTTCGCGTCCGGCGCGGGAGGCCACGCGGCGCGCGGGTTCGATCGCGACGTCGCCGACGACCAGGGACCGCTCGGTCGTCGACTCGTGCAGCCGCACCATCGCGTGCAGCCGCGCGGACAACTCCCCGACGGAGAAAGGCTTCACGACGTAGTCGTCCGCGCCCGCCGCGAGCCCCGCGACCCGGTCGTCGACCTCGTCGCGGGCGGAGAGCATGCACACGGGGAGGGTCCGGCCCTGGGCGCGCAGGGCGCGGACGACCTCCACGCCGGACAGGCCCGGCATCGTCACGTCCAGGACGATCACCGACGGCGGCCGGCCGGCGACCTCGTCGAGTGCCGTCTCGCCGTCCTCGGCCAGCCGCACCGTGAAGCCCTCGAGACCGAGCCCCAGGTCCAGGGCCGCGCGCACGCCGGGGTCGTCGTCGACCACCAGCACCTCCGGCTTCCGGCCCACCGCCGCCATGCAGCACCTCGACTTCCTCACCGGCACCCGCGGGAACGGGCACCGTCGTCTGCCCCCAGGATCGGCGGCGAACAACAAGGAAGTCTAAGAACCACGCGGGCCCGTCCTCCCACCGAGCCGGTATCGACACAGGTCAGCGGCGTGCCCGCCCCTCCCGGGCGCCGGGTTTCTTAGAGCGGCCACAAAGAGCGGAGCAAGGGTGAGGACACGCCCTGGCCGCCGGGGCACCTGGCCGCCGGGGCACCCCTGGCCCTCGCGACGAAGGAAGCCCGCCGATGACCCTGTCCACCGAGCTGCCCCGCGGGCAACGCACCCCGCCCGCTCCACCCCGCAGGGGGCGATTCACGCTCGCCGACCCGCTCGGCGCGCTGGCGATCCTGTCCGTGGTCGCGGTCGTGGCGCTCTGGGTGATGAACCAGGGCGGCCCACTCAGCCTGACGGCCTCCGACCGTGCGACCGGCTCCCTCGGCCTCCTCGCCGGACTCCTGGCCTCCGACCTGATGATCCTCCAGGTCCTCCTGCTCGCCCGGATCCCCTGGGTGGAACGGTCCTGGGGCCACGACCTGCTCACCCGCCGGCACCGTCTGATCGGCTTCGCGTCGTTCTGGCTGATGACGGCCCACGTCATCCTGTTCGCCGTGGAACGGTCCACACGCGAACCCACGGCGATACCGGACGCACTCCTGCGCCTGTTCGTCACCGACTCATGGATGCTGTTCGCCACCGTGGGGACCCTCCTGCTGATCATGGTCGTGGTCACCTCGGTCCGCGCGGCCCGCCGCCGACTCCGCTACGAGTCATGGCACCTGCTGCACCTCTACTCCTACGCCGGCATCGCGGCCACCTTCCCGCACACCTTCACCGACGGCGCCGACTTCCACGAGACCTGGACCCGCGTGTACTGGTGGTGCCTGTACGGCTTCGCGTTCGCCGCCACCCTCCTCCACCGTGTCGCGCTGCCCGCCTGGCGCTCCCTCTACCACCGCCTGCGGGTCGAGTCCGTGGTCACCGAGGCGCCCGGCACGGTCTCGGTCACCCTCAAGGGCCACCGCCTGGACCGGATGCGGACGGCCTCCGGCCAGTTCTTCGTCTGGCGCTTCCTCGACGGCCCCGGCTGGTCCCGCGGCAACCCCTACACGCTCTCCGCCGCCCCCACCCCGGACCGGTTGCGCATCACGATCAAGTCCGCGGGCGACGGCAGCGAACGCGCCGCCCGCCTCACCCCCGGCACCCGCGCCCTGATCGAGGGCCCCTACGGCACGCTCACCGCCCGCCACCGCACTCACCCCGGCATGCTCCTCATGGCCGCCGGAATCGGCATCACCCCCATGCGCGCCCTGCTCGAGGACGCCCCCTACGCCCCCGGCGAGGCCACGCTCATCTATCGCTACGGCGAGGACGAGCACGCCGTGTTCGCCGACGAACTCCGCGCCATCGCCGCCGACCGAGGCGTCGAGCTGATCCTTCTCCCGGGACCGCGCCGCGCCGACACGTCGTGGCAGGCGGCGGGTCCCCTACACCGCGACGGCACGTCCTGGCCGGTCGCGGGCCCGGCCCACCGCATGGACGCCTCCCGACCGGCTGCCGGTCCCGTGCAGCGCGCCGACACCTCCTGGCAGACCGCGGGCCCGGCCCACCGCACCGATGCCTCCCTACAGGCGGCCGCCTCCGCGCACCGCGTCGGCACTTCCCGGCAGACCGCCGGTCCCGCCCACCCCACCGCCACTCCCGAGCAGACCACCGCCCCCACCCACCTCGACGACGACGCCCAGGTCCTCAAGAACCTCGTCCCCGACATCGCCCACCGGGACATCTACGTCTGCGGCCCGCCCACCTGGATCACCGCCGTCCGCAAGGCCGCCCGCGCCGCCGGCGCCCACCGCGACAGCGTCCACACCGAAGAGTTCGCCTGGTAGCGGCACCCCACCCCGTCAACAAGCAGTACCCCACCCCGTCAACAACAGGAGCACGCATGCGACGCGTCACCCTCTGGTTCACCGCCACCGTCTCCGTGGCCGTCCTCCTCTTCGCCTTCCAGCTCAACGCCTCCGGCGCGACCGGCAAGTCCGGAGACGGCGGCGACCACATGCCGCCCGCCTCCACCTCCACGTCCAACGCCTCGGCCAAGCCAGGGGACGACACCGCCGGCTACGGAGACCACGTCGGGAAGCCGGGCGAGAACAAGTAGGTCGCCTCACGGGCCAGCCGACTCCCGTTCCACGGGCGCCTCTTCACGAACCCCACGTCGGCGGCCGTGCGCCCCCGTCACACCTCCGGCCGCCACCCCGACGCCCGCGATATCCCACGCGCCGCGAGCCGTACGGCCGGGACCAACGCCGGTACCTGCGCGTCCACTTGGGGAACGACCACCGACACCGCGGCGACCACCGCACCGCCCGGCCCGCGCACCGGAGCCGCCACCGACAGCGCGTCGTCCGTGATCTGACGGGTACTCACCGCCACCCCGGTGCGCCGGACTTCGGCCAGCACCCGGCGCAGCCGTACCGGATCGGTGATCGTGTACGGCGTGAAGGACGCCAACGGACCGGCGCAGTAGGCCTCTTGGGAGTCCGGGTCGTCGTGGGCGAGCAGGGCCAGGCCCACTCCGGTGGCGTGGAGCGGCCAGCGCGCGCCCACCCGGATGTGCACGCCGACCGCCGAACGGCCTGAGATCCACTCGGTGTAGACGACCTCCGCGCCGTCCCGCACCGCCAACTGCACGTTCTCGTGCGTCGATTCGTACAGGTCCTCCAGGTAGGGGAGGGCGAGTTGGCGCAGGGCGAGGCCGCGCGGTGCGAGCGCCGCGATCTCCCACAGCCGTAGGCCGACGTGGTACGCGCCCGACGCGTCCCGTTCCAGCGCGCCCCACTCGGTGAGGGCGCCCGCGAGGCGGTGGGTGGTGGTCAGGGTGAGGCCTGCGCGGCGGCTGATGTCGGAGAGGGACAGGGCCGTGTGCGCGTGGTCGAAGGCGGCGAGCACGGCGAGCAGCCGGTCCGGCGCGGAGCGCGTGGCGGGGGCCGTCGACCGGGGGATCTTCGAGGGCCGGGAGGTGGCTGTCGACCCGGTGATCGGCGCCGACTGTGCGGTGGCCGCGGACCCGGTGGCCGTAGCGGAATCGGCGGTCGTCGCGGACCGGGTGGTGGTCATGGCCGGGCCTCCGTCCGGTGTCAGGTCAGTCCGTCCTCGGCGACCCGTTGCAGCAGGGTGTGCAGGGTCTCGCGCTCGGCCGCGTCGAGGGGGCCCAGCAGTTCGTTCGTGACGCGCAGGCCCGCCTCGTCGGTGTCGCGCAGGAAGCCGCGGCCGTCCGCCGTCAGGACCACAGTGCGGCTGCGCCGGTCGTCGGGGGAAGGGCGGCGCTCGGCGAATCCCAGCTTCTCCAGGTCGTCGACCAGGCCGACGATCGCGCTCGGGTCGTAGCCGAGCCGGGTGCTCAGTTCGCGCTGGAGGGCGCCCTCGGACGTGGCCAGGAAGCGGAGCAGCGCGTAGTGGCGCAGGCGCAGGCCCGACTCCTGGAGGAACGTGTTGAAGAGCTGGCCGGAGCGCAGGCCCAGCCGGTACATGAGGTAGCCCGTGTCCGCGTGCAGCCCGCGCATCCACGGCTCGTGCGCGTCGATCGGGGGGTTCGCGGCGTGCGGCTGACGGGCGATGGCGGGCTCCCTGGGTCGAGGCCCCGGGCGGGGCGTGCGGTGGTCCGGGACCAGTCTGACGCACATGGTCCATCGGCAACAACTATTGACGTCAACAATTATTGCTCTTAGCTTCGATCTCGTAGCCGCACCCCGGTGCGTTCAGACCCCGGCGCGGCTCGCAGCCGTATCGCCGTGTGAAGGGATCCGCTCGTGCCCAGCATCGATCTGACCGGCAAGGTCGCCGTCGTCACCGGCAGTGGCCGGGGCCTCGGCCTCGCCTACGCGCACGCCCTGGCCGCCCACGGCGCGTCCGTGGTCGTCAACGACATCGACGAGGCGGTGGCCGAACAGGCCGTGAAGTCGATCGCCGAGGCGGGCGGCACCGCCGTCGCCGAGGTCGTCCCGGTCGGTACGACGGAGGCCGCCGAACGGCTGGTGAACCGTGCCGTCGAGGAGTTCGGGAGGCTCGACATCCTGGTCACCAACGCGGGCATCCTGCGCGACAAGGTGCTGTGGAAGATGACCGACGAGGACTTCGACGCGGTGATCACCACCCACCTCAAGGGCACCTTCACCTGCGCCCGCGCCGCCGCCGTACGGATGCGCGAGCAGGGCGAGGGCGGCAGCCTGATTTTGGTCGGCTCGCCGGCCGGCCAGCGCGGCAACTTCGGCCAGACCAACTACTCGGCCGCCAAGGCCGGCATCGCCGCCTTCGCCCGTACCTGGTCGATGGAGCTCGGCCGCGCGGGCATCACCGTCAACGCGATCGTGCCGGTCGCCGCGACCGCGATGACCGAGACGATCCCGGCGTTCGCCCCGTACATCGAGGCCATGAGGAACGGCGACCCGCTGCCCGACTTCCTCCGCAAGGGCGAGGGCTTCGGCACCCCCGAGGACTGCGCGGCCCTCGTGCCGTTCCTCGCCTCCGAGGCCGCGCGCGGGATCACCGGCCAGGCCATCGGCATCGGCGGCGACAAGGTGGCACTCTGGTCCCACCCGCAGGAGATCAGCGCGGCCTACGCCGACGGCGGCTGGACCCCTGACACCCTGGCCGACGCCTTCCCCACCTCGGTCGGCGCCGAACTCCAGTCGGTCGGCATCCCCGCACCGAAGCTGCCGGAGGCGTGATGGACATCGGTACGGACACGGGTACGGGTATGGACGTCGGTGGACTCGTCGCGATCGATGTCCACACCCACGCGGAGGTGTCCTCGAAGGGCCACTCCTCCCTGGACGACGACCTGCACGACGCCTCCTCCGCCTACTTCAAGGTCGAGGGCAAGCGGAAACCGACCCTGGAGGAGACCGCCGCGTACTACCGCGAGCGGAAGATGGCCGCGGTGATCTTCACGGTCGACGCCGAGTCCGCGACAGGCACCGAGCCCGTCCCGAACGAGGAGGTCGCCGAGGCCGCCGCCGCCAACCCGGACGTCCTGATCCCCTTCGCGTCCATCGACCCGTTCCGGGGTAGGGCGGGCGTGAAGCAGGCCCGGCGGCTGGTCGAGGAGTACGGGGTCAAGGGCTTCAAGTTCCACCCCAACATCCAGGGCTTCTTCCCGAACGACCGTTCCGTGGCCTACGACCTGTACGAGGTCATCGAGGAGACGGGCACCATCGCCCTGTTCCACACGGGCCAGACGGGCATCGGCGCGGGAGTGCCGGGAGGGGGCGGGATCCGCCTGAAGTACTCCAACCCCTTGCACGTGGACGACGTCGCCGCCGACTTCCCGCACCTCAAGATCATCCTGGCGCACCCGTCCTTCCCCTGGCAGGACGAGGCCCTCGCCGTCGCCACGCACAAGCCGGGCGTCCACATCGACCTGTCCGGCTGGTCCCCGAAGTACTTCCCGCCGCAACTGGTGCAGTACGCCAACACCCTGCTGAAGGACAAGGTCCTCTTCGGCTCCGACTACCCCGTCCTCACCCCGGACCGCTGGCTCGCCGACTTCGAGAAGCTGCCGATCAAGGACGAGGTCAAGCCGAAGATCCTCAAGGAGAACGCCGCCCGCCTGCTCGGACTGACGTAAGGGGCACCGGATGCGCAACGAGGGACTGGGCTCCTGGCCCGCACGCCGGGCCCGGAAGACCCCGCACCGCACGGCTCTGGTCCACGGCGGATCGTCCACGGTCCACGGCGGACCGTCGGCGGTCGGCGGTGGATCGTCGGCGGGGCGCAGTAGTTCGTCGACGGTCGCCGGTGGATCGTCGGCGGGGCACGGTAGTTCGTCGACGGTCGCCGGTGGATCATCGGCGGATCACGGTAGTTCGTCGACAGTCGACAATGGACCGTCGACCGGCCACGGTATTGCGTCGACGGACGGCGGCGGTTCGCCGAACGGCCACAGCGGTCCGCCGACGCACGGTGGCGGTTCGTCGATGGACTACGGCACATTGCATACCCGAACCACCCGCCTCGCCCACGCCCTCCGCACCCGGGGCGTCCGCCGCGGCGACCGCATCGCCTACCTCGGCCCCAACCACCCCTCCTACCTGGAGACCCTGTTCGCGGCCGGCATCCTCGGCGCGGTCTTCGTCCCCCTCAACACCCGCCTCGTCGGCCCGGAGATCGCCCACCAACTCAGCGACTCCGGCGCCAAGATCCTCGTCTACGGCCCGACGCACGCCGGCCTCGTCGCCGGACTCCCGGGCAGCACCGACGTCCGTACGTACGTCGAAGTCGGCCCGGAATACGAGGAGTTGCTCGGCGCGGCCTCCGACGAGCCGATCGACGAGCCCGTCTCGGCCGACGACACCTGCATCATCATGTACACCTCGGGCACGACCGGCCGTCCCAAGGGCGCCATGCTCACCCACGGCAACCTGGCCTGGAACGCGATCAACGTCCTCGTCGACACCGACCTGATCGCGGACGAACGCGCCCTGGTCTCCGCCCCGTTGTTCCACACGGCCGGCCTGAACATGCTCACCCTGCCGGTGCTGCTCAAGGGCGGTACCTGTGTCCTGGTCGAGGCCTTCGACCCGGCGGCCACCTTCGACCTGATCGAACAGCACCGGATCACCTTCATGTTCGGGGTCCCGACGATGTTCGACCAGCTGGCCCGGCACCCCCGCTGGGCCGACGCCGACCTCTCCTCGCTGCGCATCCTCACCTGCGGCGGCTCCCCGGTACCGTCCCCGCTGATCGCCGCCTACCAGGAACGCGGACTCACCTTCCTCCAGGGCTACGGCATGACGGAGGCCGCGCCCGGAACCCTGTTCCTGGACGCCGAACACGCGGTCAGCAAGGCGGGTTCGGCGGGCGTGCCGCACTTCTTCAGCGACGTGCGGGTCGTACGGCCCGACCTCACCCCCGCCGACGTCGGCGAGACCGGCGAGGTCGTGGTGCGCGGGCCCCATGTCATGCCCGGTTATTGGGGGTTGCCCGAGGAGACGGCCGCGGTCTTCGCCGACGGCTGGTTCCGCAGCGGGGACGCGGCGCGGATCGACGAGGACGGGTACGTGTACATCGTCGACCGCATGAAGGACATGATCATCTCCGGTGGGGAGAACATCTACCCCGCCGAGATCGAGGACCTCCTCCTCGCCCACCCCGACATCGTGGAGTGCGCGGTCATCGGGGTCGCGGACGACAAGTGGGGCGAGGTGCCGCGCGCGGTCGTCGTGCCCCGTGAAGGTGCCTCGCCGGACCCCGACGAGGTGCTCGCGTCGCTGGCCGGCCGACTCGCCAAGTACAAGATCCCCAAGTCGATGGTGGTCGCGGACGAACTCCCGCGCACCGCCTCCGGAAAGCTCCTCAAGTCCCGGGTGCGCAAGCGCTTCGGCGACCGGTAACTCCCTTAAGGAACAGGCTACTTATGAGCATCACCGTCAACGGTCTCGACGAACTCAAGAAGCTCGCCGACAGTGACCTCGGCACCAGCGAGTGGATCGAGATCACCCAGGAGCGCATCAACACCTTCGCCGATGCGACGGGTGACCATCAGTGGATCCACGTCGACCCGGAGAAGGCGGCGGCGGGCCCCTTCGGTGCGCCCATCGCGCACGGCTATCTGACCCTCTCCCTCTTCATCCCGCTCTTCACCGAGCTGCTGGACGTCGAGGGCGTGTCCACGAAGGTCAACTACGGCCTGAACAAGGTCCGTTTCCCCGCACCGGTGAAGGTCGGCTCCCGGATCCGGCTCGTCGCGAAGCTCGCCTCGGTCGAGGACGTGCCGGGCGGAGTACAGGTCGCCGTCGACGGGACCATCGAGATCGACGGCGGGCCGAAGCCCGCCGCCGTCCTGCAGAGTCTCTCGCGGTTCTACGCCTGACCGGCGGCTACCGCAGACTGTCTACGACCGACTGCCGACCGTCGTTGTCTACTGCTGCTTGTACGAGTACACGCTCGTCGACACCTGGCACACACCCGGCTGGACGACCTCGGCCCGCAACGTGCCGCTGTTCACGTCGTAGTCGATGCCCTCGGCCTCGAACGTGCCCGTGCAGATGCTGCGTTGGGGCAGTGCGAACAGGCTGGTGACCGTGCCGGTGATCGGCTGGCCGTCCAGCTTGTGCGGCAGGTCGACCTGGAGGAGCGGGCGGATCTCGGGGAACTTGGTCCCCGACGCGTCGTCCGAGACGCACACCAGGCGGGTGTCCGTCACGAAGTCGCAGCCCTGGATGTCGTTCACCGTCCTGTCCAGGGTGATCTGCCCCGCCTGCGGCAGTGCCCCGCCCGTCTTGGGGGTGGACGCGTTGAGCAGGGGGGTGGGGAAGACCTGGAGTCTGGACTGGTCGCCCCACTCGCCCGACACCATCCACTGTGTGTCGGGCGAGATCGCGTCGAACGAGTTGTTGATCTTCTCGCCCGAGTCGAGCGTGTGGACGTACGTGTAGCGCGTCCCGGACGGCGTGGTGACCGCGAACATCTTGGACGTGGCCGTGTCGGCGCCCTGGTAGGCGTCGAAGACGTAGCTGTTCGCGATGTCCGGGTCGCCGATGTGGTTCCAGCCCTGGATGCGCAGATCCAGCGGGATGGACGCCAGCCCGCGGTACAGCAGCGAGCCGTCCGCCTGGCTGGCGACGCCCTCACCGCCGCCGAGACTGCCGGTGTACGCGGTGCCGGTCTCCGTCCAGGTGGTTGCGGCGGCGGCCGAGGAGGTGCTCACGCCGAGCGTGAGAGCACCCAATAAGCCAGCGAGGACAGTGAGTTGACGCTTCATCAGATACCTGCCAGGTCGACGAAGATGGGGTTGGAATAGAACCATGTGTCGGCCCACGGGTCACCGTTTCCGGGCTCGTGGGGGATCGGGCCGTGCGGGTCCACCGAGGCACCGAGGTAGCCCGCGCCGTGTCGCTTGCCGTCGCTGCCGCGCAGCCGCAGGTAGAAGGACTCGTCCCCGGCGGTCACCGGGATGCGCAGGGTGTACGTCCCCTTGCGGCCGCCGACGTCCGCCGTACGGACGACCTTCGTGTCCGGCGCCCGCCACGCGTCCCGGTCGGACACCGCGCCGCGCACCGCGCCCCGGATCACGTCCACGTGCGCCAACTCGGGCAGGATTCCCTGGGGGTTGGGCCGCGAGGCGGTCGTCACGGTGATGTTCAGCGTGAGCCGGTCGCCCTTGCGGACGCGCAGCCGGCCGCCCAGGGTGACACCCTGGCCGTGGTCGCAGTCCCGCTTCAGGCGGACGTCGAGCCCGTCCAGCAGATGCCCGTGGTCGACCCAGACCCGCCCCGCGCGCATCCCCGCCATCACCTCGCGGTAGCCGTAGCGCGTCACACCCACATGGGTGCGGCTGAACTCGCCGGGCCAGAAGTCGCTGCCGGGCTGCGGGGAGTCGGTCCGCACCGGGTCGGGCAGCTTGCCGGTGTTGTCGAAGTTCTGCCCGTCGGGCCAGGCGCCGTTGGCCCAAGTGTCGTAGACCGTACGGTGGTTGTCGGAGTTGGTGGTGATCGAGAACAGCCGGCCCTCGGCCAGCATCGAGTCCCACAGCCCGCCGACGGTCGCCGTCGCCCAGTCGAAACCGCCGTACGTCACATACGCGTCCGCCGGATAGCCCGACCAGGACTGCGCCGAGGGCTTGTTCTCGTACTCGCCGCGGATCGACGTGGCGCCGCGCCAGCCGGGAGGGCCGCGCCCTGGGCGCCGGGCGCGCCCTCCATGCCGATCATGATCTCGGGGGCCGCGTCCCGCCAGGCCCGCATCTCGTGCGGGGAGTCGATGCCCAGGCGCAGCGGGTGGTTGGCCAGGACGACGACGTCGTCGACGTAGCCCGAACGCCGTTGCGCTGCCAGCCACTTGATGGCCTTCACGGCGTGCGCCTCGTTGCGGGCGGTGTCCGCGTCGGCGGCACCGCCCTTGTCGTAGCCCAACAGCTTGCCGTCGTAGGCGAGTTCGAACTGCGTGAGCAGATCCACCTCGTGCTGGCCGGGCGCGGCGAAGATCGTGCAGTGCTCGGCGGCCGGGATGTACCACTCCAGGCCCTGGAAGATCAGCTGGCGGGGGTTCGCGGCACGCGCCTTGAGGATCTCCGTGTGCTCCAACTCGGCGCCGTAGGAGGCGTGTCCGAAGTTGGAGTGCTCGTTGAACACCATCCAGTCGAGGCCGTACCGCGCGGCGGCCCTCGCCTGCTGGGAGAACGTGTACTTCGCGTCGTGGCTGTACACGGAGTGCACGTGGTGGTCGCCGACGAGGTAGGCGAGGCGCGGGTCGTTGCCGCCGTAGCCGCGCCCTGCCGCCGACGCGGAGGTGGCGAGCGGGCCCGCGCCGAGGGTGAACGCGGCGCCGAACAGGCCCGCGCGGCGCAGGAGTTGACGTCGGGAGACGCCCTGCGTGTCGAGGTCGGCGGGGGAGACGGACGGATCGGCCCAGGAGGGCAGCTGCTGCTCGGTCATGAGGATTCAGGAGTCCTTGTCAGGGCTGTCAGTGGTTCATGAACGACGTGATGGGCAGCGCCCGTTCGACGATCCGGACGTCGCCGAGCCGGCCGTGCAGGATCTGGTCGATCTTCCCGGCGTACTCGTAGCCGCCGAGCAGCCAGGGCAGCCCGACCGAGGTGAGGCCCACGGCGGTCGCCGTCGGGTTGCGCACGACGGGGCAGCCCTCGACGTAGAGCGTGGTGTGCCTGCCGTCGTTGACGACGGCGAGGTGCCACCAGGTCTCCAGCGGGGTCTCCTGACCCCAGTTGCTGGCGATGCCCTCCTGGTTCAACGGCCGTACCGCCCACTGGGGTTCACGGTCGTTGGAGAGCGAGAGCGTGGCGAGGGGCTCGTCCGGGTCGTCCCCGGTCTTGCCCGCGGCGCCGCCCGTGCCGGTCCGACTCACCAGTCCCGACCAGGCGTTGTGGTCGGGGTCCCAGTCGGCGGGCAGCCGGTAGAACGCCTCGACGGTGTAACCCCGCTTGAACGTCGCCGAGTTGAGGGGCGCCCCGTCGACCGTCCGCAGATACGCGCCCTTCAGCGGCGACTTGTAGCCGGTGAACTCCAGGCTGCCGTGGCCGGGTTGGTCGGGGTGGTGGTCCGAGGACCAGTTCAGGGCGCCGCCGCCGACCGCGACGAGGGTGAGGTCGTTGCCGCGTCCCGACTGGTCGCGGACCGTTCCGCTCACGGCCGTGGCGTCGGCGTGTCCGTCGAAGCGCCAGTACGCCACCGTGCCGGGGACGAGGAGCTTCGAGGCGGGACGCGACGGGCGGGCGGCGACCGGGGCGAAGCCGGCGAAGCGGTCCGCGAAGTCGATGCCCACGGTGAACCGGTCGGCGTCGCCGCTGAGTTCGATCTCCTGGCGCTCCAGCTCGTTGAGGCCCTGTGCCGCCCGGCCCAGGATCCACGGCGAGACCGTCTCGACGTCGATGACCCCGCGGTCCAGGTCGAAGCGGTAGAGGCGGATCATCGCCGCGCCGCCGAAGTAACGGTTCTGATAGTTCGTCAGGTGCAGGTGGACGTCATTGCCGGCCGCGTTCTTGCGGGTCGCCCGGCCCGCGGGCCAGTAGTGCCCGTTGAGCGTCAGGAAGATCTGGTCGTGGTCCTCGATCAGCTGGTCCCACAACTGCTGTCCGTAGTCCGACAGTTGGTCGTCCTCGACGACCAGCTCGTGCGTCGTCAGGATCACCGGGGTGTGCGGGTGCTGGGCCAGAACACTCTTCGCCCACGCGTACCCCTTCGCCGACAGCCGCCAGTCCAGTGCGAGCACCATCCACGCACGGCCCGCCGCCTCGAAGAGGTGGTACGTGTTGTAGCCGTCGGCGGAGGCGCCGCCGAACGTGCGCGCGCCCTTGAAGCGCTGCGGCCCGAACGTGTCCAGGTACGCCGAGGTGCCGCGCTGGTCGTCGGTCGACGAGTTCACGTCGTGGTTGCCGGCCAGCACGCTGTAGCCGACACCCCGCCGGTCCAGCAGCCTGAACGCCTCGCCGATCGCGGCGAATTCGGGCTTCGCGCCGTTCTGCGTCAGGTCGCCCAGGTGGGACAGGAACACGATGTTCTCGTCCTTGCCGTGCTCCAGGAGATAGCGCAGCGAGGCCTCGATCGGCGCCTTGTCGATGCTCGGCCCGTCGAAGAGGTACTGGGTGTCCGGCATCACCGCGAGGGTGAAGCGCCGGCTGTCGGTGTCGGGGCGCCAACTCGCCGTCGCCGGGGCTGCTTCGGCGGTGGTCGGCAGTGCGACACCGGCCGTCGCGGCGGCGCCGAGCAGGGCCGTCGCGCGGAGGAAACTGCGCCGTCCGGCGCCGGCCTGGGCCGTCTCGCACTGATCGTGCTCATGCGAAGTACACACGTGTGCTCCGTACAGGGTGAGTGCTCGTGAAAGCTGCTGAGAACTGGGGAGTTCAGAGAACGCGCAGGGTCCAGCTCCAGCGATGGACACCCGGTGCGACGAGATACTGAGGTGACGTGTCGGGGCCGCACGACGCCGTGCCCAACCCCCGGTGAGCCGCGTCGAGTTGCACCACGCAGGACGCGCGCGGCACCAGCTCGTCGTGGTGCCGTACGGCGGTCAGGTCCGCGGCGCGATGGCGGGTCACCGAGACCTGGCGGGGCTCGTCGAGGTCGACCGCGAGACCGGTGGCGTCCGGTGCCGACAGCGTGAACCGCCGTACCCCGTGCCGCCCACCGCTCTCCTGCGGCCGCAGATACGGGGTGAACAACGCGTCGACGGGGACCGAGTGGTGGCCCACGGGCGCGCCCGCGGCGCGGTCGGGGTACGACTCCCAGGGACCCCGGCCGAACCACTCCAGCAGATCAAGACCCGGCACCGTCTCGAACACGGTGCCCACCCGGGCCACATCGACGAACTCCTCGGGCAGCTCGGCCGATTCCTCGACCAGGACCCCGCCCTCCACCGGCGTGAACACCTGACAGTGCCGGACCACACCCACGGCCCCGGCGTACTCCGCGACGGTCGTCACCCTCCCCCAGCCTTCGGCCGGGGGGACCCCCATCTCGCTTCGCTCGCCGTCACGCCGTACCGAGACAACCTTGCGGACCAGCGAGTCGAGACCCCAGGTCCGCCAGCGCGCCGCCGTGCCGCCCAACTCGTCGTTGTCGGTGGGCGCCCGCCACAGGGACAGGGTCGGGGCGAGAGTCAACAGCGGGTGGCGCAGCAGGCCTTCGCCGTCGACCTCGACCCGGCCACCGCCGACCACGGGCGCTGCCATGCGTGTTGCCGCCCGCAGCCGTACCTGGGGCGCGCACACGTCCGTGCCACGCGGTGCCCACGGCTGGTCCTCGGCCGTCGTCACGCGCAGCGTCAGCCAGGCCTCGCCGCCGTCCTCCGGCAGCTCGAACGGCAGCGGTACGGCCACCGTCTCACCCGGGCACAGCGTGGGCAGTTCGGCCCGAGCCGTCAGCGTGCGGCCGTCCGCGAGGGCCAACTCCCAGGTGGCGGTGAGCCATTCGAAGCCGCGGAAGTGCTGGTGGTTGCCGAGGACGATGCCCTCGTGCCGGAAGCACTCGATGCGCACCGGCGCCGCGATCTCCCGGTGCTCGAACATGACCGGCTTGGGCGTGCGGTCGGGAAACACCACGCCGTCCGCGATGAACGCGCCGTCGTGGACCGACTCGCCGAAGTCACCGCCGTACGCCCAGCGTTGACCGGGCGCGGCGACACCGTTGTCATACAGTCCGGCGCCCGCGCGGCCGGTGGGTCTTCCGTCGCTCACACGCTGCAGGATCCCGTGGTCCCAGAACTCCCAGATGAAGCCGCCCTGAAGACCCGGGGTTGACTCGATGGCGGCCCAGGTGTCCGCGAGGGTTCCGTTGCTGTTGCCCATCGCGTGCGAGTACTCGCACTGGATCAACGGCTTGGTCTGCTCACCGGACAGCGCGTGCGCGACACAGTCCTCGATCGGCGCGTACATCGGACACGCGATGTCGGAGGCGAGGTCCGGGTCGGCCCAGCCGCGCTTGGCCGCGCCCTCGTACTGGACCGGTCTGGTCGGGTCGTGGCGGCGGACCCAGCCGGCCGCCGCGTCGTGGTTCGCGCCGTAGTCGGACTCGTTGCCGAGCGACCAGATGATCACCGAGGGGTGGTTCTTGTCGCGCAGCACCATCCGCGCCACGCGGTCCACGAACGCGCTCAGATAGCGCGGGTCGTCCGCGATCTCGTGCGCGTGGTCGTGCGACTCGATGTCCGCCTCGTCGACGACGTAGAAGCCCAGCTCGTCGGCGAGGTCGTAGAGCGCCGGGTCGTTCGGGTAGTGCGAGGTGCGGACCGCGTTGAAGCCGAACCGCTTGAGCAGCACCAGGTCCGCGCGCATGTCGTCGTACGACACCGTGCGGCCGGTCAGCGGATGGAAGTCGTGCCGGTTGACGCCCCGGATGTACACGCGCTCGCCGTTGACGAGGAGGTCCCGCCCGACGATCTCCACGTCCCGGAAACCGATGCGCCGGTACGACGCGTCGGCGACCGTCCCGTCGGCGCGGTGCAGCCGGACGGTGAGGCCGTACAGCTCGGGCGTCTCGGCGTTCCAGGTGCGTACCTCGGGGACGCCGGCGCGCATGCGGGCCTCGCCGAGGAAGTCGGAGACCCGGTCGTCCTCGGCGTTGAACCGGTCGAACTCCTCGTCCTGGGTGAGGAGTTGACCGTCGAGATCACCGCTGACGTACCACCCGGCGGGCAGCGCGCCGGCCGCGTCCCGCACCTGACAGTCGACCCGCAGCCCGCCGTCGTAGGACGCCCGTACGGTCACGTCCGCGAGATACAGGGGATCGGTCGCGTACAGCAGCACCGAGCGCGTGATGCCCCCGTGCCACCACTGGTCCTGGTCCTCGATGTGAGAGGAGTCCGACCACTTGACCACGGTCAGCCGTACGGTGGCCCGCGCGCCGGGGCGTACGACGTCCGAGAGGTCGAAGTCGGCGGCGAGGTGGGAGTCCTTGGAGATGCCTACGGGCCGCCCGTCCACGTGCACGAGCAGCACGCTCTCGGCGGCCCCGACCTGGAGCACGATCCGCCGCCCGGCCCAGTCGGCCGGGACGTCGATCTCACGCTCGTAGACACCCGTCGGATTGGCCGCGGGCGACAGTGGAGGGAATTCTGTATACGGCATACGGACGTTCGTGTACTGCGGAAGGTCGTCCGTATCCTGCATGGTCCATACGCCCGGCACGTATGCGGACGACCAGGCGTCCGCGAGCGGCGCGTCCGGCGCCGGCAGCAGCTGGAAGCGCCAGTCGCCGTCGAGGGAGCGCGCGTCGGCGCGGCGGTCTACGGCGGACATGGGCAACCGCCCCCAGGAGGTCACCTCGGGTGACTCCCAGGGGCGGAGCGCGAGCAGCGGGTCGGTCATCAGCGGATGGCTCCCTTGCCGAGGTCGCCGATGATCTGCTTGGCGCCGACCGCGAACACGATCAGCAGGGGGACGAGGGCGAGGAGCGCGCCGGTCATGACCATTCCGTAGTCGGTGGTGCCGTGGGTGCCGTTGAGCTGGGACAGGGCCACCTGGAGGGTGACGTTGTTCGGGTTGGTGAGGGCGATCAGGGGCCAGGCGTAGTCGTTCCACTGGCCCATGAAGGTGAAGATGCCGAGGAAGGCGAGGCCCGGGCGGACCACGGGGAGGGCCACGTGCCAGTACTGGCGCAGGAAGTTCGCGCCATCGATGCGGGAGGCGTCGAGGAGTTCGTCGTGGATCGCGCTCTTCATGTACTGGCGCATCCAGAAGATGCCGAACGCGTTGGCCGCCGCGGGCACGATCAGCGCGGTCATCGAGCCGATCCAGCCGAGCTTCGCCATGATGACGAACTGCGGGATGGCCGCGAGCTGCGCCGGCACCATGAAGATGACCATCAGTAGCGCGAACAGCACGTTCTTGCCGGGGAACTGGAACTTGGCGAAGACGAACGCTGCCAGCGAGTCGAAGAACAGGACCAGGAAGGTCACCGACCCCGCCACGAGCACCGAGTTGAACATCGAGCCGAAGAAGTCGATGTTGTCGAAGAGGCTGCGCACGTTCTCCAGGAAGTGCGTGCCCGGCAGCAGCTTGGGCGGGTAGGAGAAGATCTCCGACGAGGTGTGCGTCGACATGATCACGGCCCAGTAGAACGGGAAGGCCGAGAGCAACACGCCCAGGATCAGGGAGACATGGAGGGCGATGCCGCGGCTCCGGTCGCCCCGGATGCCCTTCGGTCGCCGTGTGCCTTGGAAGAATGCCATGGTGACCGGCTCCCTAGTCTTCGCCCCGGCGCTGCACCAGGCGCCAGTTGACGATGGAGAAGATGATGACGACGAGGAAGATGCCCCAGGCCACGGCGGCGCCGTAACCGAAGTCGTTGTTGTCGAAGGTCTGTTGGAAGAAGTACAGGACCATCGTCTGGCCGGAGTGGCCCGGACCGCCCGCGAACGTCGAGTCGTTGGAGGTGTTCTGGAGCAGCACCTGGGGTTCGGAGAAGCTCTGCAGACCGGTGACCGTCGAGATGACGAGCACGAACAGCAGCACCGGCCGCATCATCGGGAGCGTGATCCGGAAGAAGGTCTGGACCGGGCCGGCGCCGTCCATCCGGGCCGCCTCGTACACCTCGCTCGGGATGGTCTGCAGACCGGCGAGGAAGATGATCGCGTTGTAGCCGGTCCACTGCCAGGTCATCAGCGTCGCGATCGCGATCTTGATGCCCCACGGGGTGTTCAGCCAGGCGATCTGGTCGATGCCCACCGCCTGCAACAGGGCGTTCACCAGGCCGAAGTTGGTGGAGAACACCGAGCCGAAGACGATCGCGATCGCCACCACCGAGGTGACGTTCGGGAGGAAGTAGGCGAAGCGGTACACGTTCTTGAAGCGGACCGCCGAGTTGAGCATCACGGCCGTGATCATCGCGAGGAAGATCATGGGGAACGTCGCCAGCGCCCAGATGATCAGGGTGTTGCCGATCGAGTTCCAGAAGTCGGTGTCGCTCAGCAGGTACTTGTACTGCGAGAGCCCCGCCCACTCCATCGAGCCGAGGCCGTCCCAGCGGTGCAGGGAGAGGTAGAACGAGAACCCGACGGGGATCAGCCCGAAGCAGAGGAACAGCAGATAGAACGGGGAGATCGCGGCATACAGATGCCAGTACTTGCGGAACCCGCTCTTGGGCCGAGAGGTGGCGGACGAACTGTCCACGGCGGCAGGGGGCTTGTCCAGTGCGGTGGCCATCAGTAGCTCACCCCCAGGTGGTCCGCGATGCGCCGGCACTTGCTCATGGCGTCACTCCAGGCCTTCTTGGGGTCCTTGCCGAGGACACCGACGTTCTTGATCTCGTCCTTGAGGGGCTGCCCGAGCGCGATGTCGAACGGGCTGTTGTAGGCGACCGTGATCTTCTGCGCGGCCGGCCCGAAGATGTCCATCGTGTCCTGCCCGCCGAAGAACGGGTCCGGCACACGCACGGACTTCAGGTCGTACGAGGCGGGGGTGGAGGGGAACAGGCCCGCGTCGACGAAGCCTTGGGCCTGGTTGGCCGCGTTCATCATCCAGGTGATGATCCGGAAGGCCTGCTCGGGCTCCCGGCACGCCTTGGTGATCGACAGGAACGAACCGCCGTTGTTGGCCGGCCGCACCGGCATCTGGGCAACTCGCCAGCGCCCCTTGGTCTTTGGCACGCCGGTCTTGATGTCGCTGGTTGCCCAGGAGGCGCCCAGCTGACTGGGCAGCTTGCCGTCCTGCACGGCCGAGAGCTGGTCCGGGGTGCCGCTGACCAGATCCGAGACGATCTTGCGCCGCTTGGCCTCGACCGCCAATGCCCAGGCCTGGCGCACGTGTTCCTGGTCGCCGATGAAGTGCCTGTCCTTGTCGACGTACCGCTTGGAACCCTGGTTCACCACGTTCTCGAAGATGCTGTTGACGTCGGTGACCAGGGACGCCCCGGGAACCCGCTTCCTGAGCTGCTCGCCCGCCGCGAAGAACTTCTCCCAGGTGTTCAACTCCCCTGAGACGTCGGCGGGTTCGTACGGCAGCCCGGCCTTGCGGAACACGGCGTACTGGTAGAAGTGCGCCACCGGACCGCAGTCGATGGGGAAGCCGACCATCGTGCCGTCGTCGGCGATGCCCTGCTGCCACTTCCAGTCCAGGTACTGGCTCTTGTACTTCTCCGCGCCGAGCGTCCTGAGGTCCACGAACTGGTCGGCGTTGGGCAGATAGGACGCCATGTCCTCGCCCTTGAGGCCGGCGATGTCGGGGATGTGGGCGCGGCCGGCCATCGTGGTGATCAGCTTGGACCGGTAGTAGCCGCCGATCTTGATCGCCTGGAGGTCGACCGTACGGTCGTAACGCGCCTTGGCGTTCTTGACGACCGTGTCGCCGAGGCCGCCGTCCCAGTACCACAGGACCATGTTCCGGCCGGTGGAACCGGTCGGAACGGCACAGCCGGACGCCAGGCCGCCTAGCGCCGTGGCCGCCGTACCGGCCAGGCCCGCACGGAGCAGGCCTCTTCGTGAGAGCCGCACAGCTCCCACCGCCTTTCGGATCTGTTCGATCTGTTCGGGTCGTGCATACGAGGGGCTCAAGTG
This sequence comes from Streptomyces sp. N50, assembly GCF_033335955.1. Classification (GTDB taxonomy): domain Bacteria; phylum Actinomycetota; class Actinomycetes; order Streptomycetales; family Streptomycetaceae; genus Streptomyces. The sequence continues at coordinate 8,119,924 of NZ_CP137549.1, forward strand.
GGGGGACTTACAAGGGACTTGCCAGGATTTGCCAGGGACTTGCGAGGTGGGGGGAGTTACTCCCGTGCGGGGGGAGTCACAGGTGCGTACGCGACGGGCGGGCCGGGATCCGCCGGGATCCGGTCGGCCAGAAAACCGTATGCACTCCGCAGTTCGGGATCGCGGACTGTATGCAGCCAACGGTCGACGCCGTACCAGCCCGGTGCCGCCAGCGCACCGCCGTGGTGCTGGACGGACAGCCCGGCCGCGAGCACCGCGAACCGCAGCCGTTCCTCCAGCGGCCAGCCGCCGAGCGAGGCCGCGACGAAGCTCGCGCCGAACACGTCACCGGCACCCGTCGCGTCCAGGACGTCCACGGCCAGGGCCGGGACCTCCGCGTACTCGCCGGTCGTCTGGTCGACGGCGATCGCCCCGTCGCCGCCCCGCGTGATCACCGCGACCGGCACCAGCTCGGTGAGCGTGCCGAGCGCCGCGACCGCGCTGTCGGTGCGGGTGTAGGCCATCGCCTCGGCCTCGTTGGGGAGGAAGGCGTGGCACAGGGCGAGCTGGTCGAGCAGGTCACGGGACCACTGCTCGGTGGGGTCCCAGCCGACGTCGGCGTAGATCTGCGTGCCGTTCGCGGAGGCCTTGGCGAGCCACGCGCGCGGCTCGGCCTCCAGGTGCACCAGCGCGGTGCGCGCCTCGGGCGGGTCGCCCATCAGCACGTCCTGGGAGTACGGCGGTTCCTGGCCGTGGGTGACCAGCGCCCGGTCGTCGCCGTGGGCGAGCGAGACGGTGACGGGGGTGTGCCAGCCGTTCGCGGTGCGGGACAGGGAGAGGTCGACGCCCTCCTGGCCGGCGAGGATCTCATGGCAGTAGGCACCGTAGAAGTCGTCGCCGAAGACCGTGGCCAGGGAGGTCCGCAGGCCGAAGCGGGACGCGGCGACCGCGAGGTTCGCGATGCCGCCCGGGCCGCAGCCCATGCCGCTGGTCCAGATCTCCTCGCCCGGTGTCGGCGGCTGCGGCAGACCCGTGAGGACGAGGTCGTAGAAGAGCAGCCCGGTCAGCAGCACATCGGGCCGGGGGTCGTCCACGCGCGCATCCTCTCGTCGGCACGTCGTCTGGAGAGTTCGTCAAAACTCTTCATTTCGGTGACCGGAATCGTGCGCTGCTCGACGAGATTGGTCAATACCCAAGCAGAACTGAGCATAGAAATGATTGAAGATGACGAGTAGTGTTCGCGGCGTGCTGGCAGAACGACGACATCAACTCATCCTGCGGGCCCTGCGCTCCGGGGGCCCCGCGGCCGTGACCGATCTCTCCGAGCAACTGGGTGTGAGCCCCGCCACGATCAGGCGTGATCTGCTCAAACTGGAGGAGGACGGACTGCTCACGCGTGTCCACGGCGGCGCCGTGGCCGACGAGGGCGACCAGCCCTTCGCCGAGGTCGCCGAGGTGCGGGTGGCCGAGAAGGACGCGATAGCCGCGCGCGCCGCGGCGATGGTCGCCGACGGCCAGTCGGTCCTCCTCGACATCGGCACCACCGCCTACCGGCTGGCCCGCCAGCTGCACGGCCGCCGGCTCACCGTGATCACCAGCAACCTCGTGGTCTACGAGGAGCTGGCCGACGACGAGGGCATCGAACTGGTGCTGCTCGGCGGCATGGTCCGGCGCGAGTACCGCTCCCTGGTGGGCTTCCTCACCGAGGACAACCTGCGCCAGCTGCACGCCGACTGGCTCTTCCTCGGCACCAGTGGAGTGCGCCCCGGCGGGCAGGTGATGGACACGACGGTCGTCGAGGTGCCGGTGAAACGGGCCATGATCAAGGCCGCCGACAAGGTCGTGCTGCTCGCGGACGCGCAGAAGTTCCCGGGTACGGGGATGGCGAAGGTGTGCGGACCCGAGGACCTGGACGCGGTGGTGACGAACGCCCCGGTCGACCCGGTGACCCGTTCCTCCCTGGAGGAAGCGGGCGTCGAGGTCGTCGTGGCAGGAAAGGTGAAAGCGTGAAGCTGACGATTCTGGGCGGCGGCGGGTTCCGGGTGCCGCTCGTGTACGGGGCACTCCTGACGGACCGCGGCGAGGGCCGGGTCACCGAGGTGGTGCTGCACGACCTCGACGACAGTCGACTGTATGCGGTCGCCCGTGTACTGGCCGAACAGGCCGCCACCGTGCCCGACGCCCCCACCGTCACCGCCACCACGGACCTCGACGAGGCCCTGCGCGGCGCCGACTTCATCTTCTCCGCGATCCGCGTCGGCGGCCTCGAAGGCCGCGCGAACGACGAGCGGGTGGCCCTCGCGCAAGGCGTCCTCGGCCAGGAGACGGTCGGCGCCGGCGGTATTGCCTATGGTCTACGAACCGTTCCGGTCGCCGTCGACATCGCCCAGCGCGTCGCCCGCCTCGCCCCCGACGCCTGGGTCATCAACTTCACCAACCCGGCGGGCCTGGTCACCGAGGCCATGTCCCGTCACCTCGGCGACCGCGTCATCGGCATCTGCGACTCCCCGGTCGGCCTCGGCCGCCGTATCGCCACGGTGCTCGGCGCCAACCCGCGCGAGGCCTTCATCGACTACGTCGGCCTCAACCACCTCGGCTGGGTCCGCGGCCTGCGCGTGGCCGGCCGCGACGAGCTCCCGCGCCTGCTCGCCGACCCCGACCTCCTCGGCTCCTTCGAGGAGGGCAAGCTCTTCGGCACCGACTGGCTCCAGTCGCTCGGCGCCATCCCGAACGAGTACCTGCACTACTACTACTTCAACCGCGAGACCGTCCGCGCCTACAGCGAGGTCGAGAAGACCCGCGGCGCGTTCCTGCGCGACCAACAGGCCCAGTTCTACGACGAGATGAAGCGCCCCGACACCGCCGCGCTCACCGCCTGGGACCGCACCCGCGCCGAGCGCGAGGCGACCTACATGGCGGAGAACCGCGAGACGGCCGGCGCCGGGGAGCGCGACGCCGACGACCTCTCCGGCGGCTACGAGAAGGTCGCCCTCGCCCTGATGCGGGCCATCGCCCGCGACGAACGCACCACGCTCATCCTCAACGTCCGCAACCAGGGCGCCCTGTCCGTCCTCGACACGGACGCCGTCATCGAGGTCCCGTGCCTGGTCGACGCCAACGGCGCCCACCCCGTCGCCGTCGACCCGCTGCCCGACCACGCCACCGGTCTGGTCTGCGCGGTCAAGGGCGTCGAACGCGAGGTCCTCGCGGCGGCCGAGAACGGCTCCCGTACGACGGCGGTGAAGGCCTTCGCGCTGCACCCGCTGGTCGACTCGGTGAACGTCGCACGCCGTCTGGTCGAGGGCTACACCGAGGTCCACCCGGGCCTGGCGTACCTTAAGTAGGCATCCGTTCAGTAAGCGCTTTCCCCCGAGCCTCCGCGACGGCCTCGCCGCAGCGGGCTCTCGGCAGCCTCCCCGTACTCAGCAGCTCCCTGGTTCCCTGGAGACCTCCCATGCACGACGAACGCCGCCGGATCGAGGAGCGCGTCGAGCGCGCCCACAACCAGCGCATCAAGCCCGCGATCTACGCGGCCACCGCGCCCTTCACGGTCGAGGCCTGGCAGGCCCCCGGTGAGCCGGTCTCCTTCGACGAGGCCGCGGCGGCGCCGTACGCGCCGTTCGCCATGGACACCCCGTGGGGTCCGCCCTGGGGCACCACGTGGTTCCGGATGCACGGGCAGGTACCGGAGGAGTGGGCCGGGAAGCGCGTCGAAGCCGTCATCGACCTCGGCTTCACCGGCGACTGGCCCGGCAATCAGGCCGAGGCCCTGGTCCACCGCACGGACGGGACGCCGCTGAAGGCGGTCAACCCGCTCAACCAGTACGTGGCCATCGCGAACCCGGCGACGGGCGGCGAGGTCATCGACTACCTGGTCGAGGCGGCCTCCAACCCGGACATCCTCGCCAACGACTTCTCCGAGCCCACGCCGCTCGGCGATGTACTGACGGCGGGCGACCGTCCACTGTATACATTCCGCCGCGCCGACCTCGCCGTCCTCGACGAGGAGGTCTTCCACCTCGACCTCGACGTCCAGGTGCTGCGCGAGCTGATGCTGGAACTGGGCGAGCACGACCCCCGCCGCCACGAGATCATGCACGCCCTGGACCGCGCCCTCGACCTCCTCGACCTGGACGACGTCGCCGGTACGGCCGCCGACGTGCGGGCCGCGCTCAAGCCGGTGCTGTCCAAGCCCGCCAACGCCAGCGCGCACATCGTCTCCGGTGTCGGGCACGCGCACATCGACTCGGCGTGGCTGTGGCCGATCCGCGAGACCAAGCGCAAGACGTCCCGCACCTTCTCGAACGTGACCTCGCTCGCGGACGAGTACGAGGACTTCATCTTCGCCTGCTCGCAGGCCCAGCAGTACGAGTGGGTGCGCGACAACTACCCGCAGGTGTGGGCCCGGATCCAGGAGTCCGTCAAGCGCGGCCAGTGGGCGCCGGTCGGCGGCATGTGGGTCGAGTCCGACGGCAACCTGCCCGGCGGCGAGGCCATCGCCCGCCAACTCGTGCACGGCAAGCGGTTCTTCATCGAGCACTTCGGCGTCGAGACCAAGGGCGTCTGGCTGCCCGACTCCTTCGGCTACAACGCGGCCTACCCGCAGCTCGCCAAGCTCGCCGGCAACGAGTGGTTCCTCACCCAGAAGATCTCCTGGAACCAGACCAACAAGTTCCCCCACCACACCTTCTGGTGGGAGGGCATCGACGGCACCCGCATCTTCACCCACTTCCCGCCGGTCGACACCTACAACGCCCGCTTCAGCGGCGAGGAGATGTCCCGCGCGGTCCGCAACTACCAGGAGAAGGGCAACGCCACCCGCTCCCTGGCCCCGTTCGGCTGGGGCGACGGCGGTGGCGGCCCGACCCGCGAGATCATGGAACGGGCGCGCAGGCTCGCCGACTTGGAGGGTTCACCGAAGGTCGTCGTCGAGCACCCCGACGAGTTCTTCGCCAAGGCCCGCGCGGAGTACCCGGACGCTCCCGTCTGGGTCGGCGAGCTCTATCTCGAACTCCACCGCGCCACGTACACCTCCCAGGCCCGCACCAAGCAGGGCAACCGGCGCAGCGAACACAAGCTCCGCGAGGCCGAGTTGTGGGCGACGACGGCCGCGCTGCACGCACCGGGCTACGCGTACCCGTACGAGAAGCTGGACCGGCTGTGGAAGACGGTCCTCCTCCACCAGTTCCACGACATCCTGCCGGGCTCCTCGATCGCCTGGGTGCACCGCGAGGCCGAGGCCGAATACGCCCGCGTGGCAACGGAGTTGGAGGAGCTGACGGCGACGGCCGTAGCCGCGCTGGGCGGCGGCGGTACCCGGATCTTCAACACCAGCCCCTTCGACCGCGCCGAGGTCATCCGCACGGCGACCGGCGTCCCGATGTACGCGACGGTCCCCGCGAACGGCAGCGCCCCGCTGGCCGCCGAGTACGTCCCGCAGGCGGTCACCGTCACCGACCGCGTCCTCGACAACGGCATCGTCCGCGTCGAACTCGCCGACGACGGCACCCTCGCCTCCGTGCGCGACCTGCGCCACGGCGGCCGTGAAGTCCTCGCGGACCAGGGCAACTTGCTGCGTCTGCACACCGACCTCCCGAACTACTGGGACGCCTGGGACGTCGACAAGCACTACAAGAACCGCTTCACCGACCTCCTCGACGCCGACTCCATCACCGTCGTCGACGAGGACCCGCTGCTCGGCGCGATCCGCGTGGAACGGTCCTTCGGCAAGGGCTCGAAGATCGTCCAGACGATCACCGTCCGCGCGGGCAGCCCCCGCATCGACTTCGAGACCGACATCGACTGGCACGAGGCCGAGAAGTTCCTCAAGGCCGGCTTCCCGGTGGACATCCGGGCCGCCCACTCCTCCGCCGAGATCCAGTTCGGCCACATCCAGCGGCCCACGCACACCAACACCAGCTGGGAGGCGGCCCGTTTCGAGGTCTCCGGCCACCGCTGGGTGCACCTCGGAGAGCCCGGCTACGGCGTCGCCGTCATCAACGACTCGACGTACGGCCACGACGTCTCCCGCACGGTCCGCGAGGACGGCGGCACGACGACCACGGTCCGCCTGAGCCTGGTGCGCGCCCCGCGCATCCCCGACCCGGGCGCTGACCAGGGCAAGCACCGCATCACCTACTCGCTGCTGCCCGGCGCGAGCATCGAGGACGCGGTCGCCGAGGGCTACGCCCTCAACCTCCCGCTGCGCGTGGCCGATTCGGACGGTGCCCCGGAACCGGTCGTCTCCGTCGACGGCGACGGCATCACCGTCGAGGCGGTCAAGCTCGCCGACGACGAGTCCGGCGACGTCGTGGTCCGCCTCTACGAGTCGAGCGGCGGCCGCGCCCAGGGCGCACTGCGCACCGGCTTCCCGCTCGCGGGCGCCCAGATCACCGATCTGCTGGAGCGACCGCTGGCGGACGAGGTCTCCGTCGACGGCGACTCGGTGGCCGTCGCCCTGCGGCCCTTCCAGATCCTGACGCTCCGTCTGCAGCGGGCGGGCGCGGGCCAGTAGAACCCGGGGGAGGGGCGGGTCCGGCATCGGTGCCGCCGGGCCCGCCCCTCCCCGTCTCCCGACTCACCCTGTACGTAAAGGGAGTTCAGCCGTGACCGTGCAACCGTGGTTCACCGACGCCAAGTTGGGGATCTTCGTCCACTGGGGGATCTACGCCGTCGACGGCGTCCAGGAGTCCTGGTCGTTCTACGACGACATCGTGCCGCACGACCGGTACATGTCTCAGCTCGACCGTTTCACCGGCGCGAACTACGAACCACGCGCCTGGGCCGACCTGTTCGCCCGCGCCGGCGCCAAGTACGCCGTCCTGACGAGCCGTCACCACGACGGAGTCGCCCTGTGGGACACGGAGTTCGGCGATCTCAACCTCGGCGAGGACTACATCACCGGGTACGCCGACGCGCTCCGCGAGCGCGGCCTGAAGGTAGGCCTCTACTACTCGCACTCCGACTGGAACCACCCCGACTACGCCACCACCCGCAAGCCGGGCCGCCCGCCGGAGCAGGAGGACAACCGCTACTCCGAGTGCTCGGCCCAGGACGAGGACCTCGAAGCCTGGGAGCGGTTCATCGCCTACCGGGACGGCCAGATACGGGAGTTGGCCTCCCGCTACCGGCCCGACCTGATGTGGTTCGACGGCGAGTGGGACCGCAGCGAGGAGCAGTGGCGCATCAAGGAACTCGCCGCGCTGATCCGCTCGTACGCGCCGGACGTCGTCTTCAACGCCCGCATGCTCAGCGAGGGCGACTACGCGACACCGGAGCAGGGCGCCCCCGTCGAACCCCCGGACGGGCCCTGGGAGTTGTGCCTCACCATCAACGACTCATGGGGCTACCAGCACCACGACGACAACCACAAGTCGCTGAGCCAGCTGGTGCGTTACTTCACGGAGACGATCGGCGGGGGCGGCAACCTCCTCCTGGACGTCGGCCCGATGGAGGACGGCACCATCCCGCAGCCGCAGGTCGAGCGCCTCGAAGGCCTGGGGGAGTGGATCCGCAAGCACGCCGACGCCGTGTACGGCACGGTGCGCGGACTGCCCGCCGGGCACCACTACGGGCCGAGCACCCTCTCCGCCGACCGGCGCACCCTCTATCTCACCCTGTACGACATCCCGCGCGCCGAGATCGGTGTCCGCGGTCTGGTCACCCCGGTCCGTCGGGTCACCGTGCTCGGCACCGGCACCGAACTCGCCCACCGGGTCATCGGCGGACTGCACGAGGCCGTAGGGCAGTTGTGGATCGACGCGCCGCCGTTGGCCGATCTCGACCCGCTCGCCACGGTCCTCGCCGTGGAGCTGGACGGGGAGTTGGAGCTGTACCGGGGCTCGGGCCGTTTCTGACCGACGGAGACGGCTCTTCAAAAGCGCACACCGAGAAGGCCATTGACGCACCGAGACGGCCTTCGACGCACCGAGACGGCCGGCCCACACGGGGGACCGGCCGCCAGGGGTGGGGGGTTGTCAGCCGGTGAAACCGGCCGTGATCGAGGTGAACTGCCAGGTGTTCTGGCTGATGCCGGAGCAGTTGCTCACCACTCCGCCGCCGGCGCACCCGCGGTCACGGTTGACCGACCAGAAGGCGAGCCGGGCGATGTGGTGCGAGTTCGACCAGTCACGGATCTGCGTCCAGATGGCGGGAGTTGTGGTCTCCGACTGGTCCGAGAGACCGTTCATGCCCGAGATGCCGATGTGCGAGTAGGCCGTCGCGTCGTCCCACCCGAAGGTGGACTTCAGCTTGGTCTTCAGGCCCTCGGCCGCGGCGACCGTGTTGCCGTACATGTCGGCGCCGCCGCCGAAGTCGAACGGCATGATGGTGAAGACGTCGATGCCGGCGTTGAGCGACTGGGCCTGCTCGATGAGCCGGTTGCCGTAGTACGTCGGGCCGGTCGTCGAGGTGCCGAAGGTGACGATCGTCTTGAGGCCCGGGTTGTTGGCCTTGACGGTCTTCAGCGCGGTCAGGATCTTCGCCTGGACGGCCTCGTTCTCGAACTCGTCCGTGTTCTCGATGTCCATGTCGATGGCCTTGAGGCCGTAGGCGCTGATCACCTTCTGCAGGGCCCCGGCGAGCGCGCTCGCGGAGGAGCAGTTGGCGCCGAGCTTGCTGCCCTGCCAGCCGCCGAAGGACGGCACGATGTCACCGCCGGCCGCGCGGATCTGGTTGATGGCGGTCTGGTCGACGCCACCGGTCAGGGCCCGGCTGCCGTCCCAGGCGGGGTTGCAGCCGCCGGAGTCCAGCACGAACGCCATCGTGAACCACTTGATGCCGGTCGCGCTCATCACCGTGCTCGGGGCCGGCGGATCGCCCCAGCCCTCGTAGAGATACGGCGCGGCCTGGGTGAACCCGGTGCCACCGCCGGTGCCGGCACTCGTCGTGACGCTCACCGCGTTGGAGGCCGCCGAACTGTTCCCGGCCGCGTCGCGCGCCTTCACGGTGAACGTGTAGGCGGTACTGGCCGCGAGTCCGGTGACCGTGCCGCTCGTACCGGAGACGCTGAGGACCTGGTTCGAACCGCTGTAGATGTCGTACGCCGTCACGCCCACGTTGTCCGTCGCGGCGCCCCACGACAGCGACACGCTGGAGGAGGTCTTGCCGGTGGACGTCAGGCCGGTCGGCGCGGTCGGGGCCTGGGTGTCGCCACCGCCGCCACCGCCCGGACCGTCGAGGCTGATGTCGTCCGCGTAGTAGGTGCCCTGCGCGTACCAGCCGTGGACGTAGATGGTGGCGCTGGTCTGCGAGGCGGCGGTGGTGAAGGACGTCGTCAGCTGGCTGTACGCCGACGGGGACGAAGTCCACGTCGAGGAACCGCCGTTGACACCGAGGTAGACATAACTGCCGCGCACCCAGCCGCTGAGCGAGTACGTCGTGCTCGGCTGCACGGCGACCGTCTGGGAGCACTGTGCGGTGTCGCTCGAACTCACCGCGCCCGCAAGGGCCTTGGAGCCGCCGTGCACGGGCGTGGAGACGACCGAGCCGAGGTTCCCGGAGCAGGACCAGGGGGAGAGACTGCCCGACTCGAAGCCGGGGTTGGTCAGGACGTTGGCCGCCTGAGCCGTACCGGGCAGCGCGATCGCCCCGGCCATGGCCAGGGCGGCGGTACCGAGCAGGGCGAGGAGCCGGTGTCTGGAACGTCTGAGTCTGTTGCGCACGCGATCTCCCTGAAGGAATGGGGGTGTTCGGGAGTGCAAGAGAGTGCGCAACCAAGTTGGTATGGACCAATCGCGCTGTCAAGATGCGACGTCATGATTGGTCCATACCGGTATGAAGTTGTGTGGTGGGAGCGGGAGTTCAGGCGCGGGCCGCGGCCCGGCTGCCCGACTCGGAGGTCTCCGTCGTCGTCTCCACCGCGTCCTGCGCGGGTGCGGGCGCCGCCGCCGGCAGCAGGGGCTCCGACTCCTCCGCGCGCTGGTGCGGGAGCGACACCGGACGCAGCTGGCGCGGGCCGGACACCACCGCGTAGTCGGCGCCCAGGAACGGCGGCTCCATCGTGCCCGGGTCCTCACCGAGCGCCAACTGCACTGCCGCCCAAGGGGCGTTGACCCCGCACAGCGACAGCTGGTGCAGGCCGCCCGCGGGACGGGTGTTGACGTCCATCAGTACGGGCCGGTCGCCGAACATGCGGAACTGGATGTTGGACAGGTAGTGCAGCCCGAAGCCCTCGGCGATCCGGCGGGCCGGCTCCAGCCACTGCTCGTGCAGGGTGAAGCCGCGACGGCGGCCGTTCTTCGTGCGGCCCACGGCGAGCCGGACGAGGTTGTCGGGACCGGTCAGGCAGTCCACCGACACCTCCGGCTCCTCAAGGCGCGGCATGACCAGCCAGTCGACCTGCTCGTCGGCCCGCTCCAGCGCCTCGACGACCGTGTCGAGCGGGACGTAGGGGCTCGGGAAGCCGTTGAGGTGCATGAGGGAGAAGGGGGTGCGCGTGATCACGCGGAAGCCCACCCCGCCCGCGCCGGACGCCGGCTTGAAGCACGCCTTGTGTCCGGCGGCCTCCAACTCCTCGACGGCGGCGACGAGTTCGGGCGCGGTGCGGACCCGCCACCACGGCGGTACGGGTACGCCGATCGCCTGGACGGCCTCGTACGCGATCACCTTGTCGTGGAAGACGGCGACGGCCTCGGGGGTCGGCGCCAGCAGCGCCGTGCCCACCGCCTCGAAGTCCGCGCGGTGCGCCACGATCTCCGACTGGTGCAGCCGGGGCACGAACACGTCGATGCCGCGGCGGGCGCACTGGTCGAGCGCGAACTCGACGTACGCGGCCGGGGACAGACCCTCGGGCTCCAGATCGGCGGTGTCGGCGGCGGCCAGTACGGGGGAGTCGGCGTCGCCGTGCGTGGCATGGATCTCGACGGCCCTGTCGCTGGGATTTCTCCGCAGCTGATCCATGAAGAACACGTTCTCCGCGTACGTGCGGTTGAGCCAGACGCGTACGCGAGAGACCATGCAGGGCCGTCCTTTCGGGTTCGCGGGCACGGCGGAGCAAGGCCGTGCCCGGCCAAGGTGGTTGGAGGTACACCAAACCGCCCTCGGCGAAGAGGCGTTCGTGGCGGTGGTGTTGGGGCGATCATACGGCTTTCGAAGGGTGCCGCGTGCAACGCCCGTGTTACGGATTTCCCGATGGTGCCCACCGGGGACATGAACGCCCGTCGAAGCGCCGCCCTGACCGCCGCGTATGCCCCGGCCGTCTTGTCGCGGCACGGCGGCGTGTGATCTCGTGGACTCATTCGGGTGCGCGGAGGGGGCGAGGGTGGAGTCGACGGCCGGCGGTGCCGGACAGCTGCTGGCCATCAGCGACCTGCACATCGGGTACGCCGAGAACCGCGCCCTGGTCGAGAACATGCGGCCCGTCACGGACGACGACTGGCTCATCGTGGCCGGTGACATCGCCGAGACCGTGGCCGACATCCGCTGGGTCCTCGAACTCCTCGCCGGCCGCTTCCGCAAGGTCCTCTGGTCCCCCGGAAACCACGAACTGTGGACCCACCCGAAGGACCCCGTCACCCTGCGCGGGGTCGCCCGCTACGACCATCTCGTCGCCCTGTGCCGGGAGTTGGGCGTCGTCACCCCCGAGGACCCCTACCCCGTCTGGGAGGGCGCGGGCGGCCCGGTCGTCGTGGCCCCGCTGTTCCTCCTCTACGACTACTCGTTCCTCCCGGCCGGCTGCACGACCAAGGCCGAGGGGCTGACGTACGCCCACGGCACCGGCGTCGTCTGCAACGACGAGTTCCTGCTGCACCCCGACCCCTATCCCAGCCGCGAGGCCTGGTGCCGGGCCCGGGTCGCCGCGACCGAACGCCGGCTCATGGAGATCCCCGACACCCTCCCCACGGTCCTGATCAACCACTACCCCCTGGACCGGCACCCCACCGAGGTCCTCTGGTACCCCGAGTTCGCCATGTGGTGCGGCACCACCCTGACCGCCGACTGGCACCGCAGATTCCGCGTGGACACCATGGTCTACGGCCATCTCCACATCCCGCGGACCACCCACCACGAGGGTGTCCGCTTCGAAGAGGTGTCCGTGGGATACCCCCGCGAGTGGCAGAAACGCCCCGGACCCCCGGGCCGACTGCGCCGCATCCTGCCGATGGAGGTCGGAACCGGTGATCGAGGAACTGCTTCCGGACTCCGTGGTGAGCGTGGAGACACACGGTGACGAGGGGCTGACGGACGCCCCGCTGTACCCCGAGGAAGAGGCCCGGGTGGCGCGCGCGGTGCCCAAGAGACGCCACGAGTTCGCCGCCGTACGCGCCTGTGCCCGGCGCGCCATGGAGAAGCTCGGCGTGCCCCCGCAGCCGATCCTGCCCGGCGCCCACGGCGCGCCGACCTGGCCCGCCGGAATCATCGGCAGCATGACCCACTGCGACGGCTACCGCGCCGCCGCACTGGCCCGCGCCGGCGACCTCGCCTCGCTCGGCATCGACGCCGAGCCCCATGCCCCGCTCCCGGACGGCATCCTCCCCTCCGTCGCCCTGCCCGCCGAACAGGTACGCCTGGCACGCCTGACGGCGGAGCGGCCCGGCGTGCACTGGGACCGGCTCCTGTTCAGCGCCAAGGAGTCCGTCTACAAGGCGTGGTTCCCCCTCACCGGCAAGTGGCTGGACTTCTCCGAGGCCGACATCGAGGTCTTCACGGACCCGGGCGAGGAAGCGCGCGGCGGTCTGCGCGCCCGCCTCCTCGTGCCCGGCCCGGTCGTCGACGGTGAACAGCTCGACGTCTTCGAGGGCCGCTGGACCGTCGGGCGCGGGCTGGTCGCCACGGCGGTCACGGTCCCGCATTCCTCAACTCCCTTCACCCCTCCGGGCACCAGCTCTCCAGGAGCCTGAAGAACGCCTCCTCGTTGCCCGCGAGCCCGGCGTCCGCCAACGCCTGGTCCGCCTCGGCCAGTACCGAGGGCGGGACCAGGACCGGTCGAGGGGCGCCCGGCGGGCCGTCGAAGGCTGCTCGGACCGTGTGCAGCAGCCGTAGATAGGCCTGAACGGCGGCGCGCTCGCGGTCGGTCATCACTGCGGTCTGCATAGGACGGCTCTCCCCTGGTCGGCGTCATGCGCCCCCGCACGGCGGTGGCACGACTCCAGCTTGCCGGGTGCCACTGACAATGCCGTTGCGGCGGGCTCCGGTTCGCCCGCTTAGCGGAGGCGAAACGTCCCCGAAATCCCCGGTGGGACAGCGGCCCTACGCTGGAGGGAAGGGCTTTCGGCCGCTCGTGGGCGGCCAGGTGAACGGGAGGCGAGTGCGTGGAGGACGTCCCGGCACGGCGCCCGGCGCGCGCCGCACGACTGCGCTCGGTGGGTGCCGGAGAACTCGAGCTGCGGTACCGCGTCGTGCACGGATACCGCCGTGCCTTCCGCATGGCCGGCCAGGGCCCGGCGCTGGTCCTCATCCACGGCATCGGCGACTCGTCGGCCACCTGGACCGACCTGATCCCCGATCTCGCCCGCACCCACACCGTGATCGCCCCCGACCTCCTCGGCCACGGCGCCTCCGACAAACCGCGCGCCGACTACTCGGTCGCCGCCTATGCCAACGGCGTCCGCGATCTGCTCACCACCCTCGGCATCGAGTCCGCGACCCTGCTGGGGCACTCGCTGGGCGGGGGAGTGGCGATGCAGTTCGCCTACCAGTTCCCCGAGCGCACCGAACGCCTCGTCCTGGTCAGCGCGGGCGGGGTGGGCCGCGAGGTCAATCCGGTGCTACGGCTCGTCTCGCTCCCGGGGTCCCATCTCGCTCTGTCCGCACTCCGGTTGCCCGGCATGCGCCTCCAAGTCGGCCTCACGGTCGGTTTGTTGCGGCTCCTCGACACCGACCTCGGCCGGGACGCCCCCGAACTCCTCACCCCCGTCGACGCGTTGCCCGACGAGACCGCCCGCAACGCCTTCATCCGCACCCTGCGCGCGGTCGTCGACTGGCGCGGCCAGGTGGTGACCATGCTCGACCGCTGCTACCTCACCGAGGGCATGCCGACCATGCTGCTGTGGGGCGACCGGGACAGTGTGGTGCCGGTCCGGCACGCGTACGGCGCTCACGAGGCCATGCCCGGCAGCCGGCTGGAGATCTTCGAGGGCGCGGGGCACTTCCCGTTCCACACCGACCCGGCACGGTTCCTCACCCTGGTCGAGGAGTTCACCGCCACCACCACCCCCGCACACTGGAGCCGCGAACACTGGCGCGACCTCCTGTGCGAGGGCCGCCCCGGCGTCACGGCCCAGGGCGGCGCGACGGAACGGGACCTGCGGGAGGCGAGCGAACGCAGCGCGACCTAGGCGGGGCGGGTCGTATGACGGACCGTCAACTCCTAGCTGCGCGGCCCCGGATACCCCAGCGCCGCCTCGATCCGCCCCGCCAGGTGGTCGTGCTGCGCCGGCTCCCGCAGGGTCGAACCGGCAAGCCACGTACGGCACTTGCTGGCGAGCAGCAGACCGAAGCTCTCGGCCTCCCGCTCGTCGGCGCGCTCGAACCGGCTGCGGGCCGCCACCTTGAGGACGGTCGCGCGCAGCGCCGCCTCGTCGACGGTCTCGCCGAGCAGCCGGGCGGCCACCGCGGTGCCCCCCACATGGGGGCCGCAGTGACCGGCCTTCATGTGCCACAGCTCGTGGCCCAGGATCACCAACTGGTGGTCGGGCGCGGTGCGTTCCTCGATCACCACGAGGTCCTGGTCGGCCATGTCGAGCCACAGCCCGCTCGCGGTGCAGGCCGGGAAGGCGGCCGTACGGAACTGGACCGGGCGGCCGCGGCGGCGGCTCATCGCGTCGCACAGCGCGGCGTACAGGTCGTGGGGGCGTGCGGGTGCGCCCAGGCTCAGCTCGGCCACCAACTCGCCGCACAGGCGGCGCATCTGCCGTCCGATGCCCACCGTTCTCCCCCGGATCACGACTCGGGCCGCTTCACGCTCTCCAGGAGCATGTCCAGCCACTCGGCGACCTTGTCGCGGTGCTGGTCGGTGGGCAACTGCGCGGCCCGCCAGGCGATTCCGCGCACTCCGTGGTCCTGGAGCAGCCGCTCCAGCGGGTCCTCCGCGGCCTCGGCCGCCGCCCGCTCACGGTCCGCGAGCTTCTGCAACAGCTCCTGCTCGGTGCGCTGGAGGGCGCCCGCGAGTGCTTCGGGGTCCTCGGCCGTGAGGAACCCGGCGTGCACGCGGAAGAAGCGCTGGAGGGCGTCGCAGTGCTCCATGGTGGGACGCCGGTCGCCGTTGATGAGCGCGCCCGCCTGCTGGCGGGACATGCCCGCGCCGTCGGCGATCTCCTGCTGGGTGTACTTGCGCCCGTTGGGCTTGAGTCTGGTGCGGCGCAGCAGGTCGAGGCGTTGCAGGAACCGGGCCTGCACATCGGGTTCGCCCGCGGGACGGCCGCTCAGCAGGGCTCTGACCACGGGCTCCGGGACACCGCAGGCGACGGACAGCCGGCCGATGTGGACGACCTCGGCCTGGGGCACACCGAGCCGTTCGGCGAGCGCGGTGACGCGGTCGACGACGGCGGGCAGCAGAGCGGTCGGCGTCGTGCCCGGTACCTCGAAGCCATCCGACACCGACAGATCTCCTATACGTCTCTCACAGGCTTCTCACAAACGGTGGCTGTGAACATCCCGGAGAGTAGCGGTTGGTTCGAACTCGCATCCAGGTCTCGCCACAACTGTGGCCAATTTCAGCCGTCAACAAGCATGAAATGCCACGATAGTTGACACGGCTCGCGTCGGGGCACCAGGATCAAGGCGCCGCGAGAAGGCCGCATAGGCAAGAGGGGTGACCTCCCGATGGCATATCAGGCAGGTGGGCAGCGGTCCGCGCCGCGGCCCGTCCCCGAGAGTCCCGAGGCCCAGGCGTATCTGCTGGACTACGCCACGCTGTTGGAGGCCGTCACTTTCCCCTCCGTCGTCATGGATCACCGCTGGGACGTGGTGTTGACCAACGGCGCGTTCAAGTCACTTTTCCGGGCGGTCGGCCCGCATCCGACGGCCATGCCGGGCGACAACTTCCTTCGCTTCGTGCTCTTCCACCCCGACGCGGGCACCGTTCTCGGTGAGCACGAGTCGAGTTGGTGCCTGCCGATGCTGGCCCACTTCGCCGCCGCCGTGGAGAGCCACGGACATGACCACGGGTTGCAGGCGATCCGCCGTGACATCGCCCAGGACCCGATCATGGAAGCCGCCTACCGGCAGGGCCTGCCGCACTGGATCCGCGCGGTCGGCGAGCAGGCGGCCGTGGAGCACGACGGCGCGGTCCGCCCGCTGCTGCACCCCGACCCGCGCTGGGGCGCCACCGACTGCCGTGTCGTCGGCGAGACCCCCAAAACCCTTGAGAACATGGGCTATACGCGTCTGACGCTGGTCCTGCGCGAGGCCCGCCGCGTGCCACCGCCCAGGGTCCGCAGGGCGGGCCGCGGCGCCGGACACCTGAGGGTGGTCTCCGCGGCGGAGTGAGCGCGGGTTCCGTACGGCCCGCCCCAACTCGGCACCCCGGCGGGCGAGTTCTGTGCGGGTCGGCCCCAATTCGACCGCCGCACGGACGAGTTCGGTCACCGCTCCGCGACCACCAACACCAA
The DNA here is from genome assembly GCF_033335955.1 of Streptomyces sp. N50. Lineage (GTDB taxonomy): Bacteria > Actinomycetota > Actinomycetes > Streptomycetales > Streptomycetaceae > Streptomyces. The sequence continues at coordinate 8,136,453 of NZ_CP137549.1, forward strand.
CGGCACCCCGTCGCACGGCACCAGCCGCGCCCCCTGCGCATGTCCGGCCCGGCCCGCCGCGAGGGCCTCCGCGAAGTCCGGCCCCTTGCTGAGCGAGCCGACCAGGTGCCGGGGGTCGGTCGAAGCGGCCACCCTGCCGCGGGCGTTGACCAGCCGGGCCGGTCCCGGCAGCCGGTGCAGCATCGGCATCACGGCCGCCTCGAAGTGCCGTAGATACACGTCCGCCGCGGCCACCCCGGCGAACCGCCCCTCCATCAGGACCGGCGCGGACAGGGTGAGGCTGTACTCGTCCGAGCAGAGGTAGTCGACGTACGGTCCGGCGACCGCCCGCTCCCCGGTGTCGCGGGGCAGCGCGAACCAGTCCCAGTGCGTGTAGTCGGCGTACGCCGAGTGCTCGGGGTCGAGGTCGAGCAGCAGCGGCCGGATGCCGCCGTCGGAGGTGGACTGCCACCACTCCAGCCATGCCGGTACGTCGCTCAGCAGGCCCGGCGCCGCGACGAAGCCGACGCCGGACACCAACTCCTGGCGGGTGAGCCGGAGATGGAGCCCCGGGCGCAGGGCGGCGAGGTCGACGGTCGCCGGGCGGCGGCCCTGCGCGGCCACCTCGGCGAGCAGTGCCGTCGTGTCGGCGCGGGTGGCGGCCACGGCGTCGAACACGGACTCCAGGGCCGAGCGGACCCCGGCCGCGACGGACTGCTCGGGTGCCGTGGCCGGTGTTGCCGTCGCGAGGCTCATGCGTGCCCTCCAGCAGGCGGGGAGCGGACGCGGTGACGGGCTACAGGGCCAGCCGCTCGGCGATGAGCCGTGCCGTGGATTCCTGCACGCACCGCTCGGCCAGCTCCCTGGCCGAATCGTGGGCCCCATCTTGCACGGCCGAGATTACGGAGCGGTGACGGGCTGCGGCTTCTTCACGATATTCGTCGTTCCCGAGCACGAGACACAGCAGGGCGCCCACCTCGGTCTGCAACGCGACCTGTTCGCGGGTGAGCCGGGCCGACTGCGCGGCGGCGGCGAGCTCGACGTGGAAGCGACCGTACACCCGGCCGCGCGCCGCCGCGTCCTCGGCGTGCGTCAACTCATCGGCCGTACGCCGGAGTTGGACCAGGTCCTCCGGCTCGGTGCGCTGTGCGGCGAGCCGGGCCGCGGTGCCGGACAGGGCCGCCCAGTGGTCGCCCAGGTCGCGCAGCTCCTCGGTGCTCCAGCCGCGCAGCCGGACCTTCAGCCGCTCCTCGCCCGGGACTTCGGGCAGCGACACGAAGCTGCCGCCGCCGCGCCCCCGGCGGGTGGTCACGAGCCCCTGCTGGCGCAGCGCCATCAGCGCCTCCCGCAGGGTCACCGTGGACACGCCGAGCTGCCCGGCGAGCTCGCTCTCGCCCGGGAGCTGCTCGCCCTCGGAGAGCAGTCCGAGTTCGATGGCGTCCCCGAGCCGGCTGACGACGGCGTCGACCCGCGCCCGGTTGTCGACCGGGGCGAAGACGGCTTTCCGGGCGCCGCCGTTCATGTGCTGCTGGTTCACGGCCACCACCTTGCACGTTGACTCAAGCTTTACCCTAAGGGGGTCTTGAGCTTTGAACTATGACTTCATATGTTTCCGTGCAACGTCACAGAGCACCAGAAAGGTTCCCGCCCATGGAGGGGATTGCGATCCGGCTGCGGGATCTGCGGAAATCGTTCGGGGAGACGACCGCCGTGGCCGGGGTCGACCTGGAGATCAGGGACGGCGAGTTCTTCTCGATGCTCGGCCCGTCCGGCTCCGGCAAGACGACCGTGCTCCGCATGATCGCCGGCTTCGAGAGCCCCACCGGGGGCACCGTCGAACTCGCCGGCCAGGACGTCACCGGCCTCGCCCCCTTCGAACGGGACGTCCACACCGTCTTCCAGGACTACGCCCTCTTCCCGCACATGACGGTCGAGGAGAACGTCGCCTACGGCCTCAAGGTCCGCAGGGTCCCCAAGTCCGAACGCCTCGTCCGCGCCCGAAAGGCCCTGACTGAAGTGCGACTTGAGGGCTACGGCAGCCGCCGCCCCGCCCAGCTCTCCGGCGGCCAGCGCCAACGCGTCGCCCTCGCCCGCGCCCTCGTCGGCCGCCCCCGGGTGCTGCTCCTCGACGAACCGCTCGGCGCCCTCGACCTCAAGCTGCGCGAGCAGATGCAGGTCGAACTCAAGGCGCTCCAGCGGGAGGTGGGCATCACCTTCGTCTTCGTCACCCACGACCAGGAGGAGGCCCTGACGATGAGCGACCGCATCGCCGTCTTCAACGAGGGCCGCATCCAGCAGGTCGGCACCCCCGCCGAGGTCTACGAACGCCCCGCGACCCCCTTCGTCGCGTCCTTCGTCGGCACCTCCAACCTGCTGGAGGGCGAGTCCGCCCAGCGCGTCGTCGGCACCCCGGGCACCTACAGCATCCGGCCCGAGAAGATCCGCGTCCTCAAGGACTCCGCCGAGCCTGACGACCCGGACCGAGAGAGCCCGGACCATGAGAGCCAGGAACACGAGAGCGCCGTAGGCACCGTCGCCGAGGTCGTCTACCTCGGGGACTCCACCCGCTTCCTCGTCGACCTCGACGCCGGCGGCCGCCTCACCGCACTCCAGCAGAACCTGGAGACCTCCGCCGAGGACGTCGCCGCCTACCGCGGCAGCCGGGTGCGACTGCAATGGCACCGGCGCCACACGGTGCACGTTCCCGACACCCGCTGACCCTGACCCGCTCGCTCCCTCGCCCATCTCCTCCACCCATGGAGAACGTCGTGCGTCTCACCCGAACCCTCCAGGTGGCGGCCTGTGCCGCCGTCCTGCTCGCCGCCACCGCCTGCGGCTCCTCCGACAGCGGTTCGTCGGGCGGCGGCCTCAACCCCCCTGATCTCACAGCCCAGTCGAAGCTCGGCAAGAGCGAGGGCGAGGTCAACCTGATCGCCTGGGCCGGCTATGTCGAGGACGGCTCCAACGACCCCAAGGTGAACTGGGTCAGCGACTTCGAGAAGCAGACGGGCTGCAAGGTCAACTCGAAGGTCGCCGCCAGCTCCGACGAGATGGTCAAGCTGATGAAGACCGGTGAGTACGACGCCGTCTCCGCCTCCGGCGACGCCTCCCTGCGCCTCATAGCCTCCGGCGACGCGGCCCCCGTCAACACGAACCTGGTCCCCAACTACAAGGACATCTTCCCGGACTTGAAGCTCCAGGCCTGGAACTCGGTCAAGGGCAAGGCCTACGGGATCCCGCACGGACGCGGCGCCAACCTGCTGATGTACAACACCCAGAAGGTCACCCCCGCCCCGACCTCCTGGGCCGCGGTCTTCGACGACGCCTCGAAGTACAAGGGCCACGTCACGGCGTACGACTCACCGATCTACATCGCCGACGCGGCCCTCTATCTCAAGGCCGCCAAGCCCGAGTTGAAGATCAAGGACCCCTACGCGCTCGACCAGAAGCAGTTCGACGCGGCCGTCGCCCTGCTGAAGAAGCAGAACGCGGACATCGGCGAGTACTGGAGCGACTACCTCAAGGAGATCTCCGCCTTCAAGAGCGGTGACTCCGTCGTCGGCACCACCTGGCAGGTCATCGCCAACCTCACCGCCGACGAGGGCACCAGGATCAAGGCCTTCGTGCCCAAGGAGGGTTCGACCGGCTGGTCCGACACCTGGATGATCTCCGCCAAGGCCAAGCACCCCAACTGCGCCTACCAGTGGCTCAATTGGATCGTCTCCCCGAAGGTCAACGCCCAGGTCGCCGAGTACTTCGGTGAGGCCCCCGCCAACTCCAAGGCGTGCGCCGAGACCAGCGACAAGAACTTCTGCACCACCTACCACGCCGCCGACACCGCGTACTGGAAGAACATCGCCTTCTGGAACACGCCCATCGAGCAGTGCCTCGACGGCCGTACGGACGTCAAGTGCGTGCCGTACGCCAAGTGGGTGCAGGCCTGGACCGAGATCAAGGGCTGAGACATGTCCTTGCTGAACCGGACCGCGGGGGCGCTGTACCGGCGCCCCCGGCTACGGCTCTCCCTGCTGCTCACCGCGCCGCTGCTGTGGCTCGCCGTGCTCTATCTCGGCTCCCTGAGCGTGCTGTTCGTCTCCGCGTTCTGGACGACGGACTCCTTCACCTCCGAGGTCGTGAAGGTCTTCTCGACCGACAACTTCCACGAGCTGTTCACGGTGCCCGTGTACCGGCAGGTCATCCTGCGCAGCATCGGCGTCGCACTCGTCGTCACGGTCCTGTGCGCCGTGATCGCGTTCCCGCTCGCCTTCTACACGGCACGCGTCGCCAAGGCGAAGTGGCGCCCGCTGCTGGTGGTCGCCATCCTCACCCCGCTGTGGGCCAGTTACCTCGTCAAGGTGTACGCGTGGCGGCTCATCCTGTCCCAAGGCGGCCTGGCCGACTGGATGTTGAAGCCGTTCGGCCTGAGCGGACCCGGGTTCGGACTGCCCGCGACCGTCCTCACCCTGACGTACCTCTGGCTGCCGTACATGGTCCTGCCGATCCACACCGCGCTGGAGCAGCTGCCCGCCAACCTCCTCGACGCGTCAGCCGACTTGGGTGCGCGGGCCGGGCGGACCTTCCGGTCGGTCGTGCTGCCGATGGTGCTGCCGTCCGTCGCCGCCGGCTCCGTCTTCACCTTCTCGCTCAGCCTCGGCGACTACATCACCGTGCAGATCGTCGGCGGCAAGACCCAGCTCATCGGCAACCTCGTCTACTCCAACATCGAACTCAACCTGCCCATGGCCGCCGCCCTCGGCACCGTCCCCGTCGTCGTCATCGTGGTGTACCTGCTCGCGATGCGCCGCACGGGCGCGCTCAGCAGCCTGTAGATGATTCCCTCCAGCCTCCGAAGGGGGTGACATGTCATGCAGCTCTCCCGTTCCGCGCGTATCGCCCTGCGCGTTGCCGCCGGGTTCGGCTTCGCGGTGATCTACGTCCCGCTCCTGCTCGTCCTGGTCAACTCCCTCAACCCGGACCGCAGCGCGAGCTGGCCGCCGTCCACCCTGACCCTGCACTGGTGGTCGGTCGCCTGGCAGAACTCCGGTGCCCGCGCGGCCCTTTGGGTCTCCGTGAAGGCCGGTCTCGGTGCCACCGCCATCGCCCTGGTGCTCGGCACGCTGATCGCCTTCGCGGTCGCCCGGTACCGCTTCTTCGGCCGCGACGCCATCTCCTTCGTGGTCGTCCTTCCGATCGCGCTGCCCGGCATCGTCACGGGCATCGCCCTCAACTCGGCGTTCAGCACGGTACTTGAGCCGCTGGGAGTGGGCCTCGGCCTGTTCACGGTGATCGTCGGACACGCCACGTTCTGCATCGTCGTCGTCTTCAACAACGTCGTCGCCCGCCTGAGGCGCACCTCCGGGTCGTACGAGGAAGCCGCGATGGACCTGGGCGCCGACACCTTCCGCGCCTTCGTCGACGTGACCTTCCCGCTGGTGCGCTCGGCGCTCCTCGCGGGCGGACTGCTCGCGTTCGCGCTGTCCTTCGACGAGATCGTGGTGACCACGTTCACCGCCGGGCCCGGCATCGAGACCCTCCCGATCTGGATCTTCAACAACATGACCCGGCCCCAACAGGCCCCGGTCGTCAACGTGGTGGCCGCGGTGCTCGTCCTGCTCTCCGTGCTCCCGATCTACGTCGCCCAGCGGCTGTCCGCCGACACGGCCACCGCCAGCCGCGTCTGACGACTGGTCATCCCGCCTGCCGGGGTGACCAGTCGACCGGCTCAGCCCGCGAACTCCCGCATCCACGCCTCGACTTCGTCGGCCGAGCGAGGCAACCCCGCCGACAGGTTCTCGTGACCGTCCGCCGTCACCAGCAGATCGTCCTCGATCCGCACGCCGATGCCCCGCCACTCCTCCGGCACCGTCAGATCGTCGGGCTGGAAGTACAGGCCCGGCTCGACGGTGAGCACCATGCCGGGTTCGAGAACCCCGTCCACGTACTCCTCGTTGCGCGCCCGGGCACAGTCGTGGACGTCGAGCCCGAGCATGTGCCCGGTGCCGGCCATCGTGAACCGCCGCTGCAGCGCGAGCTCGTACGCCCGCTCGGCCGGCCCCTCGATGAAGCCCCACTCCACCAGCCGCTCGGCCAGGGATCGTTGGGCCGCCTCGTGGAAGTCCCGGTAGTGCGCACCCGGCTTCACCGCCGCCATGCCGGCCTCCTGGGCCTCGAACACCGCGTCGTAGACCTGGCGTTGGACCGGGGAGAACGTGCCGTTGATCGGGAGGGTGCGGGTGACGTCGGCGGTGTAGAGGCTGTGCGTCTCAACTCCGGCGTCCAGCAGGAGGAGTTCACCGGGGCGGACCGGGCCGTCGTTGTCGGTCCAGTGCATGATCGTGGCGTGCTCGCCGGCCGCGCAGATCGAGCCGTAGCCGACATGGTTGCCCTCGACGCGTGCCCGGCGGAAGAAGGTGCCCTCGATCCAGCGCTCCGAGGTGGCGACCGCCTGCGACAACTCCCGTACGACATCGGTGAATCCGCGCACCGTGGAGTCGACGGCCCGGCGCATCTCGCCGATCTCCCACGCGTCCTTGACCAGCCGCAGCCCGGAGACGGCCGACTCGAACTCGTCGTCGCGGTCCTCGTCGGTGTCGAGCGCCGCGTCCAGGGCCGGGTCGACGCCCCGGACGACGCGGGTGGGTGTCCCGGAGGCCTGCGCCAGGTCCTCGGCGATCGTGCGGATGTCACGGCAGGGCAGCCCGAGCACCTGCGCCGACTCGGCGAGCGAGCGGCGGCGGCCCATCCACAGCTCGGCGGTGTAGCCGGTCCAGAACTCGTCGGTGTCCCGGCTGTCGCGGGGGAGCTGGTAGCAGTGCGCGTCGTGGCCGCCGTCGGCGCGGGGCTCCAGGACGAGGGCGCCGTCGCGTGCCTGGTCGCCGGTGAGATGCACATAGCCGGAGTACGGGCGGAACGGGTGGTGGTCGTCGTTCGAGCGGATCAGGAGCTTCCCGGACGGCACGACGAGGCGCTCGCCCGGGAAGAGCGCGGACAGCGCGGCCCGGCGGCGCGCCGCGTGCGGTGCCTGTTCGGTCGGCTCCAGATCCGTGCGCTCGGTGTCGGCCCAACCGGTCCGCATCAGGGCGGACAACTCGTCGGAGATTCCTCGGTACAGACCGTTCTTTCGGCCCTTGACCACGTCGGGCACCTCTTCCGTGTGTGGTGGCATGCGGGTGGGGAGATCCGCGTGGGGACATACCCAGTTAGAGAGTCATGTGACATAGTACTGCCGTGAGCAAGCGACTGACCTGCGATGTCGTGGTCGTCGGAGCCGGAATGGTGGGCGCGGCCTGTGCCCTCTACGCGGCCCGGGCGGGCCTCGACGTCGTCATCGTGGACCGCGGCCCGGTCTCCGGCGGCACGACCGGCGCCGGCGAGGGCAACCTGCTCGTCTCCGACAAGGAGCCGGGCCCGGAACTCGACCTCGCCCTCCTCTCCGGCCGCCTGTGGGCACAACTCGCCGAGGAGCTGGGGGAGTTCGTCGAGTACGAGGCGAAGGGCGGCCTCGTCGTGGCCTCCACGCCCGACGGGCTCACCGCACTGGAGCGCTTCGCCGACGAGCAGCGCACCGCCGGAGTCGTCGCTGGACCGGTCCACGGCGACGCCCTCTACGACCTCGAACCCCACCTCGCCCCCGGCCTCCCGGGCGGCGTGTACTACCCCCAGGACTGCCAGGTGATGCCCGCCCTGGCCGCCGCCCACCTCGTCCGGGCCTCGGGCGCCCGCCTGCTGACCGGCCGCACGGTGACGGACGTACTCCTCAAGGCAGATGGAACGGTCCACGGCGTCCGCACGGACCGGGGCGACATCCTCGCCCCCACGGTCGTCAACGCGGCCGGCACCTGGGGCGGCGAAGTCGCCGCCCTCGCCGGAGTAACCCTCCCCGTCCTCCCGCGCCGCGGCTTCGTCCTCGTCACCGAACCGCTGCCCCGCCTGATCCGCCACAAGGTGTACGCCGCCGACTACGTGGCCGACGTGGCCAGCGACTCGGCCGCCCTGCAGACCTCGCCGGTCGTGGAGGGCACGGCCGCTGGACCGGTCCTGATCGGCGCGAGCCGTGAACGCGTGGGCTTCGACCGGGAGTTCTCGCTGCCGGTCGTCCGGGCGCTGGCGGCGGGCGCGACGAAGCTGTTCCCGTTCCTGTCCGACGTCCACGCGATGCGCTCCTACCTCGGCTTCCGTCCGTACATGCCGGACCACCTCCCGGCCATCGGCCCCGACCCCCGGGTCCCCGGCCTCGTCCACGCCTGCGGGCACGAGGGCGCGGGCATCGGACTCGCCACCGGTACAGGGCACTTGATCGCCCAACTGCTCCGCGACAAGACCCCGGACCTCGACATGACGCCCTTCCGGCCCGACCGTTTTCCTGAGTTCCCCGAGGAGGCGTCCGCGTGAACTCCCCACTGGACCTCGCCGACGCCCACCCGGGCCCGGCCTTCACGGTCACCCTCGACGGCCGTGCGATCGAGGCCCTCCCCGGCCAGACCGTCGCCGCCGCACTGTGGACGGCGGGCGTGACGTCCTGGCGCACCACCCGGGGCGAAGGCCGCCCACGCGGCGTCTTCTGCGGGATCGGCGTCTGCTACGACTGCCTCGTCACCGTCAACTCCCGCCCGAACCAACGGGCTTGCCTGGTGCCCCTGCACCCGGGCGACGCCATCCGTACGCAGGAGGGGACGGGCCACGATGACTGAGCACCGACCGCACCTCGCCGTGATCGGCGCGGGCCCGGCAGGACTCGCCGCCACCGTCGCCGCCGCGGCCCACGGCGTCCGCGTCACCCTGATCGACTCGGCGGCGCAGGCGGGCGGCCAGTTCTACCGACAGCCCGCCACCGAACTGAACGCCGGGCGCCCGCAGGCCCTGCACCACCAGTGGCGGACGTGGGAGCGGTTGAGGGACGCCCTCGCGGGACACGTGGATGCTGGCCGCGTAACGCACTTGACGGACCATCATGTGTGGCTCGTGGAGCGGCGGTTGAAGGAACAGGCCGGCGGTGCTGCCCGAGACGCCTTCACCGTGCGCGCCCTCCTCGGCCCCGCCCAGGAGTCCCCGGTCGAGGTACGCGCCGACGCCGTCCTGCTCGCCACCGGTGGCTATGAGAAGGTCCTCCCGTTCCCCGGTTGGACCGTTCCCGGGGTCCTCACCGCGGGCGGTGCCCAGGCCATGCTGAAGGGCACCCTCGCCGTCTCCGGACGCACCGCCGTGGTCGCCGGTAGCGGCCCGCTCCTCCTTCCCGTGGCAACCGGCCTCGCGACAGCCGGAGTCGAGGTGGCCGCGCTCGTCGAGTCCGCCGACCCCAAGGCGTTCGTGCGACGGGCCCGAGCACTCGCGGCGCAGCCCGGCAAGGTCGCCGAGGGCGCCCAGTACGCGGCCCAACTCCTGCGCCACCGAATCAAGTTGCTTACCCGGCACGCCGTCGTGGAGGCCCACGGCGCCGAGCGGCTGGAGGCGGTGACCGTCGCCGCACTCGACACCGACGGGCGTGTCCGGCCCGGCACCGAACGCCGGATCGCCTGCGACACCCTCGCCGTCGGCCACGGCATGCTTCCGCACACCGACCTCGCGGAGACGCTGGGTTGCGGGCTCGACGGAGTCGACGTCCAGGTCGACGACGAGCAGCGCACCGACGTCCCTGGCGTCTGGGCGGCCGGTGAGACCACCGGCATCGGCGGCGCGGCGCTCTCCCTCGCCGAGGGCCACGTCGCGGGGCGTTCCGCCGCCGCGCGCCTGAACGGCACCGAACCCGACCCGAGTTCGTGGGCGTCGGCCGCCAAGTCCCGTACGAGACTGCGGGAGTTCTTCGCCGCCCTCGACACCGTGTACGCACCGCCCGCCCGTTGGACCGATCTCGTCTCCGACGACACCGTGGTCTGCCGCTGCGAGGAGGTCACCGGGGGAGCGATCCGCGAGGCCGTTGAGGGGCTCGGTGCCGGTGACGTACGGACCGTGAAGCTGCTGACGCGGGCCGGGATGGGCTGGTGCCAGGGGCGGATGTGCGGGCCCGCCGTCGCGGGGCTGGCCGGGTGCGAACTCACCCCGTCCCGACGGCCGTTCGCGCGGCCCGTACCGCTCGGAGTGCTGGCCGGTGCCGGAGAGTCCGAGCCCGCAGCTGAGCCGGACTGACCCTGCGCCCTGTTCATCAGTGAAACGTCACGCGCTATTGAGACCCGTGCTCTTGAGATAGGACTCCCTATGACCACCACCCCGAACCGCCCCTGGCGCGGCGTCCTCGTCGCCACCGCGCTCCCGCTGACCTCCGAACTCGCCGTCGACTACGACAAGTTCGCCGAGCACTGCGCCTGGCTGGTCGAGAAGGGCTGCGACGGCGTCGTGCCGAACGGCTCGCTCGGCGAGTACCAGGTGCTCACGCCCGAGGAACGGTCCAAAGTCGTCGAGACGGCCGTCGCCGCGATCGGCGGCGCGCGCGTGATGCCCGGTGTCGCCGCCTACGGCTCCGCCGAGTCCCGCCGCTGGGCCGAGCAGGCGCGCGACGCCGGCTGCGCCTCCGTGATGCTGCTGCCGCCCAACGCCTATCGCGCCGACGAGCGTTCGGTGCTCGCGCACTACGCGGAGGTCGCGAAGGCGGGCGTGCCGATCGTGGCGTACAACAACCCCATCGACACCAAGGTCGACCTGGTGCCGGAGCTGCTCGCGAAGCTGCACGGCGAGGGGTACATCCACGCCGTCAAGGAGTTCTCCGGCGATGTCCGCCGCGCCTACCAGCTCGCCGAACTCGCCCCGGAACTCGACCTGTTGATCGGCGCCGACGACGTCCTGCTGGAGCTCGCGCTCGCGGGTGCGAAGGGCTGGGTGGCGGGTTACCCGAACGCGCTGCCCGCCGCGTCCGTCGAGCTGTACCACGCGGCGGTCGACGGCGACCTGGCCACGGCGAAGAAGCTGTACGAGCAGCTGCACCCGCTGCTGCGCTGGGACTCGAAGGTCGAGTTCGTGCAGGCCATCAAGCTGTCCATGGACATCGTCGGCCGGCGCGGCGGCCCGGTCCGTCCGCCGCGCGTCCCGCTGCTGCCCGAGCAGGAGGCGACCGTGCGGGCGGCCACCGAGAAGGCGGTCGCGGCGGGGCTCGCGTAGACGTCGCGTCCGGGCTCGCGTAGACAACGGCACAATGGTTCACCGCCCTTCATCAGGAGCGTCATGCGCAGCAAACTCGTCCTGCACGCCGTCGACTCGCACACCGAGGGCATGCCCACCCGCGTGATCACCGGCGGCATCGGCACGATCCCCGGTGCGACCATGAACGAGCGGCGGCTGTACTTCCGCGAACACCGCGACCAGATCCGGCAGTTCCTGATGAACGAGCCGCGCGGCCACTCCGCGATGAGCGGTGCCATCCTCCAGCCGCCCACCCGCCCGGACTGCGACTGGGGCGTCGTCTACATCGAGGTCTCCGGCTATCTGCCGATGTGCGGGCACGGCACGATCGGCGTGGCCACCGTGCTCGTCGAGACGGGCATGGTCGAGGTCGTCGAGCCGGTCACCACGATCCGGCTCGACACCCCGGCCGGACTCGTCGTCGCCGAAGTCGCAGTGGAGAACGGCGCCGCGAAGAACGTCACCCTCAAGAACGTCCCGTCGTTCTCCGTCGGCCTCGACCGCAAGATCACCCTTGCCGACGGGCGGACGGTGACGTACGACATGGCGTACGGCGGCAATTTCTACGCCATTCTGCCGCTGGACCAGTTCGAGCTGCCTTTGGACCGGTCCCGCAAGGACGACATCATCAAGGCGGGCCTGTCCCTCATGGAGGCGATCAACGACCGGGACGAGCCCGTCCACCCCGAGGACGACTCCATTCGCGGCTGCCATCACGTCCACCTGTACGCGCCCGGCGCCACCGCCCGGTACTCCCGGCACGCCATGGCGATCCACCCGGGCTGGTTCGACCGCTCGCCGTGCGGAACGGGCACCAGCGCCCGCATGGCGCAGCTCCACGCGCGCGGTGAACTCCCGCTGCACACCGAGTTCGTGAACGAGTCCTTCATCGGCACCCGGTTCACGGGACGGCTCCTCGACACCACCGAGGTCGCCGGAGTCCCCGCCGTGCTGCCCAGCTTCACCGGCCGGGCCTGGATCACCGGGACCGCCCAGTACCTGCTCGATCCCGCCGATCCGTTCCCGGGCGGATTCATCCTCTAGACCGGGGATAATGGCCGGTCACGCGTGACATTGCACCGTGTGTGACCTTGCACCACTAGGAGACTTCCGATGGCCGTCCAGCGAGCCAGCGCCCCGCCCGCCACCGCTCCGGACCTGCCCACGCTGGGCGGCAAGAAGAGCAGTTATCGCGAGCGGGTCGTCGACGCCCTGCGGGCCGCGATGATCGCGGGGGAGCTGCGGCCCGGCGAGGTGTACTCCGCGCCGACACTCGCCGCCCGCTTCGGTGTCTCGGCGACCCCGGTGCGCGAGGCCATGCTGGACCTGGCCAAGGAGGGGCTGGTCGACACCGTCCCGAACAAGGGGTTCCGGGTCACCGCCGTCTCCGAGAAGCAGCTCGACGAGTACACGCACATCCGCGCCCTGATCGAGATCCCCACGGTGGTGGGGCTGGCCGGGACCGCCGACCCCGTCTCGCTGGAGGCGCTGCGCCCCGCCGCCCGGGAGATCGTCCACGCGGCCGTGGCCGGTGACCTCATCGCGTACGTCGAGGCGGACACCCGTTTCCATCTCGGGTTGCTCGCGCTCGCGGGCAACGCCCACCTCGTCGAGGTCGTCGGAGATCTGCGGGGGCGCTCCCGCCTCTACGGGCTGACCGCCCTCGTCAAGGCGGGGCGGCTGCTGGCCTCCGCGCAGGAGCATCTGGAGCTGCTGGACGCGCTGTTGGACCGTGACAAGGCGGCCGTGCGTGACATCATGACCCGGCACCTGGGGCACGTCCGCGGGCTGTGGGCCGCCCACGACTGACCGGGGCCGGGAGCCGGGATCGGCTTGATCCGACCGCCGCATAACGCAAACCACTTGCGTATCTTGCGCTATTCTTGCGCACATGACGCGACGACTTGCTGAGGTGGCGAAGAAGGTCGGGGTCAGCGAGGCCACGGTCAGCCGGGTGCTCAACGGCAAACCCGGAGTCTCCGAGCCCACCCGGCAGGCGGTGCTCTCCGCCCTGGACGTTCTGGGCTACGAGCGGCCCACGCAGTTGCGCGGGGAGCGCGCGCGGCTCGTGGGACTGGTGCTGCCCGAGCTGCAGAACCCCATCTTCCCCGCCTTCGCCGAGGTGATCGGCGGCGCGCTCGCCCAACTCGGTCTGACCCCGGTGCTGTGCACCCAGACCAAGGGCGGCGTCTCCGAGGCGGACTACGTGACCCTGTTGCTCCAACAGCAGGTCTCCGGCGTCGTGTTCGCCGGCGGGCTCTACGCGCAGGCCGACGCGCCGCACGACCACTACCGGCTGCTAGCCGAGCGCAACATCCCCGTCGTCCTGGTCAACGCGGCCATCGACCACCTCGGTTTCCCGGCTGTCTCCTGCGACGACGCGGTCGCCGTCGAGCAGGCCTGGCGGCACCTCGCCTCCCTCGGCCACGAGCGCATCGGGCTCGTCCTCGGCCCCGCCGACCACATGCCGTCCGCAAGGAAGTTGGCCGCCGCGCGCGCCCTCGCGACCGATCTGCCCGACGAGTTCGTCGCCCGCGCCATCTTCTCCATCGAGGGCGGCCACGCCGCGGCCTCCCGGCTCATCGACCGGGGCGTCACCGGCATCATCTGCGCCAGCGACCCCCTCGCCCTGGGCGCGATAAGGGCCGCCCGCCGCAAGGGACTTGACGTCCCGTCACAGATTTCCGTCGTGGGTTACGACGACTCCGCCTTCATGAACTGCACCGAACCCCCGCTGACCACCGTCCGCCAGCCCATCGAGGCCATGGGCCGGGCCGCCGTGGAGCTGCTCAACTCGCAGGTCGGCGGCACCGCCGTGCCGGCCGAGGAGCTCCTCTTCGAACCGGAACTGGTGGTGCGTGGTTCCACCGCGCAAGCCCCGCGCGGCTGAGTGTCAGCACGCTGTCGAATAATTACAGATTCTGCGCGACATCTTGCGGACAGGTGTCGGCGGTGCTTGAGTGTGCGGCGCCCACCGCTCCTGCCCAGAGGGGTCCACCGATGAGAAGCACCGGGTTCCGCCGCACCTTCGCCGCGATCGGCGTCTGTTCTCTCGCGCTCACTGCCTCCGCCTGCGGGTCCGGCGACGACTCGGCGAGTGGCAAGACACGCATCACGGTCAACTGCGAGCCGCCCAAGAGCGCCAAGGTCGACCGCAAGTTCTTCGACTCCGATGTCGCGGCCTTCGAGAAGAAGAACCCGACCGTCGACGTCGTCACCCACGACGCGTTTCCCTGCCAGGACCCGAAAACCTTCGACGCCAAACTCGCCGGCGGCCAGATGGAGGACGTGTTCTACACGTACTTCACCGACGCCAAGCACGTCGTCGACATCAATCAGGCCGCCGATCTCACGCCGTACATCAAGGAGTTGAAGAGTTACGACACGCTGCAGAAGCAGCTGCGTGACATCTACACCGTCGACGGCAAGATCTACGGCATCCCGCGCACCGGCTACTCGATGGGCCTGATCTACAACCGCAAGCTCTTCCAGCAGGCCGGACTCGACCCCGACAAGGCGCCGACGACCTGGGCCGAGGTCCGGGCCGATGCCAAGAAGATAGCCGCGCTCGGCAACGGCACCGTCGGCTACGCCGACTACAGCGCCCAGAACCAAGGGGGTTGGCACTTCACCGCCGAGATGTACTCGCAGGGCGGCGACGTCGTCAGCGCCGACGGCAAGAAGGCGACCATCGACACGCCCCAGGGCCACGCAGTGCTGCAGAACCTGCACGACATGCGCTGGACCGACAACTCGATGGGCAGCAAGCAGCTCCTGGTCATCAACGACGTGCAGCAGCTGATGGGTTCGGGCAAGCTCGGCATGTACCTCTCCGCGCCGGACAACATCCCGATCCTGGTCAAGGAGAAGGGCGGCAACTACGACGACCTCGCCCTCGGCCCGATGCCCGGCGGCCAGGGCACGCTCATCGGCGGCGACGGCTACATGTTCAACAAGCACGACACGCCCGCCCAGATCCGCGCCGGCCTCAAGTGGCTCGACAGCATGTTCCTCACCCCGGGCAGCGGCTTCCTCGGCGACTACGCCCGCGCCAAGAAGGCCAACGCGCCCGTCGGACTGCCCGAGCCGCGCCTGTTCAGCGGCGCCGCCGACGCCAAGGACCAGCAGGTCAAGAAGGCCAACTCCAATGTCCCGGTGGCGAATTACCAGGCCTTCCTCGACGGCAACCAGTCCCTCCAGATGAAGATCGAGCCGCCGGACGCCCAGCAGATCTACTCCGTCCTCGACGGAGCCGTCTCCGCCGTCCTCACCAAGAAGGACGCGAACATCGACCAACTCCTCAAGGACGCCTCCGGAAAGATCGACGGCATCCTGGCCCGGGGCTGACCCGATGACCCGGACGGCCACCCGGAGTCCCGTCGAGACGACGGCAGTTCGACAGGTCGAGGCGCCGCCCCCGCCAGGGGGCTTGGGGCGGCGCCGCCTCCTCGACCAGGCGCGCGCCTACGCCTTCCTCATCGGCGGCCTGATCTGCTTCGCCCTGTTCTCCTGGTACCCGGCGATCCGCGCGGTCGTGATCGCCTTCCAGAAGTACACGCCCGGCTCCTCGCCCGAGTGGGTCGGCACCGACAACTTCACCCAGGTCTGGCACGACCCCGAGTTCGCCGCGGCCTGGCGCAACACCCTCGTCTTCACCGCGCTGGCCCTGCTCATCGGCTTCGCGATCCCCTTCGTACTCGCCCTGGTCCTCAACGAGTTGAGGCACTGGAAGGCCTTCTTCAGGGTCGTCGTCTACCTCCCGGTGATGATCCCGCCGGTGGTCACCGCCCTGCTGTGGAAGTGGTTCTACGACCCGGGAGCGGGCCTCGCCAACGAGACGCTGCGCTTCCTGCACCTGCCCACCTCGAACTGGTCCAACGGCACCGACACCGCCCTCATCTCCCTGGTGATCGTGGCCACTTGGGCCAACCTGGGCGGCACCGTCCTGATCTACCTGGCCGCGCTCCAGTCCATCCCCGGCGAGCTGTACGAGGCCGCCGAACTGGACGGCGCGAGCCTGCTGCAACGCGTCCGGCATGTGACGATCCCTCAGACCCGGTTCGTCATCCTGATGCTGATGCTCCTTCAGATCATCGCCACGATGCAGGTGTTCACCGAACCGTTCGTCATCACCGGCGGCGGACCGGAGAGCGCCACCGTCACCGTCCTCTACCTGATCTACAAGTACGCCTTCCTCTACAACGACTTCGGCGGCGCCTGCGCGCTCAGCGTGATGCTCCTCGTGCTGCTCGGCGTCTTCTCGGCCCTCTATCTGCGGCTGACCCGCTCCGGAGAGGACGACCTGTGACCACCCGCACGCTGCTCTCCCCGGCAAGCCTCGCCCGGCCGCGCGGAAAGGCCGTCTACTGGACGGTGTTCACCGGCGTCGTCGTGCTCTTCGCCCTGGCCTTCCTCTTCCCCGTCTACTGGATGGTGACCGGCGCGATGAAGTCGCCGGACGAGATCGCGCAGACCCCGCCCACGATCGTGCCCCACCACCTGCACATCAGCGGCTACACCGACGCCTGGGACCTGATGCAGCTCCCGGAGCACCTGTGGAACACGGTCGTCCAGGCCGCCGGCGCCTGGGCGTTCCAGCTGGTCCTGTGCACGGCCGCCGCCTACGCCCTGTCCAAACTCAAGCCCGCCTTCGGCAAGTTGATCCTCGGCGGCATCCTGGCGACGCTGATGGTTCCGGCCCAGGCACTCGTCGTACCCAAGTACCTGACCGCCGCCGACCTCCCGCTGATCCACACCAGCCTGCTCAACAGCCCCCTCGGCATCTGGCTGCCCGCCGTCGCCAACGCCTTCAACCTGTATCTCCTCAAGCGGTTCTTCGACCAACTCCCGCGCGACGTCATGGAAGCCGCCGAGATCGACGGCGCCGGGAAACTCCGCATCCTGTGGTCCATCGTCCTGCCCATGTCCCGCCCGGTCCTCGGCGTCGTGTCGATCTTCGCGCTCGTCGCCGTCTGGCAGGACTTCCTGTGGCCGCTGATGGTCTTCTCCGACACCGACAAACAGCCGATCAGCGTGGCACTCGTCCAGCTGTCCCAGAACATCCAACTGACCGTGCTCATCGCCGCGATGGTGATCGCGAGCATCCCCATGGTCGCGATGTTCCTGGTCTTCCAGCGGCACATCATCGCCGGGATCAGCGCGGGCAGCACGAAGGGCTGACACCGCCCCCTTCGACGCCCCCGACAGAAAGGCCAGCACCGTGGGACAGCCCACCCCTGCCCAGAGCCAGGACGACTGGTGGCGCTCCGCCGTCATCTACCAGGTCTACGTCCGCAGCTTCGCGGACGGCGACGGCGACGGCACCGGCGACCTCGCGGGCGTCCGCTCCCGACTGCCGTATCTCGCCCAACTCGGCGTGGACGCCCTCTGGTTCAATCCCTGGTACCTGTCACCGATGAAGGACGGCGGCTACGACGTCGCCGACTACCGCGCCATCGACCCGGCCTTCGGATCGCTCGCCGAGGCGGAGAAACTCATCGCCGAGGCACGGGAGTTGGGCATCCGCACGATCGTCGACATCGTGCCCAACCACGTCTCCGACCAGCACCCGTGGTTCCGCGCCGCCCTCGCCGGCGGCCCCGAACGCGAGCTGTTCCACTTCCGCCCGGGTCGCGGCGAACACGGTGAACTCCCGCCCAACGACTGGCCGTCGCAGTTCGCCGGCTCCACCGAACCCGTGTGGACCCGCCTCCCCGACGGCGACTGGTACCTCCACCTGTTCACCCCCGAACAGCCCGACCTCAACTGGGCCCACCCGGCGGTGCGTCAGGAGCACGAGGACATCCTGCGCTTCTGGTTCGAGCGCGGCGTCGAGGGCGTCCGCATCGACTCGGCGGCGCTGCTCGCCAAGGACCCGGACCTGCCCGACTTCGTCGAGGGCCGCGACCCGAACCCCTTCGTGGACCGCGACGAACTCCACGACATCTACCGCTCCTGGCGGGCCGTCGCCGACGAGTACGGCGGCGTCTTCGTCGGCGAGGTCTGGCTCCCCGACACCGAACGCTTCGCCCGCTACCTGCGCCCCGACGAACTGCACACCGCCTTCAACTTCGCCTTCCTGTCCTGCCCTTGGGACCCGGACCGACTGCGCGCCTCGATCGACGAGACCCTCGCCGAGCACGCCCCGATCGGCGCGCCCGCCACCTGGGTCCTGTGCAACCACGACGTGACCCGCACGGTCACCCGCTACGGCCGCGCCGACACCGGCTTCGACTTCGCCACCAAGGCCTTCGGCACCCCGACCGACCTCGCCCTCGGCACCCGGCGCGCACGGGCGGCGGCTTTGCTCTCGCTGGCCCTGCCCGGGGTCGTCTACCTCTACCAGGGGGAGGAGCTGGGACTGCCCGAGGTCGAGCTGCCCGTCGACCGCATACAGGATCCGATGTACCTCCGGTCCGGCGGCACCGACCCCGGCCGCGACGGCTGCCGGGTGCCGCTGCCCTGGGTCGAGGAAGCGCCGTACGCGGGCTTCGGTTCGCGCGGTGAGCCGTGGCTGCCGCAGCCGGTCGGCTGGACATCGTATGCGGTCGACCGTCAGCAGCGGACCGCCGACTCCATACTCAACCTCTACCGCGAGGCGATCCACCTCCGGCCGGTCTTCGGCGACGGTCCCCTCACCTGGCTGCCCGCCCCCGACGGCGTCCTCGCCTTCGCCCGCGCGGAGGGCGTGACCTGCGTGGTCAACCTCGCCGACGCACCCGCCGACCTCCCCGCCCACACCCACCTCCTGCTGACCAGCGGCCCCCTGGACGACCAGGGACGCCTGCCGCGGGACACGGCCGCCTGGCTGCGCACCGCATAGCCGCCGGCCCCCGGCCGTCACCCTGCATCCGCTATCCCCGCACCCCCACCTCGAAGGGATCGGCACATGCACAGCACCACCTTCCGATCTGTCAGGCGCATGCCAATCATAGGTGCGACCGTCGCGCTCGCCGCCGGCATGCTCGTCGCCCTGACCCCCGCCGCCGCCCACGCGGCCTCGGGCGCCTCCCTCCCCTTCACCTCCGTCGAGGCCGAGTCGGCCACCACCACCGGCACGAAGATCGGCCCCGACTACACCCAGGGGACCCTCGCCTCCGAAGCCTCGGGACGCCAGGCCGTACGGCTCACCTCCGGGCAGCGGGTCGAGTTCACCGTGCCGCGCGCGGCCAACGCCGTGAACGTGTCCTACAACGTCCCGGACGGCCAGAGCGGCAGCCTCGACGTTTACGTCAACGGGGTCAAGATCAGCAAGACGCTCGCCGTCACCTCCAAGTACTCGTACGTCGACACGAGTTGGATCGCGGGCGCCAAGACGCACCACTTCTTCGACAACTCTCGGCTCCTGCTCGGCCAGAACGTGCAGCAGGGCGACAAGGTCGCGTTCGTGGCGACGGGCACCCAAGTCACCGTCGACGTCGCCGACTTCGAGCAGGTCGCCGGGGCCGCCGCGCAGCCCGCCGGTTCGGTGTCCGTGGTCTCCAAGGGTGCCGACCCCAGCGGCGCGGGCGACTCCACCCAGGCCTTCCGGGACGCCATCTCCGCAGCACAAGGGGGAGTGGTGTGGATCCCGCCGGGCGACTACCGGCTCACCTCATCGCTCAGCGGTGTGCAGAACGTGACGCTCCAGGGCGCCGGTCAGTGGTACTCGGTCGTGCACACCTCGCGCTTCATCGACCAGTCCAGCTCCTCCGGCGGCGTCCACATCAAGGACTTCGCGGTCATCGGAGAGGTCACCGAACGCGTCGACTCCAACCCGGACAACTTCGTCAACGGCTCGCTGGGACCGGGCAGTTCGGTCTCCGGCATGTGGATCCAGCACCTCAAGGTCGGCCTCTGGCTGACGGGCAACAACGACAACCTCGTCGTCGAGAACAACCGCGTCCTCGACACCACCGCCGACGGCCTCAACCTCAACGGCAACGCCCACGGCGTCATCGTCCGCAACAACTTCCTGCGCAACCAGGGCGACGACTCCCTCGCCATGTGGTCGCTCAACTCCCCGGACACCAACAGCAGTTTCGAGAACAACACCATCTCCCAGCCGAACCTCGCCAACGGCATCGCGATCTACGGCGGCACGAACATCGCCGTCCGGAACAACCTGGTCTCCGACACCAACGCCCTCGGCAGCGGCATCGCGATCTCCAACCAGAAGTTCCTCGACCCCTTCTCCCCGCTCGCCGGGACGATCACGGTCGACGGCAACACCCTCGTCCGCACCGGCGCGATCAACCCCAACTGGGGCCATCCCATGGGCGCGTTGCGCGTCGACTCCTACGACAGCGCGGTCAACGCCACCGTCAACATCACCAACACGACGATCACCAACAGCCCTTACAGTGCCTTCGAGTTCGTGTCCGGCGGCGGGCACGGCTACTCGACCGGCAACGTCACCGTGAGCGGGGCGAGCGTGCAGAACACCGGCACGGTCGTCGTCCAGGCCGAGGCGCAGGGCGCGGCCAGGTTCAGCAACGTGCAGGCCACCGGCGTCGGCGCGGCCGGTATCTACAACTGTCCCTACCCGTCAGGCTCCGGGGTCTTCAGCCTCACCGACGGCGGCGGCAACTCCGGCTGGAGCAGCACCTGGTCGGACTGCTCGACCTGGCCGCAGCCCGGTCAGGGCAACCCGCCCCCGGACCAGAACACCAACCTCGCCAAGGGCCGCCCCGCCACGGCGACCGGCTCGCAGGACGTCTACACGCCGGGCAAGGCGGTCGACGGCGACGCGAACACCTACTGGGAGTCCGCCAACAACGCCTTCCCACAGGCCTGGACGGTCGACCTCGGCTCCAACCAGGCCGTACGCAGGCTGGTGTTGAAGCTCCCGCCGTCCTCCGCGTGGGGCGCCCGCACGCAGACGCTGTCCGTGCTGGGCAGCACCGACGGCTCGGCCTACTCGACCGTCGTCGGCTCCACCGGCTACCGCTTCGACCCGGCGACCGGGAACACGGTCACCGTGGCGCTCCCGAGTGGCACGAACCTGCGCTATGTGCGGCTCAACGTCACCGCCAACACCGGCTGGCCGGCGGCCCAGTTCAGCGAAGTGGAGGCGTATCAGACTTCGTGAGCCGGTCCTGAATCGGGAGCGTCCCGCGCTTCGCCGCCTGGATCTGCTCGTAGACATGGGTCCGCAGTTCGGCGAAGCGCGGGGCGACCCGGGTGTGCAACTGGTCGCGCTCCACGGGCAGATCGACCTTCAGCTGCTCCTGCACGACGGTCGGCGACGCGGACAGCACGACCACCCGCTCGCCCAAGTACACGGCCTCGTCGATGTCGTGGGTCACGAACAGGATCGTGATCCCGCGCTCCCGCCACAACCCCCGTACCAGGTCCTCCAGATCGGCCCGGGTCTGCGCGTCGACCGCCGCGAACGGCTCGTCCATGAGCAGGACTTCGGGCTCGTACGCCAGCGCCCGTGCGATCGCGACCCGCTGCTGCATCCCGCCGGACAGCTGCCACGGATACGCCCCCGCGGCCTCCGTCAGCCCGACCGACTCCAGTGCGTCGGCCACCAGTTCACGCCGTCGGGACTTCGACAAGTTCTTCTGCTTCAAAGGGAGTTCGACGTTCTCGCCGACCCGCATCCAGGGGAAGAGGCTGCGCCCGTACTCCTGGAACACGAATGCCATCCCGGGCGGCGGACCGCTCACCTTCCGTCCACCCAGGAGGACTTCGCCCGCGGTCGGGGTGAGCAGGCCGCCCATGCACTTCAGCAGTGTGGTCTTGCCGCAGCCCGACGGGCCGACGAGACAGACGAGTTCGCCGGCGTCGACGGTGAAGGTGAGGTCCCGCACCGCCTCCACCCGGCGACCGGAACCCTCGTAGACCTTGTGCAGGCCGGATACGTCGAGTTGCGCGTGCATGGACCGCCCTTTCATGAGCCTTACGAGGAACGGCGGTTGGCGGCGCGCAGGCCGTGGTACCAGCCGAGCACCCGCCGCTCGACCACCTGGAAGACGACGGAGAGCAGGAACCCCAGGATCCCGAGGACGAGGATGCCCGTCCACATGTCCGGTATGGCGAAGCTGCGTTGGAACTGGACGATGGTGAAACCCAGCCCGTCGGTGGCCGCGAACATCTCGCTGATGACCATGAGGATGATCCCGATGGACAGCGCCTGGCGCAGCCCCGCGAAGATCTGCGGGCTCGCCGAACGCAGCACCAGCGTGCGCAGCCGGGCGACGCCCGTGACGCCGTAGGAGAGGGCTGTTTCCTTCATGACCGGGTCGACCGCGCGGACGCCCTCGACCGTGTTGAGAAGGACGGGCCAGACGCAGCCGCTCGCGATGACCACGATCTTCATCGTGTCGCCGATGCCCGCGAACAGCATGATGACCGGGACCAGCACCGGTGGCGGTACGGCCCGCAGGAACTCCAGGACCGGTTCGCACACCGCGCGCACCCGGCGGTACGAGCCGATGACCGTTCCGATCGCGACGCCGACGACGGCCGCCGTGGCGTAACCGGCCGCGAGGCGCAGGATGCTGGGCAGGACGTCCGTCTTGAGGCGGTCGCCGGTCCACACGTCGGGGAAGGTGTTGAGGATCGTGCGCAGCGGCGGCCAGTACACGTTGGTGCTGCCGTCCGACGCCAGCCACCACAGGGCGATCAGGACGGCCGGCAGCGCGACCGCGAACAGCAGCCGGATCAGGGTCCGCCTCACACCGCCACCTCCCCGCGCACCGACTGGTGCCAGGCCAGCGCCCGCCGTTCCACCGTCCGCGCGCCCACGTTGATGAGCAGCCCCAGCAGACCGGTCACCACGATCAGCGCGTACATCTCCGGCACGGCCTGCGAGGTCTGCGCGACCGCGATGGTCGCGCCCAACCCCGGTGCCCCGATGACCAGTTCGGCGGTGATGGTGAGGATCAGCGCGACCGCCGCGGCCAGTCGCACGCCCGTCATGACGTACGGCAGCGCGCTCGGCCACAGCACGTGGCGGACCCGGGCCCAGGTGCCGAGACCGTACGACCGTGCCGTCTCCTCGGCGACCGGGTCGACGTCCTGGACGCCGTAGAGGACCTGGATCAGGATCTGCCAGAAGGAGGCGTAGACGACGAGCAACAGCACCGACTTGAGTTCGGTGCCGTACAACAGCACTGCCAGGGGGATGAGGGCGACCGACGGGATCGGGCGGAGGAACTCGATCGTCGAGGCCGTGGCCTCGCGGAGGTGGGGGACCACGGAGAGCAGGACGCCGACGACGATGCCCGCGCCGACGGCGATCGCGAGGCCCAGGGCCCAGCCGGTGAGGGTGTCGCCGAGGGCCGACCAGAAGGCGCCGTCCTTGAGCTCGTCCCAGAACGCGGAGGCGATCCTGCTCGTCGGCGGGAAGTAGGCCTCCTTGACGATGCCGACACGCGGCACGACCTCGCCGAGGGCGAGGAAGGCCGCGAGTCCGGCCGCACCGAGTGCGGTGTTCAGTCCCCTCACGGAAGCAGCGTGTTCAGGTCGGGGGTCTTCTTGAAGAGGCCGTCGGTCTCGCTCAGCTTCTCCAGCGCCTCGATCGACGAACGGTTCGCATCGGCGGGCCACTTGGGCAGGATCACCTTGGCCAGCACGCTCGCCGGGACCTTGGTGTAGGTCGCGACGATCTGCCGGACCTCGTCCGGGTGGGCGTCCGCGTAGGCCAGGGACTCGGCGGTGGCCTCCTGGAACTTCTTGACCACGTCCGGGTTCTTGGCCGCGTACGCCGTCGACGTGAAGTACATGGCGACGGTGAGGTTCGGCGCGACGTCGACCAGCGGCCAGGCGATCTGCTGGGCACCCTGGTTCAACATCGTGGTGAGCGCGGGTTCGACGGCCATCGCCGCGTCGATCTGGCCCTTGTCGAGCGCGGCCGGCATCTGGTCGAAGGCCAGCTCCACGAACTTCACCTTGTCCGGATCGCCGCCGGCCTTGCGGACGGACTCGCGTACGGCCGTCTCGTTGATGTTCTTCAGCGTGTTGACCGCGACCTTCTTGCCCTCCAGCTCCTTAGCCGACTTGAGGCTGCTCCCCTTCTTGACGACGAGGGCGCCAAAGTCCTTGCCGGACACGCCTGTTGAGGCGACGCCGTTGGCGATGGCCTTCACGGGAACGTCGTTGGACTCGGCGAGCATCAGGGAGGTCATGTTGGAGAAGCCGAACTGGAACTGGCCGCTCACCACACCCGGCACGATGGCCGCGCCGCCCTGCGCGAGGGTCATCGAGAGCTTCAGGCCGTGCTTGCTGAAGAAGCCCTCCTTCTGGCCGAGGTAGAGCGGGGCGACATCGACGATGGGGATGACCCCCACCTTGACCGTGGTGGTTCCGGTGGACGAACTGCTGTTGTCCGACGCTCCGTTGCCGGACGAACCGCAGGCCGACGCGGCGACCAGCATGGATCCGGCCGCGAGGCCGACGAGCAGACGACGCATGGCAACTCCTGTGCAGACGACGGTGTTCCGACAGGCTGTGCGCACATCGCACAGTGGTGCTCAATTGGTGTTGAGCGGGAACGTAGGGCCCCGTCGCGGCCAGGTCAATGCCTAGTGCTCACAATATTGTTGACAGTTATCGAAGTGCGCTCTTGCCGTGTCGTGAGTGCGCTCTTGCCGGATCGTCCGGCGTCGTCACAGATCCAGGACGAGCCGCTTTCCCAGGCAGCGTGAGACGCAGATGAGCATCGTCTCGCCGGCCGCCCGCTCCTCCTCGCTCAGCACCGAGTCGCGGTGGTCCGGGGTCCCTTCGAGGACATCGGTCTCGCAGGTCCCGCAGGTGCCCTCGGTGCAGGAGAACAGCACCTCGACACCGGCGGCGCGCACGGTGTCGAGCACGGACACGCCCACCGGGACGGTGACCGTTTTCCCGCTCTGCTCCAGCACCACCTCGAACTCGCTGTCGGTGCCAGTGACTTGGGCCTTGGGCGAGAACCGCTCGACATGCAGGATGCCGCCGGGGCACCGTGCCTCGACCGCGTCGAGCAGCGGCCCTGGACCGCAGCAGTAGACGAGGGTGCCGTCCGGAACGTCGTCCAGGACCGACGGCAGGTCGAGCAGCCCGACCTCGTCCTGCGGAGCGACGGTGACGCGGTCGCCGTAGCGGCTCAACTCCTGCGTGAACGCTATGGAGTTGCGGGTGCGGCCGCCGTAGAGCAGGCTCCACTCCGCGCCCGCCGCCTCTGCCGCGGCCAGCATCGGCAGGAGGGGGGTGATGCCGATGCCGCCCGCGACGAAGCGGTAGCGGGGGGCGGGCTCCAGCCGGAAGTGGTTGCGCGGGCCGCGTACCCGGACCTTGTCGCCCTGCTCCAACTGCCCGTGTACGTAAGCCGATCCGCCCCGCCCGTCGGGCTCGCGCAGTACGGCGATCCGCCAGGTCGTACGGTCGGCCGGGGCGCCGCAGAGTGAGTACTGGCGCTCCAGGTCGGGGCCGAGGACGACGTCGATGTGGGCGCCCGGTTCCCAGGTGGGGAGTTGCTCGCCGAGCGGGTGGCGCAGGGTGAGGGCGAGGACGCCGTCGGCCGCCAACTCCCGTCCGGCTACGACGAGTTCGGCATCGTAGGTGTCGTAGGTGGTCATGCGTCGGCTCCCTGTGCGTCGTCGACGGCGTGGCCGCGGGGGTGGGCGAGCATCCACTCCCACATCTCGATCGGGTCCTGGGACGTGTGCTCGCGGCCGCAGTGGCAGGTGCCGTGCAGGACGTCGGTGCCCGGCAACCAGTCGATGCGGTAGACCTCGCCGGTCGGAGCGGTCACTGGACCTTCTCCACGGGCTTGGCGCCCTCCTCGACCAGCCGGGCGAGGATACGCCGGGCGGCGAGGCCACCGGTGTCGATGTTGATGCTCAGCTCCTGGTAGCCACCGCGTTCCGAACCCAGCGTCTTCTGAAGGAGGTTGAGCGCGTCCACGTCCTGCATGACGACGGTGTGGTTGTTGCCGCGCAGGAACTCCGTGACCTCGGAGTCGTCAGTGGCCCAGTCGCGGGAGACCGCCCAGAAGTCGTACACCTTGCCGTCCGACGAGGGCGTGATGGCGTAGGTGATCTCGGTGTGGAAGCCGTTCGGGTCGCTGCCGTCCTCCTCGGGCAGGACGCCGACCGGGGCGATGCGGCTGTGCAGGAGGTAGAGGCAGGGCGCGTGGTACTCGATGTCCTGCCAGCGGGTGATCCGCCCTTGTATTCCGGTGGACTTGGCGTAGAACGGCGGGCACTCCGCGTCGCCCATGTGCCGGCTGACCCGTACGACGCCGGCGCCCTCGTCGACCTCCGTGGTGATCGGCGTCTCGGCGACCTCGGGGGAGCCGATGTAGCCGCCGTGCAGATACGTCTCGTGGGAGAGGTCGAGGAGGTTGTCGACGAGGAGGCCGTAGTCGGCGTCGATCGGCTCCATACCGCTGACGGTGACCCAGTCGGGGGAGGCGAGGTGCGGGGCGCGGGGGATGACCTGCGGGTCCGCGAGCGCCGGGTCGCCGATCCACACCCAGACCAGCGCGTCCTGCTCGACCACCGGGTAGGAGGCGACGCGGGCGGTGCGGGGGATGCGTTTCTGCCCCGGCACGTACACGCAGGTGCCGGTCGTGTCGTAGGTGAAGCCGTGATACCCGCACACGATGCGGTCCCCGTCGAGGCGGCTCTCGGAGAGCGGGAACCGCCGGTGCACACACCGGTCGTGGAGCGCTACGGCGGTGCCGTCGTCCTCGGTGCGGTAGAAGACGAGGGGTTCGCCGAGGATCGTCCGGCCGAGCAGGTCCCGGCCGACCTCGTGGCTGTAGGCGGCGACGTACCACTGGTTGCGGGCGAAGGCGGTGGTGTGCGGCATTGGCGGTCCCGTCCCTGTCGGCGGGGCTTCGTCGCCCCGCGTGCCGTGGTTGGGATCAGCGTCCTGAGGCGGGCGGGGGGTCGGCAAGGCGGCTTCTGCCAGACGGAAGGGTTTCCGCGTCGTCCTCCCGTGCCCGCCGCACGCCTTGGGTTCGCGGGTCCCGTGCCGTGTCGCATTCTTCCGACGCACTGCCGGAGCGAGGCACACTTTGGCGCCCTGTGATCGCTTTGGTGATCGTTCATGGTCTTGTGATCGGTTGAACTACCTTGTGCCTCAAGGGAGTTCTACGCTGATGCCGCCATGGAAGCCGTAAGTGTTGGGGCCCGTCTCGCGTCGAGCGTCGTCGGCCCGCTGGTGAAGAAGCTGTTTCGCCCGGACGGGCCCGGCGCGGGGTTGGTCGACAGACCTGTCCGCATCTCCGGCCTGGTGTCCTTCCGTGGGGAGAAGCGGACTCTCACGGATGTCGAACTCCGCAAGATCGCGGAGGAGTTGGTCGAGCGCGCGGCGCTGTCGACCGGTGTCTCGGAACGACTTCCCCGCTTCGAGCAACGTGCCGTGGTGAACGCCGTCACCCACTCGCTGTGTTTTCTGGAGCACATCGACATGGACGACGTCCAGGCCGTTCAGCTCGGCCATCTGGAATTGTCACGGAGCCTCCGGTCGAGCAATCCGGCTGCCACGATCGGGCTTTCGAGTGATGCGGTGCTATTGCACGCACAGGTGGTGGACACCGCCTGCCTGCACATCCTCCATTTCTTCACCACGAGATCGACATTCGTGCCCCGCACCCTCGTCGAGCAGAGTCGCCGGATCGAGGAACTGTCGTCGAAGATCGATACCTTGATCATGCGAACGCCCTCGCCGGCGGACGGCAATTTCGAGGGGCGGTATGCGAGCTATATCTCGACGAAGCACGGCAAGCTGACCATCTTCGGCCTCGATCTGGCCACGGCGTCGGGGGCATGGCCGTTGGATGCCGCCTACCTGAGCCTGGAGGCCACGGGGACCGCGGCAGGGAAGATGCCGTTGACGATGCCGGCGGAACACGTCCTGGCCGGGCGTGCCCGGGTCCTCATGCGCGGGGTCGCGGGGTCGGGGAAGACCACTCTCGTGCAATGGCTGGCGGTGAGTGCCGCCCGCAGCGACGTCGACGAGCATCTCCTGTACCTGCATGGACTGGTGCCGTTCGTGCTGCCCATGCGCTCCCTGACTCGCGCCGGAGCGAGGCTGCCGGCCCCGGACGAGTTTCTCTCGGCCGTAGGGTGCCCGATCGCTCACGCCCAGCCCACGGGTTGGTACGACCGGGTGCTGTCCGCCGGGCGCGGCCTCATGCTCATCGACGGAATCGATGAGATGCCCGAGGAAGAACGTGAGGAAGCCCGCAACTGGCTGCGGGATCTTGTCGGTTCGTACCCGAAGAACCACTGGCTCGTCACGTCGCGTCCCTCGGCGGTGCAGGAGAACTGGCTGGCGAGCGAGAAGTTCACGGAACTGGACCTGGCTCCCATGAGCCGTGACGATGTCGCCGCGTTCATCAGACGCTGGCACAAGGCGGCAGGCAGTGCCGACGCGTACGGAAAGGAACTCCTCTACGCGGTGCGGGCCAAGCAGGAACTCGACCGGCTTGCGACGAACCCGCTGATGTGTGCCCTCATTTGCGCGCTCCACCGCGACCGCAGGGGATATCTGCCCGATGGACGCAAGGAACTCTATGACGCGGCCCTGTCGATGCTGCTGTCACGGAGAGACCGTGAGCGCGGTATCTACAAGACGGGCGACATGCGGATCGGTGAGACGCACCAGGTAC
The DNA here is from genome assembly GCF_033335955.1 of Streptomyces sp. N50. GTDB lineage: Bacteria > Actinomycetota > Actinomycetes > Streptomycetales > Streptomycetaceae > Streptomyces. The sequence continues at coordinate 8,165,125 of NZ_CP137549.1, forward strand.
AGCTGATCCAGAAACTCGCGTACTGGCTGATCCGCAACGGCCGTTCGGAGATGGACGCGAAGGACGTCGTGGATCTCCTGTCCCAGGCGCTGACGTCGATGCCTCGCGTCGCCGAGCAGGGCACGGCGAAACAGATCTACCGTCACCTCCTGGTCCGGAGCGGACTGCTCATCGAACCGGTCGAGGGAACCACGCAGTTCGTCCACCGGACTTTTCAGGACTACCTCGGTGCCAGGGCCGCCGTGGAGAGCCTCGACTTCGACTTCCTCGGCGGAAACGCCCATCTCGACCAGTGGGAGGACGTCGTCCGCATGGCCGTCGCGCACGCGCGCCCGGCGGAGCGAACGCGGCTGCTCACCGGACTGATCGAACGGGGTGACTCGTCCAAGGACACCCGGTACCGGCTCCATCTGCTGGCCGCTGCCTGCCTGGACGACGCCACCGAACTCGACCCCGAGGTGCGAACCGAAGTCCAGCGCCGTGCCGAGAAACTCATCCCGCCCCGCTCGGTGGACCAAGCACGTGCGCTCGCGGATGTCGGTCCGGTGGTGTTGGAACTCCTGCCGGGACCCGAGGGCCTGACGTCCGACGAGGCGTACTTCACCGTGCTCGTGGCGGTTCGGATCGGCACCGACGCCGCCATCCCGGTACTGACGCGTTTCCGGGCCGCGGAGGAGATGCGAGTACGTGCTGAACTCGCCCTCGCCTGGGCCCGGTTCGACACCGATCGCTACGCCGAGGAGGTCATCGCGGATCTGCGGGAGGACGACGGCCTCTACTTCGTCGTCTCGAGCAGCCGGGAACTGCGGACCCTGCGCCGTTTCGGCGGCAGATCCTACTTGCGGATCACGTCGCCTCTCAGTGTCGAAGAAATGAGGAGCCACTGTGTACCGGACCGCCTCGTAGGGCTGTGCATCGCGGCGGACATGCGCTGTTCCTGGGACTGGCTCGACGAGTTCCCTCGTCTCGTCGAGCTGACGCTGGAAACTCCCCTCCCCGAGGTGGACGTCAGTTCGCTGCGGTTCGTGCCCTCCCTGCGCATCCTTCGGGTGCCGTCCACCGTGAGAACGGTCGGTGACGAAGTGCTGCCGACAACCTTGAAGATCATTCGCACGGGCTGAAGTGGCGCCCGCGCTGTTTCCGGGCGTGGACCCGGTCGACCACGACCGTCGCCGCGAGCGCCCCGAGCGGCGGGGCGAGCAGATACACGGGCAGGAGCGAGGGGTTGCCCGAGAGCAGGGCCGGTCCGAACTCCCTTGCAGGGTTGGCGATTCCGCCCGACAGGGTGCCGAAGGCGATGATCTGGACGGCGATCATCGTGCCGACCGCCCACGGGGTGAACGGCCCGAGTCGGCGGCTGGAGACGGCGATTCCGGCGACGGCGACGATGACGAACATCGTCGCGGTCTCGATCAGGGCGACGGAGGCCCAACTCCAGCCGGGGGCAGGGCGGATGACGGCGTAGTCCACGGCCGGGGAGGCGAACACCGGGCCCCAGACCAGTCGTCCGGCCGCGATGCCGAGCAGGGATCCGATCAGTTGACCGGCGATGTACGGTGCGACATCGCGGCCCGGGGTGCGGCCGTAGCGCCACATCGCGAGGGTGATCGCCGGGTTGATGTGGCCGCCGGTGAGGCGGCCCCAGGGGGAGAGCATGACGGCGGTGACCGTGTAGCCGGAGATGGGGGCCACCGCGAGGAGTCTGCCCTCCGGGGTGTTCCACCAGCTGCCGGACGCCGGGTCGATGGTGCCCATCAGCCAGCGGACCGTTGTCGCCACGACGAACAACATCAAGGCGGTCAGGGCTAGTTCGAGGAGCGCGGAGTGAAGTGTGTGCCGCCACGGGGGACTTGGGGATGCGTCCTTCACCGCGGCTTCCTTCACGGTGGCTCCGTTCACAGCGGCTTCGTCCAGGACGCGTCGGAGCGGGTCAGGACGAACGCCGTGGCGGAAGCCGCCACCAGCAGCACCGCGGCGAACAGCAGGGGCAGCGCCCGGCCGCCGTGCTCGACGGCCACGGCACCGGCCAGACCGCCGGCGAACATCGCCCCGGCCGAGAGCACGCGGCGGCCGACCTTGCTGCCCTTGCCGCCCGCGAGACGGCTGTCCGCGGCGACCCCGGTGATGGTGAGCGTCAGGACGGTCGTGGTCAGGTCGGGTACGGCCAGGGCGCGGGCGGTGGCGTTCTGCACGCCCATCGCCAGACCGAGGAGGGCGATCAGGGGGTACTGGACCGCCGTGGTCACGTGCGAGATGTCGGCGACCTGGGCGACGACGTACGCCGCCAGGACCAGGGTCGTCTCCAGCAGCAGTGCCAGGTGCAGGACCCGTCCCCGGTGGGCGGCGGCCCCGTGCGCGAGGCGGCCGCCGAGCAGGGCGCCGAGGGCGAACGCGGCCAGTGCGGCGAGGGAGGCGGCCAGGGAGAAGCCCGCCGCGCCGGCGATCGCGAAGCCGGAGAAGACGACGTTGCCGGTCATGTTGGCGACGAAGACATGGCCCAGGACGAGGTAGCTGAAAGCGTCCACGAGCCCGGTCACCACGGTGAGCGCGAGCATCAGGGGAGGGAGCGGGCCGTGCCGGTCCTCCATGTCGGGGACGACCGTGGTCCACGCGTCGCGCAGTACGGCAGACATGGCATTGCTCCCATTCGCTGGAGGACTTCCGGTCTCCCGGCTTCTTCCTCCGAGCGTCGCGCCATGGGAGCGTTACGTCCAACATATGGATGCGGGTGCAGCGATCGGTGTCAGCGATCGATCGTCGGGACCCGCTCAGTCCCTGATCGCGTGCCGTTCCACCACTTCCAGGAACGCGGCGGCCGCCGGCGCCAGCCGCTTGCTGTCGTGGACCGCGCAGATGGTGTGCACGGCCGCCTCGTCCGCGATCCGGAGCGCACGGGCGCCGTACGGCAGGGCGTCCCGGGTGTTCTTGCCCGGAATGGAACGGTCCAGGAACACCGACGACCTCGGTACGACCGTCACGCCGATGCCCCGTGCCGCCAGCCGGATCATGTCCTGAATCTGGCCGACCTGGAAGTGCTGGCCCGGTTCCACTCCGGCCCGGGCGAACGCGGCCTCCACCTGGCGGCGCAGGCCGCTGCCCCGGGTGAACTGGATGAGCTGGTGGCTCTCCGGCAGGTCGGCGAGGTCGACGACGTCACCGCCGCCGGCCAGCGCGTGGTCGGCGGGCACGATCAGGACGAGGGGGTCGGCGGCCAGGACCTGGTGGTCGAGGCCGTCCGGGATTTGGCGCGGTCCAAGGCCCACCACGGCGATGTCGAGGTCCCCGGCCAGGACCGCCGCGGCCATCTCCGCGCTGGGCGCGTTGGTCACGTGGAAGTCGATGCCCGGGTAGCGGGCGTGGTAGTCGGCCATCACCTCGACGAGGTCGACGGAGGAGGCCCGCGTCTGGACGAGGCCGAGGCGCAGCCGCCCGCGCCGCAGCCCGGACAGGGCGTCGAGCGCGGCCCTGGCGGTGTCGACGTCGGCGAGGATGCGGCGGGCCAACGGTTCGAGGAGCTCCCCGGCGGCCGTCAGCCGTACGGAACGGCTGGTGCGGCTGAACAACTGGGCGCCCACGTCCTTCTCCAGCCGGGCGATCTGCTGGCTGAGCGCGGACTGCGCGACATAGCAACTGGCCGCCGCCTGCGTGAAGTTGCGGGTCTCGGCGACGGCGAGGAAGTACTTCAGATGCCGCAGGTCCATTGCCGCCGCCTCCCTTGTCCGCACCGATCTGTGATGGCGATCGATTCGAGCAGAACCATGTGTTGGACCGATCCATTGTCGCAGACCTAGCGTCTGGGGTGTCGCCGGACGACCGCCCCCCCGGCCCCCTGCCTCCCCTCGCCTCTCCCGCTCCGAGGAGCCTCCATGTCCAGCAGCACCATGCCCGTGGGCGGCATACGCCCCTACGACGGGGTCCGGCACCCCGCCCAGCTCGTCGTCCGCAACGGCCGTATCCACACCGGCGACCCCGCCCGCCCGGCCGCGTCCGCCGTGGCCATCACCGACGGCGTCTTCACGGCCGTGGGAGACGACGCGACCGTCGCCCCGCACATCGGCCCCACCACCCGCGTCGTGGACGCGCTCGGGCGGCGGGTGATCCCCGGGCTCAACGACTCCCATCTGCACGTCATCCGGGGCGGGTTGAACTATCTGCTCGAACTGCGCTGGGACGGCGTACGGTCGTTGCGCACCGCCCTGCGGATGCTGCGGGAGCAGGCCGGGCGGACGCCAACTGGGCAGTGGGTAAGGGTGGTTGGCGGCTGGACCGGGGAGCAGTTCGCGGAGAAGCGGCTGCCGACCGTGTCCGAGTTGAACGCCGCCGCCCCCGACACCCCTGTGTTCGTCCTGCACTTGTACCAGTCGGCGATCCTCAACCGGGCCGCGCTGGAGGCCGTCGGTTTCACGCGTGACTCGCCGAATCCACCCGGTGGCGAGATCGTCCGGGACTTCGCGGGCAACCCCACCGGTGTGCTGCTGGCCGCGCCCGCCGCCGGGCTGCTCTACTCCACCCTCGCCAAGGGACCGATCCTCGCCCCCGAGGACCAACTCGGCTCCACCCGGCACTACTTGCGCGAGCTGAACCGCTTCGGCATCACCAGCGCCATCGACGCGGCCGGCGGTTTCCAGAACTTCCCCGACAACTACGCGGCCGTCACCGAGCTCGCGGAGCGCGGGGAGTTGACGGTCCGGATCGCCTACCACCTCTTCCCGCAGACCGCCGGGCAGGAACTCGACGACCTGCGCCGCTGGATCGGCATGGTCAGCCCCGGCGACGGAGACGAATGGCTGCGCTGCAACGGCGCCGGCGAGAACCTCGCCTGGTCCCCGGCAGACTTCGAGAACTTCGCCGAGCCACGCCCCCAACTCACCGCCCGCGCAAGGGAGGACCTCGAAGCGGCGGCCCGTCTCCTGCTCGACAACGGCTGGGGCTTCCGCCTCCACGCCACCTACGACGAGACGATCCGCCAGGACCTCGACGTCTTCGAGAAGATCGCCGCGGACGGCGGATTCCTGGACGGGACACGGTGGTTGTTCGACCACGCCGAGACCGTCAGCCGGAGCAGTCTGGAACGGATCAAGGCCCTCGGCGGCGCCGTCTCCGTGCAGAACCGCATGATGTTCCAGGGCAAGGCCTTCATCGACCGCTACGGCGCCGAGCGCGCCGCGACCGCGCCCCCGATCCGCGCCATGCGCGACACCGGTCTGCTGGTCGCCGCCGGCACCGACGCCACCCGCGTCTCCAGCTACAACCCGTGGCTGTCCCTGTCCTGGCTGGTCACCGGCCGCACCATCGGCGACACGCTCCTCTATCCGGCCGAGAACCGCGTGGACCGTTCCACCGCCCTGGAGATGTACACCAGCGCGGGCGCCCACCTCACCGGCGAGGCCGATGTGAAGGGCACCATCGCCGAGGGCAAGTACGGCGACCTGGCCGTGCTCTCCGCCGACTACTTCTCCGTCGCCGACGAGGACATCGACCGGATCGAGGCCCTCCTCACCGTGGCCGGCGGCAAGGTCGTGCACGCGGTCGGCGACTACGAGAACATCGCCGCCCCGCTCCCGGAGATCAGCCCGGCGTGGAGCCCGGTCGCCCGCTTCGGCGGATTCCAGGCGAGGACCGAGGCGACAGGGGCGACCGGGGCACCAGGGTCGACCGGGGCGTCAGAGGCATCGGGCGCCCGGCAGGCCCGCGCCTTCGTCGACGCCGCCGCCGACTCCGAGGAGCAGCGCGCCTGGCGCGAACGGCGCGGCGACTTCGAGCGCGTACCGCAGGTGCCGCACCAGGTCGGCGGCGCGCTCGACCCGCTCGACGGCTGCTTCTGACCGACCCTTGGACCGGTCCCACGGGCGGGTCCGGTTTTACGGCGGCTTGGTGGCCCGACCCGCACTGAGCTGCCGTACGTTCTTCTCGACCGACCGCACATCTCGCCCCGGGAGCCGCAGCATGAGCGCGAGTACGACGACGGGGAGGACCGCGGAGTCCGGCTCGGCCTGGGCGCCGTTGGGGCGGCCGGTGTTCCGGGCGCTGTGGATCGCCCAGTTCGTGTCGAACATCGGCACCTGGATGCAGACGGTCGGCGCTCAGTGGCTCTTGCTCGGGCACGGGGCGACCATGGTGACCCTGGTCCAGACGGCGTCGAGTCTGCCGATCGTGCTGCTGGCGTTTCCCTCGGGTGTGCTCGCGGACCGGTTCGACCGGCGCGGGCTGCTGCTGGTCGCGCAGTTCGCGATGTTCGCCGTGTCGGCGGTGCTGACCGCGCTGGCCTTCGCGGACGCGCTGTCCGCCGTACCCCTGCTGGTCCTCACCTTCCTCCTCGGCTGCGGGACCGCGCTGATGGGGCCGTCGTGGCAGGCCATCCAGCCGGAACTGGTGGAACGGGACCAGTTGGGGCAGGCGTCCGCGCTGGGCGCGGTCAACATGAACCTGGCGCGGGCGGTCGGTCCCGCGCTCGGCGGTGTCGTGGTCGCGGCGGCCGGCGCGGCGTGGGTGTTCGGCTTCAACGCGGTGTCGTTCCTCGGGATCGCCGCCGTACTGCTGCTGTGGCACCGCCCGAAGACGACCGTCCCCGCCGCGCAGCAGGAACGGCTCCTGACCGCGGTGTACGCGGGCCGCCGCTACGTTTGGAACGCTCCAGGCGTCCGCCGCGTCCTGCTGCGCACCGCCCTGTTCATCCCCGGCGCTGCGGCCCTGTGGTCGCTGCTCCCGCTCATCGCCGCCGACTCCCTCGGGATGGGCTCGGGCGGTTACGGGCTGCTGCTCGGCGCGGTCGGAGTCGGAGCGGTGGCGGGCGCGTTCGCACTGCCATGGCTGCGCCGACACCTGGGTATCAACGGCATCTTGGCGGCCGGCGCCCTCATGTTCGCCCTCGTCCTGCTGATCCTCGCGACCGTGCACATCACCTGGGTCGCGGTCCTCGTACTGCTCCCGGCCGGCGTGGCCTGGATCGGCGTCCTGTCCACCCTCAACGCGGCGATCCAGACCCGCCTCCCCGGCTGGGTCCGGGCCCGCGGCCTCGCCGTCTACCTCCTCGTCTTCCAGGGCGGCCAGGCCGTGGCGGCCCCCGTCTGGGGCGCCCTGGTGCAAGGGCTGGGCCTGACCACGGCCCTCGTCATCGGCAGCGCCGTCATGGTGCTGAGCGCGCTCAGCCTCTACCGATGGAAGCTCTACGGCATGGAGGGCATCGACCCCACCCTCTCCGACCACTGGCCGACCCCACCGCTGGTCTTCGTGCCCGGCCCCGCGGACGGACCGGTGCTGGTCTCCGTCGTCTACCGCGTCGCGCCGGAGGACAGCGCGGCGTTCATCGACGCCATGGACCGGGTCGCCCACTCCCGCCGCCGCACCGGCGCCGTCACCTGGGGCCTCTTCCAGGACGGCAACGAACCCGGCCGGTTCATCGAGAACTACCTCGTCGGCACCTGGTCCGAGCACCTCGCCCAGCACCACAACCGGCTCACCACGACCGACCGGGGCTTCGAGGACCGCGCCCGCGCCCTGCTCCTGCCCGGCACCGCCCCCGAGGTGACCCACGCCTTCGACGCCGCCGTAGGACCGGTCCAACCCACCTCGGAGAGCCGCCCTTCCTGAAGGAAGACCTGAAGGTGGGTGCCGGACACCCAGGAGAGGTGTGGCCTGGTTACCCGTGCGCGGGAACGCGAGCGTGGAGCCATGAACACGAACGCAGCACCGCACCCCTTCGTCGGCATGTGGGTCACCGCCGACGGGCACATCCGCCAGGAACTCCTCCCGAACGGCCGCTACGACGAGGCCCGGGGCAACCGGCAGAGCGCCTACACCGGCAGTTACACCGTCACCGGCGACCACATCGACTACGTCGACGACACCGGCTTCACCGCCACCGGTGACGTCCGGGACGGCGTGCTCTTCCACGAGCACCTCGTCCTGTACCGCGCCTAAGTCGGCACGGCCATGGACAGCCTCGAACTGATCGTCGTCGTCGCGGCCGCCGTCCTGCTCATGGGCTGGCTGTCGCGGCGCACGGGCCTGAGCGAACCCCTGCTGCTGCTCGCCGCGGGGTGTCTCGTGGGGCTGACGCCGTCCTTCTCGTCGTTCGCGCTGTCCCCGGACGTCGTCCTGCTCCTCTTCCTGCCCGCGCTGCTGTACTGGGAGGCGCTGACCTCCTCGGTGCGGGAGATCCGCAACAACTTCCGCAGCATCGCGCTCCAGTCCACCGGGCTGGTCCTCGCCACCGCCGTCGCGGTAGCCGTCGTGGCCCACGCGCTGGGCTACGGCTGGCCGATCGCCTTCGTCCTCGGTGCCGTGCTCGCTCCGACGGACGCGGCGGCCGTCGCCGCGGTCGCCAAGGCCATGCCGCGCCGCATTCTCACCGTGCTGCGTACCGAGAGCCTCCTCAACGACGGGACCGCGCTGGTCCTGCTCGCCGTGACCATCGACGTCGTCACCGACGAGCACCCCTTCTCCTGGTCCGGCACGGCACTCGCCTTCGTCGCGTCCTACGCCGGCGGCATCCTGATCGGCGCGGCGGTCGCGCTGCTCATCATCCCGGTCCGGCGCCGGCTGCCCGAGCCGCTGCTGCACAGCGTGCTGAGTGTCGCGACACCGTTCCTCGCCTATCTGCCGGCCGAACTCCTGCATGTGTCCGGTGTGTTGGCGGTCGTCGTCTGCGGTCTGGTGTCGGCCTGGTTCGGGCCGCGGGTCATCGGGTCCGAGGCCCGTATCCAGGCCGTCGCCTTCTGGGAGGTGGCGAGTTACCTGCTGAACGGCGCGTTGTTCGTGCTTGTCGGCATCCAACTGCCCGCCGCAGTACGGGCGTTGACGTCCGTGTCCCTTCTGCAGGCGACGGTCGCCGCCCTCGCCGTGAGTGTCGCGGTGCTCGGCACCCGGCTGCTCTGGTTCTACTCGGTGCCCTATCTGGTACGGCTCCTGGACCGGCGTCCCCAGCAGCGGGACCGCCGGATCACCGCCCCGCAGCGGCTGCCGCTGGCCTGGGCGGGGATGCGCGGCGCCATCTCGCTGGCCGCCGCGCTGACCGTGCCCGCCACGACCGCCGAGGGGCGCGTCGTCGGGCAGCGGGACGCCGTCGTGTTCATCACCGCCGTCGTCATCGTCGTCACCCTCACGTTCCTCGGGCCCACCCTGCCGGCCATGGTCCGCCGCGCACGCTTCCCGGCCGACGAGGACAAGAGCGCCGAACTCACCCTCGCCCGCTGCCGGTTGAGCAGCGCGGCGCTGGACGCCATGCCTGCGCTGGCGGCGCGGTTCGGGGTCGCCGAGGAGGACACCTCGCGCATGGTCCAGGACATCGAGGACCGCACGGCCCCCGCACCCGGCTCCGCGCACCGCCGCGAGAGCGTACGGCGCCTGCAACTCGCCCTGCTCCAGGTCAAACGCGACGCCCTCACCGACCTGCGCGACAGCGGCCGTATCGACGACATCGTCCTGCGGTCCGTGCAGGAGGTCCTCGACGTGGAGGAGATCCGGCTGGGGCGGCCGTAGGCGCTGGACGGCGTCCTGGGTGCGGCGCACCTAGGGAGACGGCGGCCTGGTTGCCGTACGGACGCGGATCGAATCTTGGACCACGCACCACCCGACATCACCCGACATCACCCGACATCACCGAAGTCATCCGAAAAGGGGCTCTCATGAATGCCAACAACACCACCAGCGCCGCCCTTCTCGACCAGCTGCGCCGCCAGGCCGCCGACCCGGGTCGGCGCATCCTTTTTCACCGGCGCCACCATCGTCACCATGGACCCGGAACTGGGCACTGTGCAGGGCGACTTGCTCGTCGAGGGCGACACCATCGCCGCAATCGGGCCGAACCTCAAGGCAGATGGCGCGGTGGTCGTCGACGCCTCCGGCACGATCCTCGCGCCCGGTCTCGTCGACACCCACCGGCACGCCTGGGAAGCCCAGTTGCGCCGGATCATGCCCGACGTCGACGACCTCGGCGGCTATGTGATGGCCACGCTCGCGGGTTACGCCACCGTCTACCGGCCCGAGGACATGTACATCGGCACCAGACTCGCGGCGCTCACCGCGCTCGACAGCGGCATCACCACCATGCTCGACTTCTCGCACAACTCCCGTACCCGCGAGCACTCCGACGCGGCGATCGAGGCCCTCCGCGACACCGGCATCCGCGGCGTCCACGCCTCCATGGGCCCGCACTTCGGCGACTGGGACCGCCAGTGGCCGGCCGACCTGAACCGCCTCAAGGACCAGTACTTCAGCAGCGACGACCAACTCCTCACCCTCCGCCTGGCGACCCTCGCCACCGACGAGATCGCGGGGCCCGCCCTCGCCTACGGCCCTGAACTCGCCCGTACGGCGGCCGACTTGGGCATCGGCGTGAGCGTCGACGCGGTCTTCGGTGCCTCCGGTTCGGAAGCCGTGCTGTCCTGGGCCGAGCACGGCATCCTCGGCCCCGACGTCACCCTGATCCACTCCACGGGTCTGACCGTCGAGGCGTGGAAGGCGATGGGGGAGTCCGGTACGACGGTGGCCCTCGCGCCCACCTCGGAAGCGCAGATCGGCCTGGAGACGGCGATCCCCGCGGTGGACGAGGCGCTCGCCGTCGGCATCCGCCCGGGACTGAGCATCGACGTCGAAGTCGCCCTCGCCAGCGACCTGTTCACCCAGATGCGGGCCCTGCTCGCCATCCAGCGGATGCGTGCCGTCAACGCCGCCTACGGCTCCGGCGGCGAGCTGTCGCGCATCACCACGCACGACGTCCTCGACTTCGCCACGCTCCAGGGCGCCCGGACCAACGGCCTCGGCGACGTCACCGGCTCGCTCACCGTCGGCAAGAAGGCCGACCTGTTGGTCGTCCAGGCCGAAGACCTCAACAACATGCCGCTCAACGACCCGATCGGAACACTGGTGTCGGGCTCCGACGCGCGCAACATCACCGCTGTGTTCGTCGACGGGCAGCCGCGCAAGTGGGACGGCCAGGTGCTCGACGTGAACCTTCCCGAACTGCGTGCCGAGGTGAACGCCTCCCGCGACCACGTGCTCAACACGCCTGCGAAGTAAAGAGAGTTGATGCGGCGGGCGCCCCGGGGTCGTGGGGCGCCCGCCGCATCGGAGCAACTGGCGGATCAGGTCGGTCAGTTGGAGAACCAGGGGTTCCCGCCGCCCAGCGACCACACCGAGACCTTCGTGACGCCGAGGCCCTTGAGGACGGCGAGCTTGCGGTCCATGGCGACGCTGTCGACGTAGTCGTAGAGGACACCGCCGGAGACCCAGCGGATCTCGCCGGAGGAGGCGTCCCGGCGGCTCTCTGTGGTGGCCGGGTTGCTGGAGAATCCGGGGCTCTTCTTCATGTCGCTGAACTGGATGTTGCCCGTCACGGAGTTGAGGTCGCACGGGTCGGGCGCGCTGTAGCCGTAGGAGGGCACGCCGATGATCAGGCGGCTCGGGTCGGGGATCTTGCTCTGTGCGTACTGGGTGACCTTCTTCAGCCAGTCGTAGGGGCTGATGGGCAGGCAGCGGGCGCCGGACGCGGTGTCGAACTCCTCGTCGTACGCCATGATCACGACGTCGTCGGCACCGGTGGCGGCCACGGCCGCGTAGTCGTAGAACGAGGCGTCCTCGGTCATCGCCGGTGCGTCGACCTGGAGGCGCTTGCCCTTGGCGTGCAGGGCGGTGGCCAACTGCTTGAGGAACGTCCTGTAGTTGGTGAAGTCGGCGGTGCTCCAGGACCAGTAGTCCTCCATGTCGACGTCGACGCCGCTGAGCCCGGCGTCGCTGACGAGGGAGGTGACCTTGGTGACGGCCGCCGTACGGGTGCTGCTGGTGCTGACCAGGGCGTGGACATCGGCCGTGGTCATACCTGAGAGGGTCGGGTACTGGTACGTGGAGTGCGCCTTGAGGTCGGCGACGTTGGCCGCGCTGTAGGTGTTGCAGCTGCCGTCGGCGGTGGTCTCCAGTTTCACCGAGCCGTTGCTCTGGACCGACCAGTACTCGGGGTTGAGGGCGCCGCTCCTGACCCTGTTGTCGGCGTACTCGCTCTTGGCGGTGCAGGTGGAGTCGCCGGTCGACCCGGGGTAGAGCCAGGTCTGGAGCTGGACGCCCGAGGCGGCGGAGGCGGCGGTGGTGGAGCGGTGGGCGGTGGTGTCGGCCGGGACCGAGGCCGTACAGGCGAGCAGTGTGGTGACCGTGGAGGCCACGACGCCGGTCACGGTGAGTGCGTGACGGAACATGAGCGGTCCTTTCTGGTGGGGAGTGTCGGGTCCTGCCGGTGCGGAGGGCGTGCGGGACCGCCGCGTCTGCCGGTGGGCCGGCGCGGTGAACTGGTGGGTGAGGGCGGCTAGTTGGTCCAGTAGGGGTCGAAGACCAGGGTGTCGGCGCCGGGGACGGTGGTGGCCGCCGACCAGGAGCCGTCGACGACGCGTCCGCCGTCGGGCCGGGCCGCCAGGGACAGCCTGGTGAAGATGCGGTAGCGGTCGCCTCGGTAGACGGAGCGGGTGAACTCGACGACCCGGCCCTCCGCGTCCCGCGCCGCCCGTTCGAAGAGCAGGGCGGGGGTGTGCACGGAGACGCCGAGGACGTCGGCCTCCCACTCGTCGACCACGGTCGGTTCGATGCTCTGCGCGGCGTCGGTCAGCAGGATCTCGTACCGCTGCCCGAGCATGCGGTAGAAGGAGTCGGTCTCCAGGTCGCGGGCGGTCAGTCCGGGGACCAGCACGTGCGGCACGTGCAGCGTCTCCACGCACATCGGGTCGCCGTCGACCGTCCGCAGCCGGGTGATCCGCAGGATCTGCTCGCTGGGCGCGATGCCCAGCCGGCGGCCGATCCGGGGTCCCGCGGCGACGGTCTTGAAGTCCAGGGTGCGGCTCGCCCACGTGCCGTCGACGCCGCCGACGCCCAGGCCCGGTGCCTGTCCGGGGGCGCTGCCGCTGAGGTGCTGGGCGACCTTGGCGCGGGCGACGAAGACACCGCGCCCGTGCTCCCGCACCAGCAGACCGTCACGGACGAAGTCGTCGACCACCGCGCGCAGGGTGGGGCGGGAGACCCCGAGTTCCTCGCACAGTTGCCGCTCGCCCGGGAGAGGACGTCCGGGGCCGGTCTCCTCGACCAGGTCGAGGAGGTGGGTGCGGATGCGTTCCCGCTTCTCCCAACGGCTCTCACCGCTGACCATTCCTACCAACTTTCCATACCAGTGGTCATTTTCCTTCGGGAAAGCTTGCTTGACAGTGCCCAAATGGTGCCTCAACATGTGCCCACTGGTCAATAAGTGGTAAGCAAAGTTGCCGGAGGTTCCATGTCCGAGTCCCGTACCGCCCGCCGTACCGTCGCCGCGTCGCTCCTCGCGGTAACGGCGCTGCTGGCCGCAGCATGCACCACCGGCGGCGCCACGTCGAAGGCGGACACCGGCGCCGACGACACCACCCCGGTCACGATCACCTTTTGGCACGGTCTCAGCTCCCCGCACGAGATCGCCTCGGTCGACGCGGTGCTGGCCAAGTTCCACAAGAAGTACCCGTACATCACCGTCAAGGCCGTCGCCGCGCAGACCGACGACAAGGTCAACCAGGCCATCCGCGGCGGCACCGCCCCCGACGTGGCGTCGTCGTTCAACGCCGCGAACGTCGGCGGCTGGTGTTCCAGTGGAGCGTTCCAAGACCTCACCCCGGACATCGAGGCCGACCACGTCGACATGGGCCAGATCCCGAAGGCCGTCCAGTCGTACACCGCCTTCGACGGCAAGCGCTGCACGATGCCGTGGCTCGCCGACACCTTCGGCCTGTACTACAACAAGAAGCTGTTCGCGAAGGCCGGGATAACCTCCCCGCCCAAGACCGTGTCCGAACTGGCGGCGGACGCCAAGAAGTTGACCACCTTCAACGCCGACGGCTCGATCAAGACCGCCGGGTTCATGCCCTACCTCGGCGCCTACGAGATGCTCACCGAGCACCTCGTCCCCAGCTGGGGCGGCAAGTGGCTCACCGCCGACGGCCAGTCCAACGTCGGCGCCGACCCCGCCTTCGCCCAGGCGCTGACCTGGCAGAAGAGCCTCGTCGACTGGTTCGGCGCGAGGAAGCTGGTCACCTTCAAGGCGGGCATGGGGGACGAGTTCTCCGCCCAGAACGCCTTCGAGACCGGCAAGTTGGCCATGATGATCGACGGCGAGTGGCGCAACGCGTTCATCAAGAACGACAAGGCGAACATCGAGTACGGCACCGCCGCGGTGCCCGCCGCCGACGGCAAGTCCGAGCTGTACGGCGCCGGTTACGTCGGCGGCAACGTGATCGGCATGCCGCGCGGCGCCAAACACCCGGGCGCCGCCTGGAAGTTGATCAAGTTCCTCACCACCGACACCGACGCGCTGACCTCGCTCGCCGACGCGATCGGCAACGTCCCCACCACCACGGCGGCGCTCGACTCGCCCTCGCTCCGACTCTCCAAGGACCCCAACTTCGCCCCGTTCCTTGAGGTTTACAAGAATCCGCTGACCACCACGACTCCGGCCAGCGGCGACGGCGGCGCCTACCTCACCAACTTCGGGCACTTCGTGGAGAAGTGGCAGAGCGGCGGCGTGCCTGATCTGGAGGCCGGCCTGACCGCCGTCGACAAGCAGAACAACGCCGCGCTCAAGCTGGGGCAGTGACCGTCATGGCCACCAGCACCCACCAGATCGCTCAACTCCCGCTCGTCGCGGCCCCGTTGAAAGCACGGATGCGCCGCAACCGGCTGCGCGTGCTGCTCTTCCTGGCCCCCGGCCTGGTCGGCTTCGCCGTCTTCCTCGTCTACCCGCTGGTGATGACGGTCTGGCTGTCCTTCACCAACTCGAACATGATCTCCCAGGCCCAGTTCGTAGGGCTGCGCAACTACCGCTATCTGCTGGACGGCGACCCGCTGATCTGGCACGCCGTCCGCAACACCGCCTGGCTGGTGGTCATCATGGTCCCGGCACAGGTGCTCTTCGCCCTCGGTGTGGCCATGGTCACCGCCCGGCTCAAGGCCGGGGCGAGCCTGTTCCGCACCCTGTTCTACCTGCCCGCGCTGGCACCGCCGGTCGCCGCGACCGTCGCCTTCGTCTGCATGTTCAACCCCAACTCCGGCCCGGTGAACCGGATTCTGGGCCTGCTGGGCATCCACGGCCCGCTCTGGTTCAACTCACCGGACTGGTCCAAACCGGCCCTGACCCTGCTCGCCCTGTGGGGCAGCGGCACGATGATGGTCATCTTCCTGGCGGCCCTGCTCGAAGTCCCCGCCGAACTCTACGAAGCCGCCGAACTGGACGGCGCCGGCCCCTGGCACCGCTTCCGCTACGTCACGCTGCCGACGATCTCCCCGGTCGTGCTGTTCGCGACCGTCACCGGGGTCATCGCCGGACTCCAGTACTTCACCCAGGCGATGGTCGCCTCCCAGGTCGCCAACGGCAACATCCAGGCCGCGCCCGGCTATCCGGACGGCTCCACCCTCACCTTTCCCCAGCAGCTCTACATCGCCGGCTTCAACCAGTTCCACGCGGGCTACGCCTGCGCGCTGGCCGTAGTGCTCTTCGTGGTGGCGATGGCCTTCACCGTCGTCCTGCTCCGCCGCGCCTCCGGCTTCGACATCGAGGAGGCGCCGCGATGACGTACGGCGCCGAGATCCTCCGCACCGAGGAGCCGACGCGATGACCTGCCGCTTCATCCATCGGCAAGTCGCCACGCCCGCACCGGACTTGGCCGCCGAGGAGGCGCCACGATGACGACGACCTACGCCCCGGCACCCGCCCGGCAGACCCGTGCCGCCTCGCCCCACCGGGCCGCGCGCGGCCGGGCCGGCCGCCGCAGGACCCTGATCTGGATCGCCGAACACGCCATCGCCGTCGGCCTGGCCTGCGCCTTCATCGGCCCGATCGTGTTCATCTTCCTGACCTCGCTCATGACCGACGGCCAGTCCCTCACCACCAGCCTCTGGCCCCACCACTGGCAGTGGTCCAACTACCGCACGGTCTTCAGCACCGCGCCGATCGGCACCTGGCTCACCAACACGGTGATCTACGCCGTCGCCGCCACCGCGACCACCCTGCTGTCCAGCGTGCCGATCGCGTACGCGCTGGCCCGGTTCCGCTTCAAGGGCCGCAACACGGCGTTCCTCTGCGTCATCACGATGATGATGCTGCCGCCCCAAGTCCTCGTCATCCCCATGTACTTGATGTGGGCGAGGCTCCATCTCACCGGCACCATCTGGCCGTTGGTGCTCCCGTCCCTCTTCGGGGACGCCTTCTCGGTGTTCCTGCTCCGCCAGTTCCTGCTGACCGTCCCCGAGGACTATCTCAACGCGGCCCGCATCGACGGCTGCGGCGAACTCCGGGTTCTCACCCGGGTGGTGCTGCCGATGATGCGCCCCGCGCTCGTCGCGGTCGGCCTCTTCGCCTTCTTCAACGCCTGGAACGACTACTACGGCCCGCTCATCTACACCGGCGAGACGCCCGCCCACTGGACCCTGGCCCTGGGCCTGGCGACCTTCAAGACCTCCCACGCGGTGCAGTGGAACCTCACCATGGCGGCGACCCTCATCGCGATGGCGCCGGTGATCATCGTCTTCTTCTTCGCACAAAAGGCCTTCATCGAGGGCGTCACACTGACAGGAGTCAAAGGTTGAAGATCACCGTTGTCGGCGGCGGATCCACATACACCCCCGAACTCATCGACGGATTCGCCCGGTTGGGCCTCCCCGTCACCGAGATCGCCCTGGTCGACCCCGACCCGGACCGGCTCGACGTCATCGCCCCGTTCGCGCGCCGCATCCTGGCCCGCCAGGGCAGTTCCGCGAAGATCACCACCACCGCCGACCCGGACGCCGGCATCGACGGCACCGACGCCGTCCTCTTCCAGCTCCGCATCGGCGGCCAGGCCGCCCGGCACGTCGACGAGACCTTCCCGCACGAGTGCGGCCGCATCGGCCAAGAGACCACCGGCGCCGGGGGGTTGGCCAAGGCGCTGCGCACCGTCCCGGTCGTCCTCGACCTCGCCGAACGGGTCGCCAAGCGCGCCCCGAACGCCTGGATCGTCGACTTCACCAACCCGGTCGGCATCGTCACCCGCGCCCTACTGGACGCCGGACACAAGGCAGTCGGCCTCTGCAACGTCGCCATCGGCTTCCAGCGCACCTTCGCCGACTGGCTCGGCGTCGACCACGAGCGCGTCGCCCTGGACCACGTCGGCCTCAACCACCTCACCTGGGAACGGGCGGTACGGGTCGACGGCGTCGACGTCCTCCCGCGCATCTTCGACGAACACGGCCAGGCCCTCGCCGACCGGCTGCGCATGCCGCTGGACGTGGTCCGCCGGCTGGGTGTCGTTCCCTCCTACTACCTGCGCTACTACTACGCCCACGACGAGGTCCTCCGCGAGCAGCTGAGCGAACCCTCCCGCGCCCAGCAAGTCGCCGAGATGGAGGGCGACTTGCTCAAGATGTACGCCGACCCGGCCCTGACGGAGAAGCCCGCCCTGCTGGACAAGCGCGGCGGCGCCTACTACTCCGAGGCCGCCGTCCAGCTGGTGCACGCCCTCACCGCCGACACCGGTGACGTCCGCGTCGCCAACGTCCGCAACAACGGAACCCTGCCCTTCCTCCCCGACGACGCCGTCATCGAGGTCCCGTCGCGCATCGACGCGCAGGGAGCAACTCCCTTGCCCGTCACGGCCGTAGAGCCGTTGTTCGCCGGACTCATCGCGCATGTGACGGCGTACGAGGAACTGGCCCTGGAGGCAGCCCTGCACGGCGGGGTCGACCGGGTCTCGACGGCGTTGCTGGCGCATCCCCTCGTCGGGCAGGTAAAGGTGGCCGAGGAGTTGGCGGCGAAGCTCGTCGCCGCCAACCGCGAACACCTGTGGTGGGCCTGATGAAGACGGGCCTGCTGCTCGCGGTCGACGGCGGCAACTCCAAGACGGACGTTGCCGTGTTGAGGACGGACGGCACGATTCTCGGCCGCGCGAGGGGCGGCGGCTTCCGCCCGCAGGCGGTGGGCGTCGACGCGGCGATGGACGTCCTCGCGGCCCTGCGCGCCGAGGCGATGGCGTCGGCGGGCGTGGCGGCCGACGTCGAGGTGGACGGCATCACGGCCTTCCTCGCCGGCGCCGATCTGCCGTACGAGATCAAGGCGTTGCGCGAGGCCGTCGGCGCCCGCCGCTGGGCGGTCACCCAGCGCGTCGACAACGACTCCTACGCCGTCCTGCGCGCCGGCGCCAGCCGCCCCTGGGGCGTCGGCGTGGTCTGCGGCACCGGTATCAACTGCGTCGGCGTGGCCCCCGACGGCCGCACCACCGGCTTCGCCGCGCTGGGCGGGATCTCGGGCGACTGGGGCGGCGGCATCGACGTCGGCACGTCGGCCCTGTGGCACGCGGCACGGGCCGAGGACGGCCGCGGCCCCCGAACAGCCCTACACGCAGCGGTACTTGACCACTTCGGCCTCGCGACGGTCGCCGACGTCACCGCCGCCCTGCACAGCGGCGACCTCCCCTCACTCCGCCTCAGCGAACTCTGTCCGGCGGTGTTCGCGGCACGCGACGAGGGCGACGAGATCGCGACCGAACTGGTAGAACGCCTGGGCGCGGAGATCGCGAGGATGGCCCTGACCGTCCTGTGCCGCCTCCAACTCGCCACCGCTCCGGACCCCGAAGTCGTCCTGGGCGGAAGCGTGTTGGCAGCCGGCCACAAGGCACTCCTCGACGACGTCGAACACCGCCTCAGGGAGGCGGTCCCGACCGTCCGCCCGGTGGTGTGCACGCAACCCCCGTTGCTCGGGGCGGCGTTGGCGGCGTTGGACTTGCACCCGGGACCCGCGCCTGGGGCTGAGGCGCGGTTGCGCGCGGGGTTCGGGGGAGCGGCGGTTCCTGATCCGGTACGGCCGGGTGGGCGGTCTTCGGGGGTGTGAGGTGCCGGGTCCGGGGCTGGTGGGGCGAGGTGCCGGGTCCGGCTCGGGGTGTGGGTGGACCCGGCACGCGCCCCGCTACGACCACCCATGTCCCGGCACTGACCTGCACCTGCGCCTGCGCCCGGCCGAGGCACCGACCTACCCCCCCCGCGTCCGGCCATCGGACACCCACCCTGCTGCGCTCAGCTCCCCGCGGCCGCCGTGAGCGCACCGAGCGCGCCGGCCTGCGTACGCCAGTCGGTCTGGTTCGGGCTGGTGCCCGCCCAGCGTTCACCGAGGGCGTTGAGCGTGGACCGGTCCAACGCCCACAGGGTGTCGGCCTGTTTCTGGATGTAGGCCCGGTAGGTCGTGGAACCGGTCGCCTTCGCGAGGTCGGCGAAGTTCCGCATGAAGATGCCCTTGAACTGCTTCTGGTTGTCGTCGCAGGACGCCGAGCCGACATCGCAGGACTCGGTCAGCACTCCGCCCACCGTCAGCTGCGCGTTGCTGATCGCCGCGTCCGCCAGCGTCCGCGCCGTGGTCAGCATCGAGCTGTCGCCCGTGGTCCTCCACAGTTCCGTGAAGGCGCCGATGGCCAGGCCCTGGTTGTAACTCCACACGGTGGAACCGTTGTTGGCGCAGGACGAGGAGAGCCCGTCGTTCACCAGTCCCGCGGAGTTGATCATCCCGCTGGCCTTGTACCAGGCAGCCGACGTCTTCGCCCGCTGGAGCCAGACCGTGTCACCGGCGACGCGCTGGTGCAGCGCGGTGGTCAGCCACAGGTACTGCCCGTTCGTCACCGCGTTCTTGTAGGTCCGCTCCCGGTCCCACCACACCCCGCCCCCGCAGGTGCCGGTGTCCCAGTACTGCTGGATGTAATTGGCGATGGTGACCGCCTCGTTGAGATACCGCGCGTCGTGCGTGTAGTCGTACGCGTCGATCCACGCGATCGCCCACCAGCCCGAGTCGTCGATGGACCGGCTGATGAAGTCGCCCTCGATCGCGTCCGAACTCCGCGTCCCGGCCGGGAAGACACCCTTGTTCCGGTCGAAGGTGCGGGCGATGATCCAGTCGTAGTCGTGCGTGCCGGTCGTCTTCGCGAAGTCGATGACGGAGGTGAGGGTCGCCGCCGAGTTCCACCAACTGCTGGGCCACCAGCCGTTGTAGGGGTCGTACGACGTCATCAGCGCGTCCGCCGCCGCGCGGGCCCGAGTCGGAACCGGCCGGTACCACGCCGTGCAGCTGCCCTCGTTGTGGCTCGCTTCCCGGCCACAGGCGCGGACCGCGCCGCCGTAGAGGAGACCGCGCGGATCGCGGGCGGCGTACATCGCGGTCCGGGTCGTGGTCGCTCCGGACGGGGTGCTCGTGCGGCCGAGGGAGGAACCGTCCGGCCAGGTCGAGCCGCCGTCCCAGGAACGGTCCAACCAGATCTCGTCACCGGCGCCACCGGTGTCGATGCTGCCCCAGGCCATGGAGTTCTTCTGGTCCACGTGCAGGCGAATGGTGCGGCCGTACAGGGTGGTCGAGGGGACCGGCTGGTCGTCGCCCGCCGCCTGGGCCGCGCTCGTGCCGTCGCAGACGCTGTCGCAGACCGTGGGGTAGACCCAGTTCGTGCAGCCGACGCCGGCCGCGTCGCCGCAGGCGCGGACGAGGCCGCGCTTGTGGTCGCGCGGATCGGTGATGTTGTACATCAGCGTCCTTGTACCGGTCCAGGTGCTCGGGATGCTCGCCTTGCCGAGCAGGCCGTCCCAGGTGGCGCCGCCGTCCCAGGACCGGTCCAACCACACCGCGTCGCCGCTCGTGCCGTTGTCGATGCTGGCCCACGCCATGTCGTCCGCGTCGGACACATGGAGCCGGACGACCCGTCCGTTGAGGGTCTTGTCCGGCACTGGAAACGTTTCCTGCTTCGCCTGCGACGGGTCGAGCGTGTCGCAGGCCAGGACGCAGACCTGGGTGGCGGCGGACGCCGGCGACGCGATCGGGACCAGCGCCACGAACGCGAGGGCGGCCGTCAGGAGAAAGCTGAGGAACCGTGGTCTGACAACGATGTCGAATTCATGGAGGGACACCGGAACTCGCCTCGATTTCACGATGGGGGACGCCGGTCGTGAATGGATTCAGTACTGGATCAATGGTCCATACCTGTATCCGTCTTCGAGGCAGTGAACCGGCTCGGCGTGGCCCTGTCAATGCCGTAAGGAATGCTTGTTTCGCGGGAGTCGAAGGCTGTCGCGATGGCTTGACACTCGCTTTTCCGGCGCCCATCATCGGTGCGAACTTCGGCGAGTCATCTCGCACACCTGCTGCCCCTCTGCCTCCAGGCCTCCACGGTCGATCTATTTGAATCGATTCAAGCAACTGGTCAACGAGTTGAGCAGCTGGTTCCCCACCGATTCGGGAGGTACTCATGCGCCGCTGCCGGCCACCGCTGAACAGAAAGCCCGGTCCAGGGCGCCTAGTCGGGCTCACCATGGTGGTGGCCGCCGCGCTGGCCGTGGCTCCCGCGCTGTCGGCAGGGGCCGCGGAGGTGGCCCCGACGGTCGCCCCCAAGGCGGCACTTGACGCCGTGAACTACTCGCCGACCTCCCGCACCCTCAAGCCGACCACCGTCTACCGCACGTCCGGCAGCGTGGCGAACCCGACGAACGTCCTGGGCGGACAGGCGACCCGGATCACCGGCTCGCAGTCGGCCGTCACGCTCGACTTCGGGAAAGAAGTCGGCGGATTGGTAACGTTGTCATTCGGTAGCACCAGTTCCAGCGGTCAACGCGTAGGCCTGGCCTTCAGCGAGTCGTCCCTGTACGTGGGCAACAACAGCGACCGCAGCAGCGGCCGCGACGGCGAGGACGGCGCCCTCTACGCGACGCCCTCCGCGAACGGCACGTACACCGTGCCCACCGCCCAACTCCGCGGCGGCTTCCGCTACTTGACGGTCTTCCTCGACAGCTCGGGCTGGGTGGACCTCAAGGGCGTCAGCCTCAACTTCACCGCGGCACCGGGGAAGGCGAACCCGGCCGACTACGCCAACTACTTCACCTCCAGCGACGAGTTGCTCAACCGCATCTGGTACGCCGGTGCCTACACCGTGCAGTTGAACACCATCGCCTCCAACCAGGGCCGCGCCTGGCCCCCGCCCTCCTCGGCCTGGGACAACAGCGCCACCGTCGGCGTCGGCGACTCCGTCCTCGTCGACGGCGCGAAGCGCGACCGTACGGTGTGGCCGGGCGACATGGGCATCGCCGTCCCCACGCAGTACGCGTACTCCAACGACCTCACCTCGACCCGCAACGCGCTCACCACGATGTACAACGCGCAGTCGTCGGCCGGTGAAATCCCTTGGTCCGGGCCGCCGTTCAACCTCACCGGCTCGGACACCTACCACACATGGACCCTGCTGGGGACGTCCACGTACTACACGTACACCGCCGACCGGTCGTGGCTGGACTCCGAATGGGCCAACTACAAGCGCGGGATGGCCTTCATCACCAACAAGATCGACGGCAACAACCTGCTCAACGTGACCCGCACCCAGGACTGGGCCCGGGTCGGCCAGGGCGGTGAGAACATCTCCGCCAACGCGCTGCTGTACGGCGCCCTCAAGGGCGGCGCCACCCTCGCCGCGGTGGAGGGCGACAGCGCGCTCGCCGCGAGCTGGAACAGCAAGGCCGCCGCGATCAAGTCCGCGGCCAACTCCCTTCTCTGGGACGCCTCCAAGGGCATGTACAAGGACAACCCGAGCAGCGGGCTGTACCCGCAGGACGGCAACTCCCTCGCCGTCTGGTACGGGTTGAGCGACTCCACCGCCAAGTCGAAGAGCATCATCACCGGGCTCGGCAAGAACTGGGGCATCTACGGCCCGACCACGCCCGAATGGGGCGGCAACGTCTCGCCGTTCGCCGGCGGCATGGAGCTCAACGCCCGCTTCACCGCCAACGACGACTTCACCGCGCTGGACCAGATCCGCCGCACCTGGGGCCACATGCTCGACAGTGACATCGGCACGAAGAGCACGTTCTGGGAAGGCATCCAGTCCGACGGCGGTCTGGCGTACGGCGGTTCGTTCATGAGCCTCGCGCACGGCTGGTCCACCGCGCCCACCTCCACGCTCACCTTCGACGTGCTCGGCACCGCGCCCGAGTCGGCGACCGGCGCCTACCGCTTCGTCCCGCACCCCGGCGACCTGACCAGCGCCCAGGGCCGCATCACCATGCCCCAGGGTGCCATCAACGCGTCCTGGTCCCGCGACCCGTCGGTCGGCACCTACTCGGCCACCCTCTCGAGCCCGTCCGGCAGCAACGGCCGTATCGGCGTACCGAAGTTGGGCGGCGACATCACGGTGACCGTGAACGGCGCGACCGTCTGGAGCAACGGGGCCTTCACGCCCACCTCCGGCATCACCGGCGGCAGCCAGGACGACACCTACGTCTACCTCACCGGTGTCACCCCGGGCAGCTACACCGTCTCCGCCACCGGCCTCGGCAACCCGTCGGCGCCCACGCAGCCCGGCACCGGCGCCCTGCGCGCGGGTTTCACCCGGTGCGCCGACGAGGGCGGCACCTGCTCCTTCAGCGGCACCCGTTCGGTGGCCTACGGCGCCGGGACGTACACCTACAAGACCGTGACCAGCAGCACCGCCTGCTCGAACGATTCCTTCGGCGGTGACCCGGCGGCCAACCTCGTCAAGTCCTGCTACGTCGCGGACGTGGGCGGCCCGCCCGGGTACACCGCCTGCGCGGCCGAGAACGGGACGTGCGCCGTACCCGGTTACAACCGCGACGTGGCCTACGGCGCCAACGGCAACTTCGTCCACCAGGTCACCAACGGCTCCGTCGCCTGCTCCAACGCCCACTTCGGCGATCCCATCGACGGTGTGGCCAAGTCCTGTTACCTGCCGCCCGCAGGAGCACCGGCCGGCGGCTGGACCAAGTGCGCCGACCAGAACGGGACTTGTGCCGCCGTGGCAGGCCAGCCGGTGATGTACGGCGCCTACGGAGCGTTCGCCACGGCCACCGCCACCGGCGACACCGCGTGCACCGACGCCACGTTCGGCGACCCCATCTCCGGTGAGTCGAAGGCGTGTTACACCGCGACCGGCGGCCCGGTCGGATACGCCACCAACTGCTCGGCGGAGGGCGGCACTTGTTCCTTCAGCGGACAGCAGACCGTCGCCTACGGCGCCCGGGGCCGCTTCCTCTACAAGGCGTTCACCGGCTCCGCCGCCTGCACGACGGCCGCCTTCGGCACCGACCCACTGCCCAACGTGAGCAAGTCCTGCTACCTCACGTCCTGAGCGGCCCCACGCATCCGGCAGCCTCCAACTCCCCGCGTTCCGGGGGCTGCCGGATCACTCCGGATGGGCCACCGCCTCCTTCTGCAGGTGCACCGCGGCCAGCAGGCTCAGCTTCGGCTCCGCCTGACGCAGCGCCCGTACCGCCGTGACCGAGGCGATGTCCCCGGTGAAGCCGACGGCGGCCAGCCGGGTCCTGACCCAACGAGCGTGCAGCAGGCCCTCGTTGGCGGCTGCGGTGGACTCGACGAGAGCGGCGGCGCGTTCCAGGCCGGGGCGCTCCTCCGGGGACGCCCCGGCCAAAGCCTCGCGCAGCGCCGCCGCGACCACGTCCGAGTCCCGGACGGTCAACACGAAGGTGTTCTTCTTGCTCAGTCCCGTGATTCCTGTCATGGGGCTCAGCCTGACCGTCATGTCCCCCGCGCGCCAAGCGACTTGAGGAGGCTCAGAGGCTCGGTCGCCGGTCGTCGTCCTCCGCGGTCAGCGCGAAGGCCAGCAGGGCCGTCGTGGTGAAGTCCAGCGAGGGCTCCACCGTCTGCCACGCGCCCACGTCGTCCACGTACCGCGAACCCTTGCCGTCGAAGTCGGTCCAGGCTCCCGACGGCGGGGCGGCGGCGCACTTCTTCATGGTCGGGAAGCCGTTCAACTCCGCCAGTCTGTCAGCCGCGTTGGGGCCGTTGACCACCGCGCCCCGCAGGATCGCGCCCTTTCCGTCGAGGCTGCCGCGGAGGTTGGCCAACTGGTGTTCCGGGCAGTGCGGGTAGACCTCACCCGCACCGATCATGAAGCTGGTGCCCCACGGATTGGCGCCGAGGGCCCAGCCCCGCTGCCGGCCGGCGAACGCGTCGTAGCGGGTGTCCCCGGTGGCCTTGGCGTAGAGGCGAGCGGTGGCCACCAACCCGAACGTGTGCGGTACGGCGTCGAAGTCGTCGTAGACCGCACCGGCACCGAACGGATCGTGGTCCGCGTGATCGACCCCGTCCTCCAGCTGGCGCCGCAGGTCCTTGTTCAGGTCATCGGCCCCAACTCCGTTGCTGCGGGCGCCGTCCAGAGCGGTGGCCAGGTCGACATGGGCCAACGCGCTGACGTCCGCGACGTTGAGGGTGCCCTTCACGTCGGAGTCCAGGTAGGCCTTGGCCCAGTGGGCGGCCTCACCGGCCCAGTCGGCCTCCCGGTCGTCGCCCAAGTCCCTTGCGGCCAGCGCGAGTTCGGCACCGGCGAACTCCATGTCGTCCTGCCAGGAGTCCTCCGGGTAGAAGCCGCTCGGGAAGGCAGTGACGAGCGGCTTGTCCGGGTCGTGGTCGGTGTCGGCCAGGTCGTAGACGGCGGCGGCCTTGTCCAGCCACTCCCGCGCCTGGTCCGGGTCGCTGTCGGCCGTGCGCTGCGCGGCGAGGGCGAACACCGCGGCCACCCGTCCCGCCAGACTCGGCGTGATCGGCTCGCCCGGCTTGTTCGCGCGGAACACCGGCCGGTGCTTGATCGTGTAGTCCGGGTCACCGGGCTCCACATCGAGCCGGTCGTCGGCCTCCGGCAGCCGCCACACGTCGTGATCCGTCCGTACGGCGTCGTTGCCCGCGCCGATGCCGACCTGGGCGTAGAGCGTCTCGCTGTCCCCGTCCCACATCTTGTCCACCCACTCCAGGCCGTGCTCGGCCTCGGCGGACAGCGCCTCCATGTCCGGCAAGTCCCGCTCGGCGAGCAGGAGTTCGGCGGTCGAGTAGGAGGTGGTGCCGGTGAACTTCAGGAAGTCGCCCGCGTCGAACCAGCCGCCCGCGACGTCGGCCGTCACACCGGTCGGGGTCAGCCCCTCGTCGAGGAGTTCCTCGCCCGCCTCGTCGTAGTGCGGGTCGGCGTAGACGGTCGCGTCCCCGTCGGCGAGATGGGACGGGCCGTGGGTCAGACCGCCGCCGGACACCACGTCGGCCCCGTCGCGCTGCGCCTGCAGGAAGCGGACGTTGTCCCGGACCAACGGGGTCATCAGATCGCTCGCGTCGGCGATCCGGAAGGCGGGGGAGCGGCCGGCCGCGGTGCCGGACAGGACGATGCGGTAGGTGCCGGACCGGTCCAATGCGGAGAGGTCGATGGTCCGCACGGACGGGAACTTGGCGTTCCAGTGACCGGTGACGGCACCGAGCCGGCCCGCCGTGACCACCTTGTCCTTCGTGTCCACGACCTTGAAACGCGCTCCGGCGAGTGCCTTCGTGGGCCCCATGACGTACGCCAGTTTCGTCTCGCCGCGCACATAGCCGACCTGGTCGACCCGGACGGCCACAGGGGCGGCGGAAGGGGTGGCGGCCTCGCCGTAGACATTCAGGCCGACGAGCACGGCGGCGATGCTCACGGCGGTGGTGGTGACCAGGACGACAGGGCTGCGCAATGCGTTCATGCGCCCACGGTGCCGGGACCTTCATGAGATGAGGATGAGGACGACTTGGACCGGTCCACCGGCAGCCTGAGCTCGGCGAGCAGGCCGCCGCCGGGAGCGTCCGTGAGGCGGGCGGTGCCGTGGTGCAGACCGGCGACCCAGCGGACGATGGCGAGGCCCGCGCCCGTGCCTGGACCGGTCCCAGCGACCCCGCGTGCGAACACTCGTTCCCGGTCGGCGAGCGGTACGCCGTCCCCGTGGTCGCGGACCGTGACCAGTCCCGGCGTGACGCCGACCTCCACCGGCGAACCGGCCGGGCCACCGTGCCGCTGGGCGTTCTCCACCAGGTTCCGCACCGCCTGTGCGAGCAGGTCCGGATCGCCGCGCACCACCACCGGCTCGGCCGTCACCGTCACGCTCTCGTGGTCCGGCAGCTCCTCGACCGTGGTCTCCACCAACTGGTCGAGCCGCAACGGCACCAACTCGACCCGCCGCGCCCCCGACTCCAGCCGCGCCCTGGCGAGCAGTCCGGTGACCAGCCGGCTCAACCGGTCCACGAGCCGTAGCGCTTCGTCGGACGAACCGTTCCGCTCCACCACGAGCCGCAGCGTCGCCAGCGGTGTCCGCAGCTCGTGCGCCGCCTCGGCCAGGAACTGCTCCTGCTGCCCCAGCCCCCGCAGCGCGGGCCGCATGGCCCGCCCGGACAGCAGATGTCCCACGGCCGCCGCGCAGCAGACCAGTGCCGTGCAGCCGAGGGCCAGCCAGCGCACGAGGAGGTCGTGATCGTGTTCGCTGCGCGCCAGTTCCGTGCCGACGAGTACGGCCGCCCCGATCCGGTCGTCGTCCCAGACCGGCGCCGCCGCCCACCGCAGCCGCCCGCCCTTGGTGGCGGAGGCGCTGACTTGGACCGTTCCCTGTTCGTCCAGGACGCGGTGCCAGACCTCGTCCAGCTCGTCCGTATCGGGCAGTGACGACCGTCCGGGTACGACGTTGCGCACGGTCGGCGTCTTTCCCGGCGTCGCCTGCAGCACCGCCAACACCTGCGCGCCCTGGGCGAGTTCATCGTCGCGCAGCGGCTCCAGGTGCAGGACACCCGCGTCGAACCAGACCGCCCGGGACAGTCCCGCCGCTCGGCTGCCGACCTCGTGGTCGAGGCCGGAGCGGCGGGACGCGGAGTCGATACGGATCGCGACCACGGCCAGGACGACGAGACAGGCGGCCGTCGTCGAGGCGAAGAGGAGGGTCATCAGGCGGCGGGTGCGCCGGAGCCGGGCCACGGCGGGTGAGGTGTCGCGGCGGTTCATGCCTCGCCGCCCAGGCGGTAACCGACTCCGCGCACGGTCCCGATCGGGTCGGGCGGTCCGAGCCGTCTGCGCAGCTGGCCGATGAGCACGTCCACCACGTTCGACATCGGCTCGCTCGCCTCGTCCCAGCAGCTCTCGATCAGCTCGCTGCGGGTCACCACTTCGCCCGCGCGCAGCATCAGCAGTTCGAGGACCGCGAACTCCTTGGCGGAGAGGCTGAGCAGGACCCCGGCCCGGGTCACCCGGCGTCGCGGCAGGTCGAGTTCCAGGTCGCCCGTCCGCAGGACGGACGGTCGCGCGGGCTGCTCCCTGCGGCACAACGCCCTTACCCGTACGACCAGTTCGGCGAAGGCGAAGGGCTTCACCAGGTAGTCGTCCGCGCCGTGCTCGAAGCCGGCGACGCGGTCGCTGACCGCGTCCAGTGCCGTCAGGAGCAGGAAGGGCAGCACCGAACCCGCCCGGCGGTGTGCGGCGAGCAGGGTGAGGGAGTCGCCGTCCGGGACCGAGCGGTCGGCCACGACACAGTCGTAGCGATGGACGGAGAGCTTGAGATCCGCCTCGGCGAGCGTGCGCGCGAGGTCCACCGCGAACCCCGCGTCACGCAGTTGAGCAGCGACGACGGGCCCCAGCTCGGGGTCGTCCTCCAAGACCATTACGCGCATGGGCCGGAGCTTAGGCGACGGCGGGCCGCGCTCCCGGATGCCGTACGCCGAGTGCGCGGCCCGCCGCCCTGAGTGATCAACTGCTGGGCACGGTGTCCTCGAACGTGGTGCCCGCGCCGCGGTACGCCGCGACCTTGGCGGCCACCTGCGCCGGCGTGAGGACCTGGTCCTTGACGTGGAGGACGTAGTCGACCTGCTCGTCGTAGGAGCGCGGGGTGGAACTGGTCAGGCCGCCGAAGTCGATCAGCCACTGGTTGAAGTTGATCGACATCGGGCGCTCCGGGAGGTACGCGGCGTCGTGGGTGCCGAAGAGCTGGCCGTCGATGTAGTACTTGATGCTGCTGTTGTCGATGGTCAATACCAGGTCGTGCCAGCCGTTGTAGCTCTGCCGGCCCTCGGTGTGCTGGTTGACCGCGATCCACGGGTCGGCCTGGTAGGTCTCCCAGGACGTCGTGTAGAGGATGTCGGAGGTCTCGCCCCAGCCGCCGTTGGGGAGGTACTCGAAGTCGTACTCGGAGTAGTCGTCCGCCAGCGGGGCCGTGAGGTCGTTGATGGTGAAGAACGTCTGCACGAGGTGGTCGCCGTCCGGTCCCGACCTGGGCGCGTCGTTGAACTTGACCCGCGCCGCGTAGGTGCCGTTCTTGAACTTCCTTGTGTTGGTGACGACTTCGGTCTGCTTGGTGCTCTCGCCGGTGCCGGACGTCGACGTCTCCAGGTTCATCACGGAGTTGCCGCTCGTGCTGGCGAACGTGACGTTCTCGGGCGCCCAGGTGGCACCGGAGACACCGGGACCGCCGGAGCTGGAGCGCACGCTCCAGCCGTGCGAGGAGATCTTCGGGTCGTTGTAGGCGCTGTAGTTGAAGTCGTCGAACAGCGTGGCGCCGGTCGCCGGGGGGTCGGTCGGCGGGTCGGTGGGCGGGTTCGTCGGGTCGTTCCCGGCGGGGGCCGTGCCCCAGAGCGTGGTGCCGGCCAACTGCGCGGTCACCTTTGACCAGTCGGCGTACGACGTCTGCGCGGCGCCGAAGGAGTAGTCGTCGCTCTGGGTCAGCGTCTGCCACGTCGACTGGTAGAAGCGCAGTTGCATGTCACCGGTGTCGGCGCCGGGCGTGAGGGTGCCCGCGCCGGAGGTGAAGCCGATCTCCAGGTAACGGTCCGCCGTGGCCGTCGGGTTGGCGAGCGTGCCGAAGGTGCCCGTGACGTTGGCGCAGCCCTTGACGGCCCAGGAACACGCGAAGCGGTAACTCGCGCTCGCCGAGTCCGCCTTGAAGTAGTAGCGGAGCTTGACGCTCGCCAACTGCACTGTGCTGGAGCCGGTGTTCCGCACCTTGAACCAGGGCTCGGACTGGTCGGCGGTGGCTCCCGTGGCGCTGGTGCGGTACTGCACGCTCAGCCCGTTGCCCGCCGCGCTCGCGGTGGACGGCATGGCGGTGAGCGCGGCGGCGCCCATGGCCACCGCGACGGCGGCGGACGCGGCGGCGCGGAGCCTGTTCTTCGCGAACCTGGTGTCGAACCTCTTGTCGAGTCTCATGTCGTGCCTCTCCAGAAAGGTGGGGTGATTCCGGAACGGACAGGTGAGCGGCGGTACTTGAGAGGGGGCGGTACGGGGAGGGGGATGGCTCGGGGGTGGTACCGGACGCCGAGCGCGTCGAGGCGGGCCGTGTGGTCGTCGAGCCGGGAACGGAAGTCCGCCCAGTCGGTCGCGCCGCTCCAGGCGCGGTCGGCCAGGGCGCACAGGCGGGGGTAGGTGAGGTACTCGATGCGCTCGGGCGTCCTGACGAACTCGGTCCACAACTGCGCCTGGGTGCCCAACACCCGCTCGGCCGCGCCCCGTTCGGCGTCCTCGGGCACGGGATCGTGGGCGTGGACGGCGCGCAGATCGACGACGCCGCCGGGCTGGGCCGGGAGTTCGCCCGGTTCCTCGGACTGGGCGTAGTCGAGGTACGTCGCCCGGTGATAGGCACTGATGACGGGGTGGCCGCGGCGCGCCGCCGCCAGGGTGTGCGCCGAGTCGCGCCACGTCATCACCGTGAAATCCAGGGGCAGTTCGGCCCCCGTCTCGGCCCAGCCGACCGGACGCCGCCCGTGCCGCACGAGGAAGTCGCCGATCCGCCCGAGGAACCAGCCGTGCAGCGCCGCCGGGCTCGACAGGCCCTGCGCCAGGGCCCGTTCGCGTGCGGCGGCACTGTGCGTCCACTCGGCGGTGGGGCACTCCTCGCCGCCGACATGGATGTAGGGCGAGGGGAAGACGTCCATGACCTCGTCGAGGACCGTACGGCAGAAGTCGAGCACCTCGTCGTGGACCCCGAGGACGGTGTCGCACACGCCCCAGCGCGTCCAGACGTCGAGGGTGCGCTCGGGGTTGTTGCCCAGTTCGGGATAGGCGGCGAGGGCGGCCCGTACATGTCCGGGCATCTCTATCTCGGGCATGACGGTGACCCCGCGAGCGGCCGCATGGCTCACCAGGTCGGTGAGTTCGGCCCGGGTGTACGAGCCGCCGTGCGGGACACCGTCGTACAAGTCGCTTCCGGCGGGGCCCACTTGGGACTCGGCGCGGTGACCGCCGATCTCCGTGAGCTTCGGGTAGGCGGACACCGGCATACGCCAGCCCTGGTCGTCCGTGAGGTGCAGATGGAACACGCCGATCTTGTGCAGTGCCAACAGGTCGACGTACCGACGCAGAGAGGAGACGGGCTGGAAGTGCCGGGCCACGTCGAGCATGGCGCCGCGCCAGGGATGACGGGGGAGGTCGGTGATCTCGACGCAGGGCAGCACCCACCGGGCGTCGGGCTGCGGAGTCTCCGACAAGGCTTGTGGGGGCAGGAGTTGGCGGATCGTCTGGATGCCGCGCAGCAGCCCGGTGAGGTGCGCGGCGCGCAGCAGTACGAAGTGCGGGGCGACGGTGAGTCCGTATCCCTCCTCGCCGAGACCGGCCAGGCCGGGGTCGAGTGTCAGGGTGAACTGCCCGTCCGGGGACGGCCGTAGCGTCAGTCCGGTGGCCGGGGCGAGCAGGGTGCGCAGCAGGTCCGCGGCCGGTTCGGCGCCCGCGCCGATGTGCAGGGCGGTGTCGGCGTCGAGGGTGAACTGCCCTGGTCCGACTGCCGACTTGGTGGGGCGGGGGACGAGCGAGAGCAAGGAACGCTGTGCGGGCACGGGGCGCCTCCGGGACGGGACGGGGCGTGTGGGGGAGGCCCACCTGGGGAGGGCGCGAACGGATACCTGACCACCTGACCAGTGAGGCCCACTGGACAGCTCACCTCTCGATGTGGGGATGAAGGTGGCATAGACCAATGCGGACGTCAACCCCTCGCACTGCAAGGGGACTTGGCGTTCCGGTCGGCCCGGATCGGAAGGATCATCGCCCGGTGGTGGTTACACTGCCCGGGTCAACAGGGCGATTGCGGGCTACAGTTGGTCAACTGGTCAGGTGGTCAACCAGGGGCTCCGCGCATGAGGAGTACGACATGAAGGCCGACGCGCCAGGTGCGGTACTCAAACGGGAGCGGGTCCGCGACTTCATCCTCGACCTCGTCGAGTCGCACCACCCGGGGGACGCGATCCCCTCCGAGCGCGTCCTCTGTGCCCAACTCGGCGTGTCCCGGCCGACCTTGCGCGCCGCGGTGGACGAACTCGTCGCCGCGGGGCTGCTGGTGCGGGAGCACGGTCGCGGCATGTTCGTGGCGCCAGAGAAGATCACCCAGGAACTCGTCTCCGGCGAACAGACCATGACGGCACCTCAGGCCTCCGGAGCCTGGTCGAGCCGCCTGCTGGAGTTCACCACCATCCCGGCCGGCGCCCGTGTGGGCCGACGGCTGCGCCTCTCGCCCGCCGCCGAGATCGTGTACGTGGCCCGGCTGCGCCTGGTCGACGGCGCCCCGATGGCCATCGAGCACCTGCACATCCGGGCCGACCTCGTACCGACCCTGTCCGCACGGGAGTTGGAGGCCGGGGACCTGTACGAACACCTGCGGGAACAGCACGGGGTGCACGTCCAGGAGGCGGTCCAGGCGATCGAGCCGACCGTCGTCACCCGCGCCGAGGCCGAACTCCTCGACGTCCCCGAACTCTCCCCGGCCCTGCTCTTCGAGCGGCTGACGTCGGACACCACGGGCCGGCCTGTCGAATACGTCCACTCGGTCTATCGCGGCGACCGCTACCGCATCGTCTCCCGACTCACCCTCGGCCCTTCGGTGACGGTCCCGTCGACCCCGCTCGGCCATCATCCCGGCATTCCCCCGGGCGACTTCGCCCACCGGGACACGATCGCGGCGTCCACGCGGGGGGACATTCAGTCGGCGTCCTGAGGCGCGGGTGCGGGCGTGGTCCGTGCCCTGGTGACCGCGTCGTAGAGGGACTTCGGGTCGTCGGCGTGCAGCCTGATCACCCGTACGAGGCGCGGGGTGCCGAGGAGCTTGGGCGCGTCGACCGGCTCGGTCAGTTCGAGGGTGAGGGAGGTCTGGGAGCCGATGGGGAGGTTCAGCTCGCCGTCCTTCTTCTCATGGGTGAACCGCGTCTCGCGTCGGAAGGAGGCGATCTGCGCGAGGGGGACGCGGAGGTCGACGCCGGCCGCTTGCCGGACGCGCAGGGCGCCGTCGCTGAGGACGTGCGGCCGGGTGACGGCGGCCGCGTGCATGCCGAGGACGAACAGGACGGTGTAGACGTCGACGACCAGGAGGACGGCGTGGACGACGGGCCACCTGGCGAGGAGGAACGACAGGGCGACCGTCTCGGCCACACACACGAACGTGAGGCCGTACATCATGGCCGCCTGGTCGCGGGCGTACGGGAAGACCCCGTCGGCCTCGCCGACACCGTGCGGACGGCGTGCGATCCACCGGACCAGGCTCGCCAGGATCCGCGCCTCGTGCGCCACGTACCGTGCCAGGCGCTCGGGCACGAGCCGCGCCAGCGCCTGACGCCGGGACAGGCCGAGCCGCCGCAGCCGCAGCCAGACGTGGGCCTCGACGGCGAGGAGTATCAGCAGGAGCACCTTGCCGCCGAGCAGAACGGCGTCCGGCACCGGAACTCCGCTGAACAGGCAGGCCACCAGGGAGAGTTGGGCTGGCACAGCGACGGCGCGCAGCTTCCGTTGGACCGGTCCACGCGCGGGGGCTCCGGGTTGGGGGAGGGGCGTCTGGATCTCCGGAGTCGTCGTCATGACGGGGGTTCCTGTCGGTACGGCGGGGCTTTCTGCCGGTGCTTCGCGAGGTCGATCGCCCGGCGCACCGCTGCCGACTGGGCCGGTGCCAGGTCCGCGAAGAGGGCGTCGGTCAGACCGCCGTCGGGCTGACCGGAGAACCGCGCGGCCAGGTCGTCGGGCAGCAGGGCCGCGAGCGCGGCGGCGGCACGGATCACCCCGGGGTCGTCCGGATCCTTGTCGGCGAGGGCGTCGAGCAGGGCGTACATCTCGCCCGCGTGCTCCGCCATTCCGCGCAGCGTCTCCATCAGCCGGACCCGGTCCGCCTCGGGGGCCACGGTGTCGAGGAGGGCGAGGATCTCCCGGTCCTTCACGGCCATGGGGGAGTCCGGCAGCTCGCCGAGGCCCGCCAGGAGGGCGGCGAGCTGAGGTGAGAGGGGTGCGTCGGCGGTCAGGCGCCCGTCCCGCGCCTCGGTCAGCAGCGCGGTGAGCCGCTCGCGCCGCTCGCGGATGACCGTTTCCTGCTGTGCGAGGTCCTCGTCCAACTCCTGGAGGACGTCCACCAGTTCGCGGCCCTCGTCGTCCGCGATGACGTCGCGCACCTCGTCGAGACCGAGGCCCAGCTCGGTCAGCCGCCGGATCCGGGCCAGCAGGACGGCGTCCCGGATGCCGTACTCGCGGTAGCCGTTGCTCCGCCGTACGGGTTCGGGCAGCAGCCCGAGATGGTGGTAGTGCCGCACGGCCCGCGGGGTGACCCCGATGAGGGCGGCGATCTCGCCGATTCGCATGAGGTCAGTAGAAACCCTGACGTCGCGACAAGGTCAAGGAGGCTTGGGCGACGGGCGGTGCGCGCCGCCGAGCCGTGCCGGACGGCCCGGGCTGAGCGGCCGGGGCAGCCTCCGCGAGCTGCTCGACCTTGCCGCGACGTCTCGGTTTCTACGCAGTGGCATCGGGGCCGGAGTGACCCATGAAGGAACCGGGTGGTGGTGGGTGGGGGCGGGCGGATCGGTGCGCTCGGCTCCGCGAACTGCCCCTGCCCGCCCCGTACTTACAGCTCCCCGGGGCGCGCGTACCGGTAGAAGAACGGGCCGATCTGTCCGGCCAGCGCGCGGGTCAGGCCCGAGCTGTCCTCCAGGAGGCGCGCGCCCGGGTCGAGGTCGCCGACGTAGAGCGGGTCGAATCCGGCGTCGGTGATGAGCTGCGCGGTGATGTCCTTCGCGGCCGGTTCGGCGGCGAAGAGGTTGCTCGGGGTGACTCGCTGGGTGCCGATCTGGTCGTACGCCGAGGCGAAGACCGTGTTGAACGACTTCGCGGTCGGGCCGCCGACGATCGACTTCACCTGGTGCGCGAGCGAGGGGAAGGCCTCGTCGCGCTCCGAGTAGAGGTTGGTCGCGTCGATGGTGACCTGGCCGTCGAGGCCGGTCACGCCGCTCAGTGCCTCGGCGATCTGATTGCCGGGGACGGCCACGACCACCACATCCGCGTCCGAGGCGTTACCCCCGTCGCGGCCCAGCGTCCTGACCTCGTGCCCGGCCTTCTCCCACAGGCGGGCCAGGCCGCCGCCGACGTGTCCTCGTCCGATCACCGTGATGTTCATGCGGGCCTCCGGTCTGCCTGGGGTTGCGTTGCGGGAGGGTGTGTCCTCGTTGACGTATCAACAAAACACCACTGATGTTGTCGTGTCAACCAATGCCGCCAGGGCGGGGGAGGAGCAGCGAGGGCTGTTCCTCCCCCGCCCTGAGGGGATGGGGGGGCGAGGGGACGGGCGGGTCTCAGACGGCCTGCGCGGTGGGCAGGATGGTGATCTCGGTGAGGTTGACGTGGCGCGGTACGGCGGCCATGAAGGCGACGGTCTCGGCGACGTCGGCGCTCTGGAGGACGTCGATGTCGTGGATGAGGTCGGCCATCAGCTTGGACGCGTCGGGGTCGGTGACGTGGTCGGGCAGCTCGGTGTCGACCATGCCGGGCTCGATGGTGGCCACGCGGACCATCTTCGGGCCGAGCTCCACGCGGAGCAGCCGGGTGAGGTGGCTGATGTACGCCTTGGTGCCGGAGTAGATCGAGAACTTCGTCAGGATGCGGGTGGCCGCGATCGACGAGGTGTTGATCAGGTCGGCCGGCTTGCCCGCGGCGGCGGACTCCGTCAGGTGGGGGAGGAACGCGGCGATCACGTTCATCAGCCCGCTGATGTTGAGGTCGATCTGGCGCTGCCAGTCGTCGACCTTCAACTCCTCGATGCCGGAGATGAGTTGGACGCCGGCGTTGTTGAACACCAGGTCGGCCTTGCCGAAGCGCTCGGCGACCTGGTCGGCGGCGGCCTGGACGGCGGCGCGGTCCGTGACGTCGACGGCCAGGGCGAACGCGGTGCCGCCTGCGGCCTCGATGTTCTTGACCACGCCTTCCAGGCGCTCCTTCCGGCGGGCCAACACGACGACGGTGGCGCCGAGTTGGGCGAGCCGTTCGGCGGTGACGGCACCCATGCCGCTGGAGGCGCCGGAGACGACGGCGACACGGCCGGAGAGGGGGGTGCCGGTGAGCAGGGCGGAAGTGGACATCACGGAACCTCAATCACTCGGATGGGAAAGATTTTTATGGTGAGTCAGGCAATTGCGGTGGGGCAGGTGCGTACGGTGGGTCAGGTACTTCAGGGGAGGTGCGCCGGGTGGTGGCCGACACGGGCGCCCGGATTCGTCGGCCCCGGGCCCCGGACTCGTCGGCCTCAGGTCCCGAACTGGACCGGTCCAAGCGCCCGGGCCCTGGGCCCCGGACTCGTCGGCCCCAGGTCCCGGACTCGTCGGCCCTGGGCCCCGGACTCGGCGGCCCCAGGTCCCGAACTGGACCGGTCCAAGCGCTCCGAGTCGCGTCAGGCCGCGTCGTCGTGCCCGGTGGCCGCGGACTTCTCGCGCCACGGGGCCAGGTCGTCCCGCACCTGCTGGTACTTGACCTCCAGCCGCTCCAGGGTGTCGCGGCCGAGGTAGAGGTGCGTCGGCAGCTTCTCGGTGCCGGTGACCTCGACGATGAGGGCCGCACCCAGGACGGGGTCGCCGAGCTGCGCGTGGTTGGCCCGGTCGATCCAGTCGAGCGTCACGTGCGCCGGGGTGCCGTCGTAGTCGGCGATACGGTTCGCGGCGACCGAGAGGGAGCTGGAGTCGAGGAAGTCGGTGCGGAAGACGCCCGGTTCGACCACCATCGACTGGATCCCGAACGGTGCCATCTCGGCGAAGAGCGCCTCGCTGACGCCGGCGACCGCGAACTTCGAGGCGGAGTACAGGCTGACCCCGGGCTCGCCCTCGAAGCCCGAGCGGGAACCGATGTGCACGAGCTTGCCGGAGCCCTGCTTGCGCATGACGGGCAGCACCGCGCGGGTGACGTTGATCAGGCCGAAGACGTTGAGGTCGAACAGCGACCGCGCCTCCGCGTCCGTGATCTCCTCCAGCGCGCCGAGCAGACCGCGGCCGGCGTTGTTCACCAGGACGTCGATACCGCCGAAGCGCTCCACCGCGGCCTCGACCGCCTGCGGGATGCTGTCGTTGTCCGTGACGTCCAGGGCGACGGCGAACACGTTGTCGGACTTCTTGAGGTCGTCGGGCACCCGCTCCGGATTCCGTACGGCGACCACGACATTGTTACCGCCTGCCAGTGCGGCCCGGGCGATTTCCGCGCCGATTCCGCGGGAGGCGCCGGTGACAAACCACGTAGCCATGGGGAGAACCTCTTTCGTCGCTTCCCCTTTGTGGGGGGGGGATTTCTTGTTGACGAGTACGAGTCTGTCCCGCCGCGACGGGGCTATGAAGGCAGCGGTTCTCCTGGGAGTCCCACACCCAGGAACGGGCGCCGACCGGCGAAGTCGGTGACATGTCAACAACCTGGTACCGTGAGGCCATGTCCGAACCGCGATGGCTCACCCCCGACCAGGCCGACGTCTGGGCGAAGTACCGGAGAGTGCGCCGCGAGCTGCAGCGGGCCCAGGACCAGCAACTTCAGCGGGATTCAGGCCTCTCGGCGGCGGACTACGCCCTCCTCGCACCCCTGTCCGAGTCCGCCGACGGCGTGCTGCGCGCGCGGGAGCTCGGTGCCGAGGTCGACTGGGAGCGCAGCCGGCTGTCCCATCAGATCAGCCGCATGGAGAAGCGCGGGCTCGTCACGCGCGAGCCCTGCGCGGACGACGCCCGCGGCTCGATGGTGCGGCTCACGGAAAAGGGCCGGGAAATGATCGAGGCCGCCGCACCCACGCATGTGGAGAACGTGCGGCGGCTTTTCTTCGACCCGCTCACCTCGGACGAGGTGCGCCTTTTCGGCGATTTCCTGGACCGGATACTGGAAGCGGTCGAGCAGAATTCCCAGTAATTCGGGTCGGGCTTTTACGGGGCGCCCCGCGCCGGATCCTGCTGGTGCGGCACCTCGGGCGCGCTGAGTGAACCCAGCAGGGCCAGACCGTCCGCCGAGGGCGAGTCCGGCTCGGCCTGCAGGATGACGAGCTGCTGCCCGGGCGCGCTGCGGATGGTGAGCGCCTCGTGCCGCAACTCCAGGTCCCCGACCACGGAATGGCGCATCTGCTTGACCTCGTAGGGCGGGACCCGGATGTACTCACGGGCCCACAGCGAGCGGAACTCCGGGCTGCGCACGGACAGTTCACCGACGAGTTCCAGGATGCGGGGATCCTCGGGCATGCTCGCGGCGGACTGCTGGAGATCGGCGACGGCGCGGTTCTTCGCGCGTTCCGGGCTCCGGTAGAACGTCTTCGCCGCGGGGTCCAGGAAGAGCATGCGCAGCACGTTGTCGTGCTGGGTGAAGTCGCGGTAGAGGGCGTCGGCCAGGGCGTTGGTCGCCAGCAGGTCCTGGGCGTGGCCGATGATGAACGCCGGCGTCCTGGTCCAGCTCTCGATCAGCTGCCGCAGATGCGGGCGCACCCGCTCGACGCGGGACGGCGACTTCGTGCGACGGCTTGTGGGTCGCGCCAGCCGGAACAGCTCCAGCCGGTCCGCCTCCGCCAGCCGCAGCACACGGGCCATGGCCTCCAACACCCGTACCGACGGGCTGAGTTCACGGCCCTGCTCGAGTCTGCTGTAGTAGCTCGGGCTGACCCCGGCGAGCGCGGCCACCTCGTCGCGGCGCAGCCCGGGCACCCGTCGCCGGCCGGAGCCGGACAGCCCCACGTCGGCGGGGCTGACGCGCTCCCGGCGGGAGCGGAGGAACTGACCCAGCCCTTCAACCGGGCCGGGGCGCACGTCGTCGTTGTACATACCGTCGAGGCTAGGCGGAAAAGACCCGGAGAAGCTCTGCCGACGGTGGGTGCGTTGCACCCAGGATCACGGCTCCCGGGTGGCACGGAGGAGCTGCGGGGCAGGTCGCCCGGGTGGCGAATCACGCTGTGTGAAGAGTGTGGAACCTGGTGCGTCTGTGCACGAGCGGCTCTTCTCAACGATCGAAAAGCATCTAGTCTTGCCGCATGAGCAATGGGACCCCTTTGGGTGATTTCCTCCGGGCCCGTCGCGAGGCCCTCAAGCCCCAGGACGTCGGTCTGCCCGAGTACGGCCGACGCCGGGTGCCGGGACTGCGCAGGGAAGAAGTCGCGATGCTCGCCGGAGTCAGCTCCGACTACTACATCAGGCTGGAGCAGGGCCGCGAGAACAGCCCCTCGCCGCAGGTCCTGGAAGCCGTGGCGCAGGCGCTGAAGCTGGACGCGGAGTCCGCCGACCATCTCAACCGCCTCTGCCTGACGCCCTCGCAGCGCCCGCACGACTGGGGTCAGGCCGATATCAGCCCGCAGCTGCTGCAGTTGATGGACGGCTGGGAGCACACTCCGGCGTTCGTGCTCGGCCCGGCGCTCGACATCCTCGCGGGCAACTCCCTTGCCACGGCGCTGCACAGCGGGTTCGACGCGTTCGACAACCTCGCGCGGAACGTGTTCGTGGATCCGGCGGGACGCGAGTTCTACCAGGAGTGGGACCGGGCCGCGCACTCCTGTGTCGCCGAACTCCGGGCCGCCTACGGACACGATCCCGAATCGGCCCGTATCGCCGAGGTGGTCGACGAACTCTCCGCGGAGAGCGAGGAGTTCGCGGGGCTCTGGCGGCTGCACGACGTCAAGAGCAAGTCCCAGGAGGGCAAGCACCTCAAGCACCCCGACGTCGGCGACCTGCACATCGCCTTCGCCGCGTTCACGGTCAACGGCGCCCCGCATCAGCAACTCGTCGTCTACCAGGCCGAACCGGCCAGCCCGACGGCGGAGGCCTTCGAGACGCTGAGGGCGCTGGCCGCGGAGCCGAAGAAGGCCCAAGTGAACGCAAGCACGTAAATAAGCGGAGCCTGGTCCTCCCGCACCCAGGAAAACCGCGGCCTTCATACCGGTACGCCGTCTGCCGAGACTCGAAGCGGCAGACAGCGCGCCGGCCCCGCCGCCGGGACGCGCTCCGTACGGCGTCGGGAGCGGACATGACCACCGTGAAGGACCTTCGGCCCCACCCCCTGGACCAGGTGCACCGGCTGATCGAACCCGGTCCCGTCATCCTGGTCACCACCCGGCACCGGGGCGTCCCGAACGTGATGACCAACGGGTTCAACATGATGGTCCGCCACGCCCCGCCGCTGATCGCGTGCACCATCGGCCCCTGGGACCACAGTTACGAGGCGCTCGTCGAGACCGGCGAGTGCGTCGTCTCCGTCCCGACGGCGGAGATGGCGGCCACGGTCGTCGACATCGGCAACTGCTCGGGCGTAGACGTGGACAAGTTCGAGGAGTTCGACCTGACCGCCGTGGACGGCGAGAAGGTCCAGGCGCCGCTCGTCGCGGAGTGCTTCGCCAACATCGAGTGCAGGGTCGCCGACACCAGCCTCGTCGCCCCCTACAGCCTGTTCGTCCTGGAGCCGGTCCCGGGCTTGGACCGATCCAACGCGGCCCGCCCCGCGCCTGTTCCATCACCGCGGCGACGGCACCTTCACGCTCGACGGCCCGACCGTCGATCTCAAGGACCGCATGACCAAGTGGCAGTACCTTCTGTAAGCCCGCCGATCCTCTGGACACTGGAGACTCGACCATGCCCCGAGCAGTGAAGTTCTCGCGCTACGGCGGCCCGGAGGTGCTGGAGGTCGTCGAGGTGCCGCGACCGGAGCCGGGCCCCGGGGAGGTCCTCGTCCGGGTCGTCGTCGCCGGGGTCAACCCCGGCGAGGCCGGTATCCGGCAGGGCGTCTTCGCGGACATGTGGCCGGCCACCTTCCCCGAGGGACAGGGCAACGACTTCGCCGGCTGGGTCGCCGAACTCGGCGACGGCGTAAGCGAGTTCGCGGTCGGCGACGAGGTCATCGGCTATCTGCCCCGAAGGGCGCAGGCCGACTACGTCGTCTCGCCCGCCGACGTCCTCGCCCCCAAGCCCGCCGACATCGGCTGGGAGGCCGCGGCGCCGCTGTCCGCGGTCGGGGTGACGGCATGGGCCGCCGTGGACGCCGTAGATCTGGAAGCCGGAGACACCGTCGTGGTGTCCGGCGCGGCCGGCGGAGTCGGCTCCCTCGCCGTGCAGCTCGCGCGGCTGCGCGGCGCCACGGTCATCGGCACCGCCGGACCGCACAACGCGGACTTCCTGCGCTCGCTCGGTGTCGTCCCCGTCGAGCACGGCCCCGGCCTCGCCGACCGGCTGAAGGCCGCGGCACCCGACGGGATCGACGCGTTCGTCGACACCTTCGGCCAGGGCAACGTCGACATCGCCGTCGGACTGGGCGTGCCCCCGCACCGGATCAACACCCTCGCCGACGGCCGGGCGGTCGCCCGTTACGGCGTCCGCAGCAGGGCCCAGGAGGACGTCTTCACCCCTCAACTGGTCGCCGAACTGGCCGAACTGGTCTCCAAGGGACAGCTCACCGTCCCCATCAGCCAGGTGTATCCGCTGGAAGAGGTCCAGGAGGCCTACCGGCAGGTGCAGCGGCGGCACACGCGGGGAAAGATCGTGCTCAGCCTGGTCCCGCCCGACGAACGTCACGCACCGCGCTCCTGACGCCCCGACCGCACTCCACGGAGGACCCCATGCCCGTACGCCGTATCGGTCTCGTCGTGCACCAGGGACGTGAGACCGCCCGGGACGCGGCGGCCGCCGTGCACGCCTGGAGCGAGGCGCACGACGTCCGCTGCACGGAGATCGACGTCTGGGCCAAGGACCATCACCGCCGTGCCGGACGCGAGGAGGCCGAGGCCGCGGGCAACCCCGACCTCGTCGTCACCCTCGGCGGCGACGGCACCTTCCTGCGTGGCGCCCGCATCGCCGTCAAGAGCGGGGCCGACGTCCTCGGCGTCGACCTCGGCAAGGTCGGCTTCCTCACCGAGGTCCCGGCCTGCGACATCGACGAGGCCCTCGACGCCGTGCACGAGGGGCGGGCCATCGTGGAGGAGCGCATGACGCTGACCATGCGTGCCTCCCGCCCCCTCGACATCCCCGAGGAGATGGAGGCCCTGCTGCGCTACGGCCGCGGTCCCGCCCTGCCGCCGCCGCAGGTCCGGCCCGAGACCACGGAGGGCGGCGGCTGGGGCTGCGCGCTGGACGTCACCGCGCTCAACGACGTCGTCCTGGAGAAGCTCGCCCGGGACCGGCAGGTCGGCGTCGGCGTCTACCTGGCCGGACGCCTGCTGGCGACCTACTCCGCCGACGCGCTCGCCGTCGCCACCCCGACCGGCTCCACGGCCTACAGTTTCGCCGCCGGCGGACCCGTCCTCTCGCCCCACATGGACGCCGTCGTCTTCACGCCGATCGCCCCGCACATGACGTTCAACCGCAGCGTGATCGCCGCCCCCGACGAACCCGTCGGCCT
The DNA here is from genome assembly GCF_033335955.1 of Streptomyces sp. N50. Lineage (GTDB taxonomy): Bacteria > Actinomycetota > Actinomycetes > Streptomycetales > Streptomycetaceae > Streptomyces. Next base: position 8,207,511 of record NZ_CP137549.1, read on the forward strand.
GCGCGTCCTGCCCCACTCCGGCCAGGCGATCGTCACCGTCGACGGCCAACTCCGCGGCGTCCTGGACCCCGGCGACTGGATCGGCGTCTTCCGCGCCCCCCAGCGCGTCCGCCTCGTCCGCCTGCGCCCGACGGATTTCTACGGCCGGCTGCGCGACCGGTTCCGGCTCACGGACGCTCCCGCCAACGCCCAGGACGGTCCTTCGGAACCGTTCTTCCGCCCGGACACCCCCGTCCCGGCGGACCTCGCGGGGATGCGGCTGCCGCCCGCCGCCCAGTAGGTCACGCGGGAAGGCGGACGGTGAAGACCGTGCCGGCGCCGACCGTGCTGGTCACCGTCACCGTCCCGCCGTGTGCCTCGGTCAGCCTGCGCACGATGGCGAGGCCCAGACCGCTGCCGCCGGTGCGCCGGCTGCGTGACTTCTCGGCGCGCCAGAAGCGGTCGAAGACCCGGGGCAGATCCTCGGCGGGGATGCCGGTGCCGGTGTCGGCGACCTCGATCGTCACGTGCTCGGCGGTCCGGTGGGCGCGCAAGGTGACGGTGCCGCCGGGCGGGGTGTGCCGTATCGCGTTGGACACCAGGTTGCCGATGACCTGCCGCAGCCGTACGGGATCGCCGGACAGTTCGGGGTCGCCGTCGGTGCGGGTGGTGAGGGTGACGCCCGCGGTCTCGGCGCGGCCGAGGTGGGCGGTGGCGACGTGGTCGAGGAGGTCGCGTACGAAGAGGGGTTCCGGGTGGATGCGCAGCTGGCCGGCGTCCGCCTCGGCGAGGTCCTGGAGGTCGTCGACGATGTGCTGGAGCAGCAGCGCCTCTTCGAGGAGGGAGTCCACGAGCGCCTGGTCGGAGGTGGCGATGCCGTCCTGCACGGCTTCGAGCCAGCTGCGGATGGTGCTGAGCGGGGTGCGCAGTTCGTGGGCGACGTCGCTGACCATCGCCTTGCGCTGTCCCTCCATGCGTTCGCGGCGCTCGGTGAGGTCGTTGAAGGCGGCGGCGAGGTAGCCGATCTCGTCGTTGGTGGTGACCGGGACGCGCCGGTGTTCCTCCACGGGGCGGCGGGCCGCGTCGGCCAGGGCGCGCAGCGGCCTCACCAGTCGGGTGCCGACGACGACGGTGACCGCCACGGTGACCAGGAGCACGAGCCCGGCGACACCGGCGATCCGGGCGGTGTTGGTGGAGGAGAAGTGGAAGGCGGGGGCGCTCGTCACGCCGGCCGGAGTGGTGACGTACAGCAGAGCGGCCGGTGCGACATAGGGGGTGAGCTGGTCGCGGCGGGCGGTGTCGAGGCAGGTCCGGGCGATCTGGCTGTCGCCCTTCGTACGGATGACGAAGTCCATGGCGAGCTTCACCTCGGGCTGCTTCTGGCGCTCCAGGCAGTCGTTGACCATGGTGTTGACCCGGCCGAGCGGCCCGATCTCGGTCTTGACGGGATAGCTGAGCTCGTCGAGGCCGCAGCCCACGTCCACGAAGGACCCCAGGGCGCTGTCGGAGAGCTTGATGGAGGGGCGACCGCTCGGCTCCTCGACGAGGCCGGCGGCACCGGTCGTGCGGCGCAGGCAGGAGAGGATCTTGTCCGCCCACTGGCGCAGGGTCTTCCGCTCGGCGGCGGTCAGCCGGTACGGGCCGACGGCACGCGGGTCGATCCGGTCGCTCTCGCCGCCGGACAGCAGGGCGGGGTCGGTGTGCAGCGGATCGACGACCGCGGAGGCCCTGACGGGGAGAGCGGCGGTGGTGGCGGACGACGCGGCGATGGTACGACGGCTCTGCGTGGTCAGGGTGATCCGGCGGCCGGTGCGTTCGGCGAGGCGGCGCAGGGTGGGGGCGACGCCGTTCCAGTCCGGGTGGACGGCGGCGTAGCCGACCAGGGTGTCGTAGATCTCGGTGTCGGAGGACAGGAGTTGGCCCTGTTCCTGCTGGATGGCGCTGCTGGTGGTGCGGGCGGCCAGCCAGGCGGTGGCGGCGACCGAGCAGACGGCGATCATCACGGAGGTGGCGAGCAGGCGGACCAACAGGCTTCTGTGCGGCGGCACTTTGGCGCGGACGCGTGCCCTGTACTTCGTGCCGTTGTCTCCCGCTGTCCCCAACTCCGGTGCAGCGCGCACGAGTTCCGTCCATGAGCTTGTAGCCGACGCCGTACACGGTCTGCAGATAGGCGGGTCGACGGGGGACGGCCTCGATCTTCTTGCGCAGGTTGAGGATGTGCACGTCGATGGTCCGCTCCGTTATGTAGCGGTCGAACCCCCGTGTCAGGGCGAGGAGTTGGCGGCGGGTGAAGACCCGCTCCGGTTCGGCGGCCATCGCCGCGAGGATCTCGAACTCCCCGGGCGTGCACACCACTTGGCGTCCGTCGAGGGCGACGGTACGGCGGACCGGGTCGACGGCGAGCGCGCCGATCCGCAGCACGGGGTCGTCCGGCGCCGCCGTCGCGCCCCGCGTCCGCCGCAGCAGGGTGCGGATGCGGGCCATCAACTCCCTTGGGCTGTACGGCTTGGCCATGTAGTCGTCGGCGCCGAGGTCCAGGCCCAGCAGGAGATCCTCCTCCGTGCTGCGCGCGGTCAGCATCAGCACCGGCACCTCGCACTCCCGGCGCAGCACACGGCACACGTCCAGCCCGTCGACCAGGGGCATCATGACGTCGAGGACGAGCAGATCCGGCTGCCGGCGCCGTACCTCGTCGATGGCCGCGCGCCCGTCGTGGACGACCAGGGAGGAGTGGCCCTCGCGCTCCAGATAGCGCCGGATCACCTCGGCCTGTTTGACGTCGTCCTCGGCCACCAGGACATATGCGTTCACGCGGCTCACCCTAAGGTCGCCCCCGTGACAGCAGACAGGACTCTGATGGTGGCCTGACAGGATCTTCATATCCTCCGGTCACGGTTCCGCCCTGCCGAAACGCCCTCGTCGAAGGCGCTCCGCCACCCTGGCCGCGGTGGCCGTGACCCCGCTCCCGCCCGACATCGACCGCTCGGTGCCGGTCGGCTGGGACGCGGCCCGCACCCGGTTCAACTTCGCGGGCCACCCCACAGTGATCTACGTCGAGGCCCGCGAGGACGGCATCCACGCCATCCGCAGCGTCCTCACCCCGACCGCCTGTCCGGAACTACCCGGCATGGTCCAAGTCAGCCGCCCCTCCGACGCGTTGGCCGCCGAACGCGCCACCCGGGCCACCTTCTCCGCCCTCTTCCTCGGCCTCGGCGGAGTGGCCCACCCACCAGAACCGGCCTCCCGCCTCACCCTCACCGAGGCCCTCGCCACGAGGTGAGCGAGGAGCCGCCCCGCACGTACGGGCGAGTTTCACACAGGCGCCACCAGACCCTTCCCTGACGTTTGTTGCTCTTGGAACACTCGCACCGCGCGCATTTCGCCATGTTCCGGCCGGCCGCGCGTCAGGATGAGAGGTGCCTCACCCATGTCCGAAGTCAATCGGCGTCGCTTTCTCCAACTCGCGGGTGCCACCACGGCGTTCACGGCGCTGTCGAACAGCATCGAGCGTGCCGCCGCGCTCCCGGCGAACCACCGCTCGGGGAGCATCGAGGACGTCGAGCACATCGTCGTCCTGATGCAGGAGAACCGGTCCTTCGACCACTACTTCGGCTCGCTGAGGGGCGTCCGGGGCTTCGGCGACCCGCATCCGGTCGTGACCCGGCAGGACGGAAAACCGGTCTGGTACCAGTCGGACGGCACGAAGGACATCCTCCCGTTCCGCCCCGACGCCGACGACCTGGGCCTGCAGTTCATCCAGGACCTTCCGCACAGCTGGAACGACGGGCACGCCGCGTTCGACGGCGGCAAGTACGACAAGTGGGTGCCGTCCAAGGGCTCCACGACGATGGCGTACCTGACGCGCGAGGACATCCCCTTCCACTACGCGCTCGCCGACTCCTTCACCATCTGCGACGCCTACCACTGCTCGTTCATCGGCTCGACCGACCCGAACCGCTACTACATGTGGACGGGTTACACCGGCAACGACGGCGTCGGCGGCGGCCCGGTCCTGGGCAACGACGAGGCCGGCTACAGCTGGACGACGTACCCCGAGCGGCTCGAGAAGGCCGGGGTCTCCTGGAAGATCTACCAGGATGTCGGCGACGGCCTCGACGCGGCGGGCGGCTGGGGCTGGATCCAGGACGCCTACCGCGGCAACTACGGCGACAACTCGCTCCTGTACTTCAAGCAGTTCCAGAACGCCCAGCCCGGCGACCCGCTCTACGACAAGGCCCGCACCGGCACCGACGCCACCAAGGGCGAGGGCTTCTTCGACCAGCTGAAGGCCGACGTCAAGGGCGGCAAGCTGCCGAAGATCTCCTGGATCGTCGCCCCCGAGGCCTTCACCGAGCACCCCAACTGGCCCGCGAACTACGGCGCCTGGTACGTCTCCCAGGTCCTGGACGCGCTGACCTCCGACCCCAAGGTGTGGGCGAAGACGGCCCTGTTCATCACCTACGACGAGAACGACGGCTTCTTCGACCACCTGGTGCCGCCGTTCGCGCCGGGCTCGGCCGCGCAGGGCAAGTCGACCGTCGACGTCGGCCCCGACCTCTTCAAGGGCGACGCCAGCCACCCGGCCGGTCCCTACGGCCTCGGCCAGCGCGTGCCGATGATCGTCGTCTCGCCCTGGAGCAAGGGCGGTTACGTCTGCTCGGAGACCTTCGACCACACCTCGGTCATCCGCTTCATGGAGACCCGCTTCGGCGTCCACGAGCCCAACATCTCGCCGTGGCGGCGCGCGATCTGCGGCGACCTCACCGGCGCCTTCGACTTCTCCCACAAGGACGTCAAGGAGGTCACGCTGCCGGGCACCGACGGCTACCAGCCGCCGGACAAGAACCGTCACCCGGACTACAAGCCGACCCCGCCCGCCAACCCGGTGCTGCCCAAGCAGGAGCGCGGACTGCGCCCGGCCCGGCCGCTCAAGTACGCGGCCGCGGTGGACGGTTCGGCCGACACGGCGGCCGGGAAGTTCACGCTCACCTTCGCCTCCGGCGCGAAGGCCGGCGCCACCTTCCTGGTCACCTCCGCCAACCGCACGGACGGGCCCTGGAGTTACACCACCGAGGCCGGCAAGTCCGTCTCGGACGCCTGGAACTCGGCGTACTCGAACGGCTCCTACGACCTGACCGTGCACGGCCCGAACGGCTTCCTGCGCGTCTTCAAGGGCCCCGGCAGGACGGCCGGCCCCGAGGTCACCGCCCGCAACTGCGGCGACGACGTCGAGCTGACCTTCACCAACAAGGGCTCCGGGACGGTGCAGTTGAAGGTCGCCAGCGGCTACGGCGGCCGTTCCCAGACCTTCAAGGTGCGGGCGGGCGCCACCGTACGGCACACCTTCGACCTGGGCGCGAGCAAGCGGTGGTACGACCTGACGGTCACCTCCGACGGCGACGCGACGTTCCTGCGGCGATTCGCCGGACATGTCGAGAACGGCCGCCCGGGGGTCAGCGACCCGGCGATCGCGACCGCCTGAGGGGCTTTGTGAAGCCGGTTGTTTTCCGGGGCACTCGCGGTAGTGTGCCCCGGTGACCACGCATTCGAACACACCTGCAGGCTGGTACCCGGATCCGCACGGAGCGCCCCAGACCCTCCGGTACTGGGACGGCGTGAAGTGGACCGAGCACACCAACGCGGACCAGCAGGGCCAGGGCGCCCAGCAGCAGCCGCAGGCCGTGCCGCAGCAGCAGGCGGGGCCGGATCCGCGGGCCCAGCGCCAGGTCAAGCAGCAGGTGCAGCAGCAGGCCGGGGTCGCCGGGGGCGGCCCCGGCGGCGGCAGCCTGTTCACCGAGCCGGTGCTGGTGGTGAACCAGAAGGCCAAGCTGATCGAGCTGACCAACGAGTACAAGGTCATGGATCAGAACGGCAACGTGATCGGCTCGGTCGACGAGGTCGGCCAGAGCACGCTGAAGAAGGCGCTGCGTTTCGTCTCCAGCCTCGACCAGTACATGACCCACCGGCTGGAGATCCGGGACGCGTACGGGCAGCCGCAGTTGGTGCTGACCCGGCCGGCGAAGATCATGAAGTCCCGGGTGATCGTGACCCGTCCGGACGGCTCGCCCGTGGGTGAGATCGTCCAGCAGAACATGATCGGGAAGATCAACTTCGCGCTGAACGCGAACGGCCAGCAGATCGGCGCGATCAAGGCCGAGAACTGGCGGGCCTGGAACTTCGCGATCGTCGACCACGCGGACAACGAGGTCGCCCGGATCACCAAGACCTGGGAAGGCCTCGCCAAGACGATGTTCACGACTGCGGACAACTACGTCCTGCAGATCCACTACCAGCTGCCCGAGCCCCTGTTGAGCCTGGTGGTGGCGACGGCCCTGACCGTCGACACCGCGCTCAAGCAGGACTCGCGCGGCCTCGGCTGACCCTGATCAGAGCGCGGTGAGATGCCCCGGCGCGGACTTCCTGTCCGGCTGCCGGGGCAGCAACGCCGGTTCGGCGGAGGCCGATTGGGGCTCCAGTGCCAGGACGGCGGCCACAGGGTGATCGTGGTCGCCGTACTCGTGCGGCAGCGGTACGGCGGGTGTCACCCGGGTCAACAGGACCACACCCCAGGACGCGATCCCGGCTCCCGCCAGGGCGAGGAGGATGCCGGCCGCGCCGCCCTGCAGGCGTTCGCCCAGCAGTGCGAGGCCGATCGCGGCGGCGGCCACCGGGTTCGCCAGGGTCACCACCGCGAGCGGGGCGCCGAGGCCGCCCCGGTAGGCGGTCTGCGAGAGCAGCAGTCCGCCCGCCGCGAACACCGCGACCAGCAGGGCGACTCCGACCACCTGCATGCTCAGCAGCGGACCCGAACGGTCCGTCGCCGCGACCGTCACGGTCTGCGTGAGCGCGGAGGCCACACCCGAGGCGACACCGGATGCCGAGGCATGCCGTAGACCGGGCTTCGCGCCGCGGCGGGCCAGCAGGCCGATCAGGGCGGAGGTCGCGCCCGCGACCGCCAACGCCTGGGGGACGGTGAGGACTTGGTCGGGCTGGGGGCCGGACGCCGTGACCAGCAGGGCCGACAGGCCGAGCAGGGTGAGGGCGGTGCCCCGCCATTCGACCAGGGTGACCCGACGCCCGGCGACCCGCGCGCCCATCGGGACGGCGGCGACCAGGGTGAGGGCTCCCAGCGGCTGTACGACGGTCAGCGGGCCGTACTTGAGGGCCACGACGTGGAGCAGTGCGGCGGACGCGTTGAGGCCGACCGTCCCCCACCAGGATCCGGTGGCGAGCAGCCGGAGCATGCCCGCGTCGGAGTTGCGGGAGGCCAGCCGTTCCTGGGCCACGGCCGCTGCCGCGTAGGCGACGGCCGAGAACAGGGACAGGACGACGGCGACGAGGGTGGCGTTCATCGGCCGGCTCCGACCAGGACCGGCTCGTCCACGGCGAGTTGGGGCCGGCCGCGTCCGGCGGTCGTCGCCGTGCGGTGCGGGGGATGGATCAGCGCGAGGGCGATGCCGAGCATGGCGGCGGCCACGATCGCGTCGAGCCAGTAGTGGTTCGCCGTGCCGATGATGACCATCAGCGTGACCAGCGGGTGCAGCAGCCACAGCCAGCGCCAGCGCGAGCGGGTCGCGACGATCAGGCCGATCGCCACCATCAGGGCCCAGCCGAAGTGCAGCGAGGGCATCGCCGCGAACTGGTTCGAGAGGTGGTCGCTGGTCGGCGGGCCGTACACCGAGGGGCCGTAGACCTTGGCGGTGTCGACCAGGCCGGTCGCGGCCAGCATGCGCGGGGGTGCGAGCGGGAACACGAAGGGCAGGACGAGGGCGGCCGAGGTGACCGTGGCCAGGACCCGGCGGGCCCAGACGTAGTGCGCGGGGCGCCGCAGGTACAGCCAGACCAGGAAGGCCACGGTGGCCGGGAAGTGGACGGTCGCGTAGAAGGTGTTCGCGATGTGCACGAGGGTGTCGCTGTGCAGCAGCACCGACTGCACCGAGCCCTCGTCCGGGAGACGCAGGGTCCGTTCCAGGTCCCACACGTGGCGGGCGTTGTGCAGTGCCTCGGTGGTGTGGCCCGTCGCCAGCTGGCGGCCGAACTTGTAGACGAGGAAGAGCCCTGCGACGAGCAGGAGCTCACGGACGAGCGGGGGCCGCGCTATCGCGCTGGTCCCCTTCTCTGCAGGCTCGGTGCGGGCATTCATCCCCCGGCCCCTTCGCTGACGGTGGTGCGTGTGGTGGTGCTGGCCGGGTTTGTGACCCGGTCGGCGGCCCGAACTCATCGGTACGAGTTCGTTCCGATACGCCAGTGTACCGATACGGGTGGGTACCGATACGGCTGAGTACCGGTACACTGGCGTATCGATAGCGAAACGAGACACACTGGAGAGCGGACCCCGGGTCCGTGGACCGAGCGAGGAGACGAGCCATGACGTCGCAGGCTGAGGACGCACCGGACACGGTCGCCGCCTCGCGCCGCTCCAAGATCACGCCGGAGCGTGAGCGGGAGTTCTTCGACGCCGTGCTCGAACAGATCCGGGAATGCGGGTACGACTCCGTCAGCATGGAGGGCGTCGCCAGCAGCACCCGGTGCAGCAAGTCCACGCTCTACCGGCAGTGGGGGACCAAGCCCCAGTTCGTCGCGGCCGCGCTGCGCGCCAACCGCCGGGTGCACTTCACCGGCATCGACACGGGATCGCTCGCGGAGGACCTGAGGCAGGCCGCGCGGGCGGCGGGCGCCTGGTCGGCGAAGGACACGAAACTCGTCTCGGCGCTCGGCCACGCCGTCATCCAGGACAGTGAACTCGCCCAGGCGGTACGGGAAGCGCTCGTCCATCCCGAGATCGCCGCGCTGGAGGACATCCTGCGTCGCGGTGTGGAGCGCGGCGAGATCCCGGCCGACCATCCGGCCCTGCCGTACGTACCCGCCCAGATCTTCGGCGTCCTGCGGGCCCGGCCGGTCCTGGAGGGTTGTTACGCCGACCCCGACTACCTCGTCAGATTCGTGGAGGCCGCGGTGCTGCCCGCACTCGGGCTCGCCGGGTCACCCTGAGAACCAGGCCGCCGTCCATGGGATGACTGGACGGTGACCTGCTCGCGCCGCACCGTGGGGACGGGGGCGGCGCGCACCCCCCGGCCGGGTGGGGTTCCTCTTGAGCGGAGAGGCGCCCCACCCGGCCGACCGGTGTGCGGGGAACTGGCGTGGCTACGGCGGCAGTTCAGATCTTCTGTCCGTCGCCGCCGGTACCCGAGGCCACCTTGATGTTCGAGGTGATCTCGTCGATCACGGACTGCTTCTGGCCCACGTCGACACCGAAGCGGACCACGACGATCTGACCGGTACTGGCCGGCGACGGGAACGCGAGCGATTCGACATAGCCGTCGGCGCCCTTGCTGGTGACCGCCTTCCAGCGGACCAGATAGCCCTTCTGCCCGGCCACGGTCACGGCCTTGGAGGCGAGGACCTCGTGGGAGGTGATGCTGCCGTAGGTCGTACCGCCGTAGGACTCCTTCGCGTTGGCGGCGATGTCCGCCTTGGCGACCGCCTCCGCCGTGCTGCCCTTCGTGCCCAGGACCACCGCGGGCGAGGAGTACGCCCCGCCGTTGGTGCAGGTCTGGGAGGTGTTGCCGGGGCACTTGTACGAGGTGTTCGACGTGACCTGCGCGCCGATCTGGATGACCTGGCCGTACCAGTCGGACGGCACGGTGAAGCTGATGCCGTCGAGGGAGTCGATGACGGTGCCGCCGGCCTTGACCTTCGGTTCCGCCGACTGGCTCGGAGCGGGCGTCGCACCGCCCGCGCCACCGGAACCACCCGTCCCGCCGGACCCGCCGAACGGATCGCTCTGGCCGCCCGTACCGCCGGAACCGCCCGTGCCGCCCTGTCCCTCGGGGCCGCCCTGGCCGCCGACGCCGCCCTGACCGTTCGGCGCCTGCTGCGGGTTGGCCTGGGTGCCGTTCCCGCTGCCGTCGTTGGACAGCGCGTAGGCGCCGACACCGATGGCCGTGAGGACCGCCACGGCCACCGCCACGGCTATGCCCGTGCGCAGATTGCGGCGCGGCGCGGCCGGGGGCGCGGCGGGATACGCCGGGTACGCCCCGCCGTACGGCGGCTCCGTCGGGGGACCCCATTCGGCGCCCGACCCGGCGGGGCGGGTGCGGTCCGTCCATGCCTTGCCGTCCCACCAGCGCTCGGCGGCGGGACCGTCATTCGTCTGCCCGGGATCGGGGTACCACCCGGGGGGAGTCACCTGCGTCATGCCCCTACCGTATGAGGCGTCGGTGAAAGGGGGATGAGAGGATCCGGTCCCAATCGCTGCGCGTTGGTGTGCCAAGGGCTCGTGGGCCCACTTCTCAGCCCAGGACCAGCCGTACGGGACTGTGCTCGGCGGCCGGTGGCAGCCGCACTCCACGCCGCCCCGGCGTCACCGAACCGAGCACGCTCGGGTGCCGGGCGCCGGTGCTCGCCGGGACCGTTCCAGGAAGGCCGTGGGCCGTCAGGAAGCCGAGGACGGCGAAGGCGTAGGCCTCCTTCGCGGCGGACGGGAGGCCCAGCTCGTCGGAGGTGCGCAGGGGGACGCCCGGCAGTTCGGCGGCGAGCAGGGCCATCAGGACCGGGTTGCGGGTGCCGCCGCCCGAGGCGATGACCTCCGTCGCGGCCACCGACCGGACCGCGTCCGCGACCGTGCGGGCCGTGAGCAGGGTGAGCGTCGCGATGACGTCCTCGGCGGGCAGCGTGCCGAGACCGGCGAGCGCGTCCTGGAGATAGCCGAGGTGGAACAGCTCCTTGCCGGTGGTCTTCGGCGCGGGGAGCGTGTAGTACGGCTCGCTCGACAGCCGTTCCAGCAGCGAGTCGTGGACCGTTCCACGGGCCGCGAGGGCACCCTCCGCGTCGTAGGCGAGCCGGCCGCCGCTGAAGCCCCGCGCGGCCGCGTCGATCAGCGCGCACGCCGGTCCCGTGTCGAAGGCGGTGCCGTCGGGGGCGGTGAGGTTGGCGATGCCGCCGAGGTTGAGCGCGACGGGGTTGCCCGGACGGCCGCGCAGCCACAGCAGGTCGACGAGGCTGACGAGGGGTGCGCCCTGGCCCCCGGCGGCGATGTCGCGTGGCCGGAAATCGGCGACCACGCTCAGCCCGGTCGCCTCCGCGATCCAGGCGGGCTGCCCCAGTTGCAGCGTGCCGCGCACCGCGCCGCCCTCCACCCAGTGGTGGCCGGTCTGCCCGTGCGAGGCCACCAACTCGGCCCGCCCGCCGCACAGTTCGGCGTTCGCGCGGACGGCCGCCGCGGCGAAGGCCTGCCCGATCAGCGTGTCCAGCCGGCAGACCTCGGCCAGCGTGGTGGCGGCCGGTGGCAGCGCCGCCGCGAGCGCTTCCCGCAGTTCCTCGTCGTACGGCTCGCTCACCATCCCGAGCGGCTCCAGTACGACGCTGTCACCGACGAGGCTCAGGTCGGCCGCCGCCGCGTCGATCGCGTCGTACGACGTCCCGGACATCAGCCCGATCACCCGCATCCGCATCCTCCCGACCCACCTTTCCCGCAGGGTTCTTGGTGACGGCGAGCGCGAGCACGCTCACCGCGCATGCCGCCACGGCGTAGTACGCGGGGATGTCCACGTTCCCGGTCCGCCGCACGCTCTGGGTGATGATGAGCCCGGCACACCCCGAGAACACGGCATTGGACAGGGCGTAGGCGAGTCCCAGACCGGTGTAGCGCACGCTCGTCGGGAACATCTCCGAGAGCATCGCCGGACCCGGCCCCGCCATCAGCCCCACCACCGCACCCGCCCCGAACACCCACGCACCCTTCACCGTGTTCGAAGTCCCGTCATCCTGGAGGAGGTTGAGCAGCGGCACGGACAAGGCCACCACCAGCGCGGCCCCCGCCAGCATCACCGGCCGCCGCCCCACCCGGTCGCTCAGCAGCCCCGCCGGAAGGATGGTCACCGCGAAGCCGACGTTGGCCAACACCGTGGCCAGCAGCGCCTGTTGGAAGCTCGCGTCCAGCGTGCTCTGCAGATACGACGGCAGCACCACCAGGAAGGTGTAACCGGCCGCCGCCCACCCCATCACCCGCCCGGCGCCCAGCGCGATCGCCGCACGCATCTCACGCGCGGGCGGCACCTCCCGTACCGCGTCGCCCCGGAACGACGGCGTCTCCTCCAGCCGCAGCCGGAGCCACAGCGCGCCCAGCCCCATCGGCAGCGTCAGCAGGAACGCCAACCGCCAGCCCCAGTCGCCCAGTTGACCGGGGTCGAGCATCGTCGCCAGCAGTGCCGCGACCCCCGCCCCGCCCAACAGCCCGAGCGCCACGGTGAACGACTGCCACGCCCCGTACAGCCCACGCCGGCCCGGCGGCGCGAACTCCGTCAGCACCGACACCGCACCCCCGAACTCCCCACCCGCGGACAGTCCCTGAACGACCCTCAGAAACGTGAGCAGCCACGGCGCGAGGGCACCGGCCGTCGCGTACGTCGGCAGCACGCCGATCAACGTCGTCGCGCCCGTCATCAGCGCGATCACCAGGATCAGCACCGGCCGCCGCCCCACCTTGTCCCCGAGCCGGCCGAACAGGGCGGCGCCGACCGGCCGGAAGAAGAACGCCAGCGCGAACGAGGCGTACGTCCGCACCAGTCCCTCGGCCGTTCCCGCGCCCTCCGGGGTGAAGAACCGCGCCGCGATCACCGTCGCGAAATAGCCGTAGACACCGAACTCGTACCACTCGATGAAGTTCCCCACCGACCCGGCGACCAGAGCCCGTACGGCGGGCCTGTCCGGGGTGGGCCGGGAATGATCGGAAAACACCTTCATTTCAGCGCCTCTTGACCGTTCGTCACCTACATGAGTCCTGCTGCTGAGCCGCCGTCACCCGATGCGGCAACAGCTCCCCGGACCGGCCTCCACTTCGGCATCCGGACGGCTACGCTCAAGGGCTGTACGTCGTTCGGGCTACTGGGGAGGTTTCGGGATGACGGAGGAACGACCTCCGGAGGCCGCCTCGGCCTCCCTGTGGGAGCGCGACGAGGAAGTCGCCGGTGTGGCGGAGGCGATCGACCGGCTGCGCGCCGACGAGTCGTCCTCGGGCAGCCTGCTGATGGTCCGGGGGGAGGCCGGGTTCGGCAAGACCGCGCTCCTGGCCGAGACCCGCCGTATCGCCGAGGCACGCGGCTGCCAGGTCTGGCAGGCCCGCGGCGGCGAGACCCTCAGGTCCGTCCCCTTCAACGTCGTACGGCAGTTGCTGCAGCCCGCCCTGATCTCGCTGATGCCCGAGGAGATCCGCGAGTACCTCGGCGACTGGTACGACATCGCGGGCCCCGCCCTCGGTGTCACCGAACCCGGCGAGCGGCAGCCCGACCCGCAGGGCGTGTGCGACGGACTGGTCGCCGCGGTGCGCCGGCTCGCCAAGCGCGTCTGGCCACTGGTCCTGATCGTCGACGACGCCCACTGGGCCGACCAGGAGACCCTGCGCTGGCTCGCCGCGTTCGCCGAACGCCTCGACGACCTGTCCGTCCTGCTCGTGGTCGCCCGCAGGCCCGGCGAGGTCAGCGGCGAGAGCGCCCGCTACCTGGACGCCATCGCCGCCGCGGCCGGACCGCCGGCCACCGTCCTGGAATCCCTCACCCCGAGGGCCACCGCGGGCCTCACCCGCGCCACCCTCGGCCCGCACGCGGACGGCGCGTTCTGCCGCGAGGTGTGGGCGGTCACCGACGGCAACCCGTACGAGACCGTCGAACTCCTCGCCAAGGTGCAGGACAGCGGACTCGAACCCGTCGAGGACGCGGCCACCGAACTGCGCGAGCTCAACCGCTCCGCGCGCGGCGGCGGACTCGTCGCCCGCCTGGACGACCTGGGCTTCGAGGCCACCCGGTTCGCCTGGGCCGCTGCCATCCTCGGCACCGGCATCTCCGTGAACCTGGTCGCCAAGCTCGCCACCATGAGCCGCGAGGAGGCGGGTTGCTGCGCCGAGCTGCTGCGCACCGCCCGCATCCTCACCGCACCCGACCCCGTCGCGTCCCAAGCCGGCGCCGGGGAGCTGGAGTTCGTCCACCCGCTGATCGCCAGCGCCGTCTACGACTCCATCCCGGGCGGCGTGCGTACGGCCATGCACGGCATCGCCGCCCAGGTCGTCACCGACTCCGGGCTCGGCGCCGCCTCCGCCTCACGGCACCTCCTCAAGGTGCACCCGGACGACGACCAGGAACTCGTCGAGCAGCTGCGCGAGGCGGCCCGCGAACACCTCTCCATCGGCGCCCCCGACGCCGCCCGCCGCTGTCTGGAGCGCGCCCTCCTGGAGCCGCCGCTCGCCGAGACCCACGCGCACGTGCTCTTCGAACTGGGCTGCGCCACCCTGCTCACCGCGCCCGCCACCACCATCGGCCACCTCCAGACCGCCCTCGGCATGCCCGGCCTCGACGGCCACGCGCGCGTGGACGCCGTTTTCCGCCTCTCCCAGGCCCTGCTCCACAACAACCAGCTGGAGGAGGCCGTCCGCACCGTCGAGGCGGAGGCCGCCCGGTACGAACCGGGCGCCGCCCGGATGCGGCTCCAGGCCGTGCAGTTCATGTGGGAGGGCATCCACGCGGGCGAGGGCATCTCCCCGGGACGCTCCGAGCGGCTCGCCGCACTCGCCGGCACCTGCACCGGCCGGGACAACTCCGAGCGGGCCCTGCTGATCCTGCGCGGCTTCGACGCCATGACCCACGGCGAGAACGCCGAGGAGGTCGCCGAGGTCTGCGACCGCGCCCTCGTCAACGGACGGCTCGCCCCCGGACTCGGCTGGACCGACACCGAGTGGGGCATCGAGATCCTCATGATGCTCGCCAGCGCGTACGCCTACACCGACCGCCTGGACCGCGCGGAGAGCCTGTACAACGAAGCCCTGCGCGCGTACGTCTCCGCGGGCTGGAGCGGCGGCCACCTCTCGCTGGCGCACGCCTACATCGGCCTCGGCCACCGCAGGCGCGGCCGCCTCCGCGACGCCGAGATCTCGCTGCGCGAGTCCCTGCGCCTCGCCGAGCGCGTCGGCCGCGGGCTGCCCCTGTACTGGTCGGCCACCTGCAACCTGGTCGACACGCTGCTGGCCCGCGGCCATGTCGAGGAGGCCTGGGCGACCGCCGAACAGTACGGCTTCACACCGCCGTACCCGTCCACCATCGTGCTGCCCGACCCGCGCTGCGTGCGAGGCCGACTCCTGCTCGCCGTCGGCCGCACGAAGGACGGCATCAACGAACTGGAACAGGCCGCGAAGGCGGCGACCGTACGCGGCCACCACAACCCGGTCCTCGTCCCCTGGGCCGTGGACCTCGCCCGCGCGCTCGCCGTCGAGGACCCGACCCGCGCGGCCCAACTCGCCTCGGACGCGCGCCGCCAGGCCGAACACTTCGGCACGGACACGGCGATCGGGGAGGCCCTCCGCTGTGCCGCTTCGCTGGAAACGGGGCAGCGGGCGGTGCGCCTCGCGGCGCAGGCCGTCGCTTACCTGGAGTCCTCGCCGTGCCAGTACGAGCATGCGGCGGCGCGGGTGGAGTACGGGATCGCCGCGCGGTCCGTGGCGGAGATCAACAGGGGGCTGACGCTTGCGCGTTCGTGCGGGGCGGACGGGTTGGTGGCGCAGGCGCGGGAGGTGTTGGAGACGGGGAGGGGGTTGCGGTGAGTCGTTTCTTGGCTGCGGGCCGGTGGGGGCTGGTCGCGCAGTTCCCCGCGCCCCTTAAAAACGCAGGCCCGCCCATGTCTTTAGGGCGGGGGGAGCTGCGCGCCCTTGAAAGCACAGCCCGGCCCAAGTCTTTGGGGCGCGGGGAACTGCGCGCTCCTGAAGAACACAGGCCGGCCCCGTCTTCAGGGGCGCGGGGAACTGCGCGCTCCTGAAGAACACAGGCCGGCCCCGTCTTCAGGGGCGCGGGGAACTGCGCGACCAGCCCCCACCGGGGCCGCAGTCGACACACAACAAGCCGCCCCACCCCCTTAGTCGGCCTCTTCGGCCAACACCCGCTGCGCCACAGCGAACGCCGAGTTCGCCGCAGGCACCCCGCAATACACCGCACTCTGCAACAGCACCGCCCCGATCTCCTCCGGCGTGAGCCCATTACGCCGAGCCGCCCGCACATGCATCGCCAACTCGTCGTCATGCCCATGTGCGATCAACGCGGTGAGTGTGATCATGCTCCGCTCACGCCGCGACAACGTTGGATCGGTCCAGATCTCCCCCCACGCGTACCGGGAGATGAAGTCCTGGAAGCGGGCGGTGAAGGGCGTCTGCCGAGCCTGGGCCCGATCCACGTGGGCGTCACCGAGCACCTCACGCCGTACCTCCATCCCACGCCGCGCACTCCCGTCAAGGTGCGCCCGCAGCGCCGTGAGCACCGCCTCCGGGCACTGCGCGGGGGCGAGATGCGAGGCACCCGGGATCTCCACGAGCGCCGAGCCCGCCACCGCGTCCGCGATCTCCCGCAGATGCGCCGGCGGGGTCGCCGGGTCCTCGCGACCGGCGATCACCAGCGTCCGCGCGCTGATCTCGGGAAGCCGCGACCGCAGGTCGTACGCGGCCAGCGCGTCACAGCACGCGGCGTACGCGGCCGGGTCGGCGGCACCCTGGTCGGCCACCAGCTCCGGGACGGTGAACCCGGGCGTGAACCAACGGGAGTCGGCGCTCTCCACCAGCCAGCCAAGCCCCTCGCTCCGTACCCGCGCGGCCCGTTCCTCCCACGGCTTCGCCCCGTTGAAGTGCGCCGAGGAACAGATCACGGCGAGCGACGCGACCCGCTCGGGGTGATGTACGGCCAGGTGCAGACCGACCGCGCCCCCAACGACACACCCGCGTAAGCGAATTGGTCGATCCCGAGGGAGTCGGCCAGCGCCAGCACCAGATCCGCGAGGTCTCCTACGGTCGCCCCGGGACCGATCAACCCGGGTGCCGAACCACCATGCCCGGGGAGGTCCCAGCGGATCACCCGGTGGGTGACGGACAGTTCGGGCGCGACCTTGTCCCAGAGGGCGTACGACGTGCCCAGCGAGGGCCCGAGCAGCAGCGGGGGCGCGGAATCGGGGCCCTCGGCACGGAAGTTGAGGAGTTTCTCGGTCAACGTCGCTCCAAGGCACGGTCGGTGAGGGCTCCGGCGGAACCCGTGTAACGGGCGGGGTCGGTGAGTGCGGAGAGGGCGAGATCCTTCAACTCCGGCTCCTCGGCGAGGAGTTCAGCGAGCGAACGGCCCTCGGCGTACGTCCGCCGGACGACCTCCGTGAGCAGTTCCTTCGCCCGGGTCCGGCCCAGCAGCGGCGCCAGTTCGGCCGACAGCCGCTCGGAGACGATCAACCCATGGGTGAGATCCAGGTGTTCACGCATCACGTCGGGGTGCACCCGCAGCCCCTCGGTCAGTTCGGCGGCATCGCGCGCTGCCCCGCCGACCAGCCGCAGCAGGTCCCTGAGCGGTTCCCACTCGGCGTGCCAGGCCCCGGCCGGCCGCTCGTCCTCGGCGACCAGCGAGCCGTAGAGGACGGCCGCGAGCTGCGGTGCCCGGCGCGCGGCGGCGGCGATCAGCGTGGACCGTACGGGATTCGCCTTGTGCGGCATGGCCGATGAGCCGCCGCCGCTGCCCTCGGAGACCTCGGCGATCTCCGTACGGCACAGGACGAGGACGTCGGCGGCGACCTTGCCCAGCGCGCCCGCCGCGAAGGCCAGGCACCCGGCGAGGTCGGCGATCGGCGTCCGGAGTGTGTGCCAGGGCAACAGCGGTGCCGCCAGGCCGAGTTCGCGGGCGTAGGCATCCGGGAGTGCCAGTGCGTCCTCGGCGCCGTACGCCGTGAAGGCGGCCAACGTGCCCGCCGCGCCGCCGAGTTGGACGGGCAGCGTGCCCCTTACCGCCCGCACGCGATCCCGCGCGTCGAGCACCAGCGACCGCCACCCGGCCGCCTTCAGCCCGAACGTCGTCGGTACGGCGTGCTGGGTGAGTGTCCGGCCCGGCATCGCGGTGTCACGGTGAGCGGCGGCCAGTCGGGCCAGCGCGTGCTCCGTGCGGGTCAGGTCGGTCAGGACCAGGTCCAGGGTGCGGGACGCGACCAGCATCGTGGCCGTGTCCATGATGTCCTGGCTGGTCGCACCCCGGTGGACGTACGGGCCGTACTCCCCGCCGACCGCCTTCGTCAGATCCGCGACCAGCGGGATCACCGGGTTTCCGCCGGCCCTGGACCGGTCCACGAGGGAGCGGATGTCGAAGCGGTCGGCGTCGGCCGCGGTCGTCACCGCCGTCGCCGCCTCGGCGGGGGCGAGACCCAGGGCGGCCTGGGCGCGGGTGAGGGCGGACTCCGCGTCGAGCAGGGCCCGTAGATACGCGGTGTCGCTCGTCGCGGACGCGGCGGGGGAGCCGGTCCACCCGGGGGCGAGCAGGCCGGTGTCCGACGGGTCGGCAGGTGTCACTGGAACTCCAGGAAGACCGTTTCGCCTTCGCCCTGAAGGCGGATGTCGAAACGGTATGTGCCCTTGCCGTCGTCCTGGGCGATCAGCGTGCCGCGCCGCGCCGGGTCCAGCCCGGACAGCAGCGGGTCCGCGGCGAGCGCGGCGTCGTCGCCCGGGAGGTAGACGCGGGTGAAGAGGTGCACCAGCAGTCCGCGCGCGAAGACGCACGCGCTGAGGTACGGGGCGTTCCCGCCGCGCGCACCCGGTCGCAGTGTCCGTGCGTACCAGTGGCCGTTGGCGTCCGTCTGGATGCGGCCCCAGCCGGTGAACTCCACGCCGTTGCGGCCGAGGTAGCCGCCGCTGGCCGGGTCGCGCCGGATCGATCCGTCGGTCGTGGAGAGGTTGCCCTCGGGGTCGGGGCCCCAGAGTTCCACGAAGGCGTCGGGCAGCGGGTTGCCCTCGCCGTCGTAGATGTAGCCCTGGACGGTGATCGTGTCCGGGTGTCCGACGGGCGCGATGTCACCGCCGCCGGGAAACGGCAGCGCGTAGCCGTAGAAGGGGCCGACCGTGTGCGACGGGGTCGGCAGCACGGACTCCGGGCGGCTCGTGTCGATCTTCGTCATGGCGGGTCAGCGTCCTTCTTCGATCCAGGTGGCGTGCGGGCCGTCGAGCACGATGTCCCAGTGGTAGCCCATCGAGAACTCGGGCACCGACAGGCTGTGGTCGTACGTCGCGACGAGGCGCTGCCGTGCTGCGTCGTCCGTCACCGACTGGATGATCGGGTCGTACGGGAACAGCGGGTCGCTCGGGAAGTACATCTGCGTCACGAGCCGTTGGGTGAACGCCGTGCCGAACATGGAGAAGTGGATGTGCGCCGGTCGCCAGGCGTTGACGTGGTTGCGCCAGGGGTAGGGGCCCGGCTGGACGGTCGTGAAGCGGTAGTTGCCCTCGTCGTCGGTCAACGTGCGCCCGAAACCGGTGAAGTTGGGGTCCAGCGGGGCGTCGTGCTGCTCGCGCTGGTGGGCGTAGCGGCCGGCCGAGTTCGCCTGCCAGATCTCGACCAGCTGGCCGCTGATCGGCCGCCCGGACCGGTCCAACAGCCGCCCGGAGACGGTGATCCGCTCCCCGATCGGCTCGCCGTTGTGCTGCCGGGTGAGGTCGTTGTCGATCTCCGTGATGTCCCGCTCGCCGAACGCGGGCGAGGCCAGCTCCACCAGCTCCGGGTCCTTCGAGACGTCGATGGTGACCGGCGGCTGTTTCGGGTGGCGCAGCAGCGAGGAACGGTATGGGGCGTAGTCGCGGCGCGGGTGGTGCTCGACCGGCGCGCCGTCGGCGACCCGCTTCTCGTACGTCGCGTGCTCGGCCGCTATTTCGAGGTCGATGTCGTGCTGGGTGAGAGCCATGGGGGATCCTGCCGTTCGAGTTCCTGCCGTTCCGGTTGCTGCCGTCCCGGTTCCTACCGTTCGAGGACGAGGGCCAGGCCCTGGCCCACGCCGATGCAGAGGGTCG
This sequence comes from Streptomyces sp. N50, assembly GCF_033335955.1. GTDB lineage: Bacteria > Actinomycetota > Actinomycetes > Streptomycetales > Streptomycetaceae > Streptomyces. The sequence goes on from NZ_CP137549.1 coordinate 8,227,321, forward strand.
CGACGCCAACTCCCGTGCCCTTGCGGGCGAGTTGGTGGGCGACGGTGCCGGCGAGGCGGGCACCGGAGGCGCCGAGCGGATGGCCGAGGGCGATGGCTCCGCCCTGGGGGTTGAGGATCGCCGGGTCGAACTCGGGCCACTCGGCGACACATCCGAGCACCTGCGCGGCGAATGCCTCGTTGAGCTCCAGGACTGACAGGTCGTCAAATCCCTTGCCCGCCTTGGTGAGTGCGCGGTTGACGGCTTCTACCGGAGCGAGTCCGAAGTACTGCGGGTCGATCGCCGAGACGCCGGTCGCGGAGACGCGGGCGAGGGGCTGACGACCGGTCGCCTTGAGCCCTTCCTCGTCGACCAACAGCAGGGCCGCGGCACCGTCGTTGAGCGGCGACGCGTTGCCCGCGGTGACCGTCCCGTTCTCCGTGCGGAACGACGGCTTGAGCTTGGCCATGGCGGCGAGGGACGCGTCCGCCCGTACGGACTCGTCGGCGCCGAAGAGGACCGGGTCGCCCTTGCGCTGCGGGATGGCGACGGGGGCGATCTCGCCGTCGAAGAGGCCGGCCGCCTGCGCTTGTGCCGCCTTCTGATGACTCGCGAGCGCGAACTCGTCCTGCTGCTCGCGGCCGATCTTGTGCTTGTCGGCGATCAGCTCCGCGCTCTCGCCGAGCGGGATGGTCCACTCCGGGTTCATGGCCGGGTTGACCATGCGCCAGCCGAGCGTGGTCGAGTACAACTCCGTGTGCCCGGCGGGGAAGGGCCGGTCCGACTTGGGCAGCACGTACGGCGCGCGGGTCATCGACTCCACCCCGCCCGCCACGGCGATGGAGGCGTCCCCGACCGCGATCGCGCGGGCCGCCTGGATGACCGCTTCGAGGCCGGAGGCGCAGAGCCGGTTGACCGTCACGCCCGGCACGGAGGTGGGCAGGCCCGCGAGGAGGCCGGCCATGCGGGCGACGTTGCGGTTCTCCTCGCCGGCGCCGTTGGCGTTGCCGAAGTAGACGTCGTCGATGCGGGACCGGTCCAAGTCGGGCGTGCGGGCGAGGAGTTCCCGGAGGGCGTGGGCCGCGAGGTCGTCGGGACGGACCGAGGCGAGGCCTCCGCTGTACCTGCCGATGGGGGTGCGGACGGCGTCGACGATGTAGACCGGGTTCACAGCAGGCCTTCCGTGATGGTGAGTTTCGCGTCGGTCTTGGCGACGATCTCCTCGACACTCACGCCGGGCGCGGTCTCGATCAGCACGAGACCGTCGGGTGACACGTCGATCACGCCGAGATCGGTGATGACTCGGTTCACACACGCTTTGCCCGTGAGCGGCAGCGCGCACTCCGTGAGGATCTTCGGGGAGCCGTCCTTCGCCACATGGGTCATCACGACGATGACCGTGCGGGCGCCGTGCACGAGGTCCATCGCCCCGCCGATCCCGGTGATCATCTTGCCGGGGATCGCCCAGTTCGCCAGGTCACCGCCCGCCGACACCTGCATCGCGCCCAGCACGGCGACGTCGATGTGCCCGCCCCGGATCATCCCGAAGGAGAGCGCCGAGTCGAAGAAGGAGGCGCCGGGCAGAACCGTCACGGTCTCCTTGCCGGCGTTGATCAGATCCGGGTCGACCTGGTCCTCGGTCGGATAGGGGCCGGTGCCGAGGATGCCGTTCTCGGACTCCAGGATCACCTCGACGCCCGGCGGGAGGTAGTTGGGGATCAGGGTCGGCAGGCCGATGCCGAGATTGACGTACTGCCCGTCCTGGAGTTCGCGCGCCGCGCGGGCCGCCATCTCCTCGCGTGTCCAGGCCATCAGCTGCTCACCGTCCGCTGCTCGATCCGCTTGTCGGCGGCCTGCTCGGGGGTGAGGGCCACCACCCGCTGCACGAAGATCCCGGGCAGGTGCACCGCGTCCGGGTCGATCTCGCCGGGTTCGACCAGCTCCTCCACCTCGGCGATCGTCACCTTGCCCGCCATCGCCGCGAGGGGGTTGAAGTTCCGGGTGGACTTGTTGAAGACGAGGTTGCCGTGCCGGTCGCCCTTCGCGGCGCGGACCAGGGCGAAGTCGGTGCGGATCCCGCGCTCCAGGACGTACTCGGTGCCGTCGAACTCCCGCACCTCCTTCGCCGGGGAGGCGAGCGTGACGCCGCCGGAGCCGTCGTAGCGCCAGGGCAGTCCGCCCTCGGCGACCTGCGTGCCGACCCCGGCGGGGGTGTAGAAGGCGGGGATGCCCGCACCGCCCGCGCGCAGTCGCTCCGCGAGGGTGCCCTGGGGGATCATCTCGACCTCCAGCTCCCCGGCGAGGTACTGGCGGGCGAACTCCTTGTTGGCGCCGATGTAGGAGCCGGTCACCCGTGCGATCCGCCCGGCGGAGAGGAGGACGGCGAGGCCGGACTCCATCGCCCCGCAGTTGTTGGAGACCACGCCCAGGCCGGTCGTACCGCGCTCGTAGAGAGCCTGGATCAGTACGTTCGGCACACCGCTCAGCCCGAAGCCGCCGACCGCGAGCGTCGCTCCGTCCGGCACATCGGCCACGGCCTCGTCGGCTGTGGCGACCACCTTGTCCATCCGTGAAGCTCCGTCCCGTTCGAGCGCCCGGTCAGCAGATCATCAGGGCACTGAGCATTTCGGTGAAGTTTCCTTCACGCTGCCACTGTGGGGGCCCGCCGTCAAGACCTGGGAGAAGTGCCGGGTCAGGACCGCGCGCGAGGCTGGACTCGCTCCCGGGGCCTCCGGGTATCGTTCAGTGCACGGATGAATATGACGTCGGGAGGGCACATGGCCGCGGTGGACCTCACCACCCACCCCGGGCACCTCGCCCGGCGACTCCAGCAGGCGCACTATCTGCTGTGGAACACCATGGTCTCCGAGGAGATCACCTCCCCGCAGTTCGCGGTGCTCAACGCGCTCGCCGACGAGCCGGGGCTCGACCAGCGGACGGCGGGGGAGCGGGTGGGTCTGGACCGGTCCACCATCGCGGAGGTGATCAGCCGGCTGATCAGGCGCGGGTTGCTGGACAAGGTGCGGGATGCGCGGGACGGGCGGCGGTTTCTGCTGCGGCTCACCGATGACGGGGTGCGGGTCCATCGCAAGCTGGTCGTGCGGACGGCTCGGATGAACCAGGTGTTTCTGGCGCCGCTCTCCGCCGAGGAACAGGGGGTCTTCTTCGACCTCATCCAGCGGGTGTCGGATGCGGCGGAGGGGCTCCGGAATCCTGCGGAGCCCCTCGCTGCGCGGCGGTAGCGGGCTGGGCGATTCGTTGTCTGCGGGGCGGTGGGGGCTGGTCGCGCCCACGCGGCGGAGCCGCATATTGATACCGCCCCGCGCCCCTGAAGGGGCGCGCTTTGGCCGGCCCTGTTCAGGACTTCGCGAAGACCACCCAGACCTGGCCCTTCGCGAAGTTCATCGGTGTTCCGTCCGAGGTCGTGAACTGCGTTCCGTCCGTGGCCTTCTGGCGCTTCCAGTCGACGCTGTACGTACGGCCGTCCCGTAGGACGTCCGCCTTTCCGGATCCGACCGTCTCGGTGTACGGCGTGTTGTTGCCGAGGACGTCGTGGTACTTGGACTTGCGGATCTTCACGTACTGCACGACGACCGTCGCCGGAGCCAGCCGCTTGCCGTCGGTCAGGACGGTGGGCGTGCCGTCCTCGCTGACCTGCCAGCGGTGCTTGCTCCCGGACCAGGTGAAGGTGAAGCGGGCCGCCGGGTAGCGCACGGTGCGGGAGGCGGTGGGCTTGCCGCCCGCAGGGGCCGCGCCGTAGCGGAAGCCGGTCGTCAGGGCCGCCGCGCCCGGGGCGGAGGAGAACAGCTTGTTCGGGTGGAGATAGAGGTTGTGCGGGGCTGATTTGTCGACGCCCCGGTAGTAGGCGCTGGCCACCTCGTCGGGCGACGCCGATCGCAGCGGGGCCTTGGCGATCAGCGGCAGGAGCTTGTGCTGCGCGCCCGAGAAGGCGAGCGTCGGGTCGTCGAACTGGCGCAGCAGCTCCAGGTCGGACACGCGGGCGCTGCGCACCGGGCCGACGGACTTGGGCAGCTTGGTGGCGAACACCGCCATCAGCCGGCTCAGCCCGCCCTCGACCTGCTCCGCGTACACGATGTCCGCCGAGTCCAGACCCGTCTGCGGGCGGGCCGCGGGCACATTGTCGATCTTCACCGCGAGCAGGGGATCGGCGGCGGGCGCTACCGTGCCGCCGGCGCTCGGGCTCTGGGCCGGGGTCTGTGTCGGGGGCCGGGTCTGTCCGCGCCCGTCGTCGACGGGGCTGCCGTGATGTGCCGTGCAGCCCACTGCCAGGGAGGCCGTCATCGTGGCGGCCAGCAGCGCCGCTCTTCTCGCGCCGCGCCGCTCAGGCGCCCTTCGTCCCATGCCCACCGTTGCCACCAAGTCTGTGTTTTCGATTGTGCGCTTATAAGTTCATTGGTGGCCATACCCGCTCGGTTGTGATTGTGCGCGCTGATTGCGCCGATCGGCTCACTGGAAAATGTGGAGGGGGTCGGTCCGGAGGGTTCCGGGCGTCCCGCGAATCCCGCGATTTCTACGGGCCGAGGATCTCCGCGAGGTCGTAACGGACCGGCTCCTCCAGCTGCGCGTATGTGCAGCTGTCGGGCGTGCGGTCGGGGCGCCAGCGGCGGAAACGCGCCGTGTGCCGGAAGCGCGCGCCGTTCTCCATGTGGTCGTACGCCACCTCGGCCACCCGTTCCGGCCGGAGCGGCACCCAGGAGAGGTCCTTCTTGCCGGACCAGCGGCTCGGGGCGCCCGGCAGCCGGGCCGACTCGTGCGCGGCCTCCTCCGCCCAGGCCGCCCACGGATGCCCGGCCGGGTCGTCCATGCGCAGGGGCGCGAGTTCCTCGATGAGCTCGGCGCGCCGTTTCATGGTGAAGGCGGCGGACACGCCCACGTGTTGCAGGGTCCCCTGGCCGTCGTAGAGGCCGAGAAGGAGTGAGCCCACGACGGGGCCGCTCTTGTGGAGGCGGTAGCCCGCGACGACGGCGTCCGCGGTCCGCTCGTGCTTGATCTTGAACATCGCGCGTTCGTCCGGGCGGTAGCGCAGGTCCAGCGGCTTGGCGACGACACCGTCGAGCCCGGCGCCCTCGTACTGCTCGAACCACCGCTGAGCCACCTCGATGTCGGTGGTCGCGGGGGCGAGATGCACGGGTGCGGTCGCGCCGGACAGCGCCCGTTCGAGGAGCGCCCGACGGTCGCCGAGCGGCACGTCCAGCAGCGACTCGTCGGCCAGGGCCAGCAGGTCGAAGGCGACGAAGGAGGCCGGGGTCCGCTCGGCCAGCGTCCGCACCCGCGACTCGGCCGGGTGGATGCGTTCGCTCAGCGCGTCGAAGTCCAGTCGCCCGTCCCGCGCGATCACGATCTCCCCGTCCAGGACGCAGCGCTCCGGCACGCGCTCCTTCAGGGCCTCGACCAGTTCGGGAAAGTACCTGGTCAGCGGCTTTCCGGTACGGCTGCCCAACTCGATCTCTCCGCCGTCCCGGAACACGATCGCCCGGAAGCCGTCCCACTTCGCCTCGTAGTGCATGCCCGGCGGAATCCTCGCCACCGATTTGGCGAGCATGGGCTTCACGGGCGGCATCACCGGCAGATCCATGGTTCCGATTCTGCGCTCGTACGTCGCTCGCCGCCCGGTGTGCGATGTCCGTGCGCCGGGCCTACGGTGGCTCGCATGGGCGAAGCGGTGGAACTGGAGGCGGGCGGCCGGACCGTACGGCTGTCCAGCCCAGGCAAGATCTTCTTCCCGGAGCGCGGCTTCACCAAGCTGGACCTCGCCCGGTACTACATCGCGGTCGGCCCCGGAATCCTCCGCGCGCTGCGCGACCGACCCACCACCCTGGAGCGCTATCCGGACGGGGTCGAGGGCGAGAACTTCTTCCAGAAGCGGGCGCCCAAGAACATGCCCGACTGGATCCCGACCGCCCACATCACCTTCCCCAGCGGACGCAGCGCCGACGAGATGTGCCCCACCGAGGAAGCCGCCGTGCTGTGGGCCGCCCAGTACGGCACGCTCACCTTCCACCCCTGGCCGGTCCGCCGCGCCGACGTCGACAGCCCCGACGAACTCCGCATCGACCTCGACCCGCAGCCCGGCACGGATTACGACGACGCGGTCCGCGCCGCCCATGAACTCCGCGCCGTGCTCGACGAGTTCGGCGGCCTGAAGGGCTTCCCCAAGACCTCCGGCGGCCGCGGCCTGCACGTCTTCGTACCGATCGAGCCGCGCTGGACCTTCACCCAGGTCCGCCGCGCGGCCATCGCGGTCGGCCGGGAGCTGGCCCGCCGGATGCCGGACCAGGTGACCGTCAAGTGGTGGAAGGAAGAACGCGGCGAACGCATCTTCGTCGACTACAACCAGACCGCCCGCGACCGCACCATCGCCTCCGCCTATTCCGTACGGCCCCGCCCGCACGCCCCCGTCTCGGCCCCGCTCCGCTGGGACGAGGTCGGTACCGCGCACCCCCGGGACTTCGACCTCGCAACCATGCCGGCGCGTTTCGCCGAACTCGGCGACGTGCACGCCGACATGGACGACCACCGCTACTCCCTGGACGCCCTCCTCGAACTCGCCCGCCGCGACGAACACGACCACGGGCTGGGAGATCTGCCGTATCCGCCGGAGTATCCGAAGATGCCGGGGGAGCCGAAGCGGGTGCAGCCGAGCAGGGCGAAGAAGGCCTCAACTGCCCCGGATCCAGGCCCAGATGCCGCTGTCGGCTCCGCCGATGACCCCGCCGCCGACTCGGGCACCGACTCCGCGTCTGACGGATCATGAACGCATGACTCGCCTGCTGACCCGGAGCGACCTGGCCGCCCTGCTGGAACCCTCGGCCTGCCTCGCCGCGCTGCGGGCCGGCTTCCTCGCCGTAGGGGCCCCGGTGGCGATCCCGGGCCAACGGGTGCGCACCGACCTGCCGTTCCCCGGGACGGCCACCGCCCTGATGCCCGGACTGCTCCCCGGCATCGAGGCCTACACGGTGAAGGTCAACGCCAAGTTCCCTGACGCGCGCCCCGCGTTGAGAGGCGTGCTCTGCCTGCACAGCGGCGTGGACGGCGAGTTGCTCGCCCTGCTGGACTCCGCGACGGTGACCGCGTGGCGCACGGGGCTCGCGGCAGCCCTGGGCACGGATGCTCTCGCGGGGTCGGCGGAGGGTGCGGTGGTGGGGGTCATCGGTGCGGGCGCGCAGGGCGAGTTGATGGTGCGGGGGCTGGGCGCGTTGCGGTCGTACGGCGAACTGGTCGTCCACGACACGGACTTGGACCGCGCGACCGAGTTCGCCGTACGGCACGGCGGCCGGGTCCTGGGCTCCCCGAAGGAGATCGCCTCGGCCGCCGACATCGTCCTGCTGGCCACCTGGTCCCGCACCCCGCTGCTGTCCCTCGCGGACACCCGGGAGGGACAGCACCTCACCAGCCTGGGCGCCGACGAGCCGGGCAAGCGGGAACTCGCCCCCGACCTGCTGGACGCGGCGCTGGTCGTCGTCGACGACCGCCAACTGGTCGAGTCCGTCCGCGCGTTGACCCCGACGGACATCGACACCACGCTCGGCGACGTACTGCGCGGGGACCATCCGGGGCGGACCGATGCCGGTGCGCGTTCTGTCTACGCGCCGGTCGGGCTGCCGTGGCAGGACCTGGCGTTGGCGTGGCTGGCGTATGAGCGGGCGGAGCGGGACGGGGTCGGGCGGCGGGTGGATCTGCTGGGGTGAGGGGAGGGCCGGTCGAGGTCGACGAGGGTGCGCTCGGCAGGGGGAGCGGGATGGGGACCGTGTATTGGGAGCGCTCTCACCATCAGGTTCCGCCGCGGCTATCCTGATCCGCATCATCGAGGAGGGGTCCACACGTGACCGAGACAGCACCGCGCCCCACGCTGGAGGCCGTGGCCGCGCGGGCGGGGGTGTCGCGGGCCACCGTCTCCCGGGTGGTCAACGGCGGGGACGGGGTGCGGGAATCGCTCGTCGAGCGGGTCCGGCAGGCCGTGGACGAACTCGGGTACGTCCCCAACCAGGCCGCGCGGAGCCTGGTGACGAAGCGGCACGACGCCATCGCCGTGGTGATCGCGGAACCGGAGACCCGTGTCTTCGCGGATCCCTTCTTCGCCATGCAACTCCGGGGTATCAGCAAGGAGTTGACAGCCCACGACTCCCAACTCGTGCTGCTCCTCACGGAAGGCCGCGACGACCATGCCCGTGTCGGCCGGTATCTCGCCGGCGGCCATGTCGACGGCGCGCTCGTCTTCTCCCTGCACCTCGACGACCCGCTGCCCGGGCTGATCCAACGGGCCGGTGTCCCGACCGTGTTCGGCGGCCGGCCCGGCTGGAGCGAGGGGACACGCGCCTCCGGACCCACGGTGTACGTCGACTGTGACAACCGGGGTGGCGCCCGCGAGGCCGTACGGCATCTCGTCGGGCTCGGCCGCACCCGGATCGCGCACATCACCGGCGCGCTCGACCAGACCTCCGCGGTGGACCGGCTCGACGGGTTCCGGGACGTCATGGTCGACGTCGATCCGCGGCTGATCGTGGAGAGCGACTTCACCCCGGGCGGCGGTGAGCGCGCCATGCGGGAGCTCCTCGACAACTGCCCCGACGTGGACGCCGTGTTCGCCGCCAACGACCTCACCGCGTACGGTGCCATGAAGGTGCTGCGCGAGGAGGGGCTGCGGGTGCCTGAGGACGTGGCGGTGATCGGCTTCGACGACATGCTGCCGGTCGCCGAACAGACCGAACCACCGCTCACGACGGTCCGCCAGGACATAGAGGAGATGGGCCGCTTGATGGCCCGTCTGCTGCTGCGCGGCCTCGACCGCCGGGGCGTCCGCGACGGCATCGGAGGCGCGCCGTCCAGCGTGATCCTGCCGACCACACTGGTCCACCGCGCCTCCGCGTGAGCAGTGCCCGGGCGTGAGCCGTGCCGTGCCCGTACGTCCGCGTGGGACTGGCCTGTCGGCCGCCGAATCGCCGGCCGGCCGGCCCGCTGAATCGGGGCCGTCAGCCCTGCGGAGCCTCGCTCTTGATGACGGCGAAGCGGGCGCCGTGCGGATCGGTGAGCTGGGCGATGCGGCCGACGCCCTCCATGCTGGTGGCCGGCATGGTGACCTTGCCGCCCGTCTCCAGCGCCTTGGCCACGGTCGCGTCCGCGTCGGCGACTTCGAAGTACGCCAGCCAGTACGCCCCCGAGGCCGCGCCGGTCGGGTCGAAGTCGAGCGGGACGACACCGCCGAACATCGCGTCCTCACCGGCCCCGGACGCGTTGAGGCAGGTGTAGTCGCCGCCCGGCATGGGCGCGGCGGAGGTCTCCAGACCGAGCGAGGCGTCGTAGAACGCGGCCGCCGCGGCGACATCCGGTGTGTACAGCTCGACCCAGGTCAGCGAACCGGGGTCGCCCGCGACGTCAATACCCTTCATCTGGCCCGGCTGCCAGATGCCGAACGCCGCGCCCGCCGGGTCCCTGAGGATCGCCATGTGGCCCTGGCCCAACACGTCCATCGGCTGGAACAGGACCGCGCCGTGCGCCTGCTCCACCGCCTTGGCCGTGGCCTCCGCGTCCGCGCTCTGGAAGTACACGGTCCAGGCGGACGCGTCGTGCTCGGCGGGCAGGGGCATGCCGCCGGCGACCGTCCTGCCGTCGAGTTGGAAGAAGCCGTAGCCGCCGGCCTCGGGTCCCGCCGACTGGAACTGCCAGCCGAAGAGACCGCCGTAGAAGGAGATGGCGCTGTCGATGTCGGGGGAGCCGACGTCCAGCCAGTTGGGAGCGCCGTTGACGAAACGGGTGGTGAGCATCATTGCCCTCCTCGTTGAAGGGGCCCGTTCTCTGCAGTGCCGAGTCTTGCACCGCCCACTGACAATCGCTGCCGCAGTGGGGCAGCGGTTCGCGGATACGGCGTTGGTCACCCTCGGTGACCGCTGAAGTTCTCCGTGTTTTCACACCGGTTCCGCGCGCCGCCGTGCGTCGGTGCGGGCGCGGCGCCACCATCGGGGTGGCCGGAGGCCCCGGAGCGCGGCGTTGATCCCACGTTGATCGAACGTTTTTCGACGCACGGCACGATCCTGGCCATGCACATCGACACGATCACCTCGCCCGACCTGGACTGGCAGCAGGAGGCGTTGTGCGCGCAGACCGGGGCGGACTTCTTCTTCCCCGAACCCGGCAGCTCCGTCAGGGAGGCCAAGCGGATCTGCGGCATGTGCCCGATCCGCTCGGCCTGCCTGGAGTACGCCCTCGACAACGACGAACGCTTCGGGGTGTGGGGCGGGTTGTCGGAGAAGGAACGGCTGGAGATCCGGCGCACCTCACGCTGACCGATGACTGATGATCGCCGACCGGTGATCCGGTCGGCGACAGCGGAACGGGGCCGACGGCCTGGTACGGCCGACAGCCCCGAAGTCCTCGCTCGCTTACGGAGGCGAGACCCGTCAGGCGCTGGCGCGCGCCGCCATGCGGGCCTTGCGGGTCGCCAGCTTCTCGTCGAACTTGGACGCCTCGGAGTCGAGGCCGCCCATGTAGAGGCCGATCTCCTCCTGGGCCTGCTGGCCCTCGGGGCCGAGGCCGTCGATCTCCATGACCTTGAGGAAGCGCAGGACGGGCTGGATGACGTCGTCGTGGTGGATGCGCAGGTTGTAGACCTCGCCGATGGCCATCTGCGCGGCGAAGCGCTCGAAGCCGGGCATGCCGTGACCGGGCATCCGGAAGTTGACGAGGACGTCGCGCACGGCCTGCATGGTGAGGTCGGGGGCGAGCTCGAACGCGGCCTTCAGGAGGTTGCGGTAGAAGACCATGTGGAGGTTCTCGTCGGTCGCGATGCGGGCCAGCATGCGGTCGCAGACCGGGTCGCCGGACTGGTGGCCGGTGTTGCGGTGCGACACGCGCGTGGCCAGCTCCTGGAAGGCGACGTACGCGACCGAGTGCAGCATCGAGTGCCGGTTGTCCGACTCGAAGCCCTCGCTCATGTGCTGCATGCGGAACGCTTCGAGCTTGTCCGGGTCGACCGCGCGGGAGGCGAGCAGGTAGTCCCGCATGACGATGCCGTGCCGGCCCTCCTCCGCCGTCCAGCGGTGCACCCAGGTGCCCCAGGCGCCGTCGCGGCCGAAGAGGGAGGCGATCTCGTGGTGGTAGCTGGGGAGGTTGTCCTCCGTAAGGAGGTTCACGACGAGGGCGATGCGGCCGATCTCGGTGACCTTGGACTGCTCCTTGCCCCAGGCCTCGCCGTCCTCGAAGAAGCCCGGGAAGTTCCGGGCGTCGCTCCAGGGCACGTACTCGTGCGGCATCCAGTCCTTGGTGACCTTGAGGTGCCGGTTGAGCTCCGTCTCGACGACTTCTTCCAACGCGTACAGCAGCTTGGCGTCGGTCCAGACTGCGGGGCTGCCGAGGTGCGGGGAAGTGATCGTCACGAGGACTCCAGGGGGACGTCGTACAAAACTGAACAAACCGGCGAGCGGTGCCGGGACCTGTGCAACTTACGGAATCGTAGGCTACGAAACCGTAGGTTACGTGACCGTAGGTTAAGGACGCTGTAAAGATCGCTGTTCAGGCCGTATTGCCGGGGAATCCCGCACGGTCGCAGGACCGCAGGTCCCGGCGCCGAACGGGCGGTTGTGTCACCCGTTCAGGCGTACAGATCCCGGAGCCGGACCGAGAGGCACGTCACACATCCTTCGAGTTTCTCGAACTCGCTGATGTCCACCACGACCGGCTCGTGGCCGAGATCGCTGAGCAGGTCGGCCGTCTTGGGCGCGCTCGCCGCCATCAGCAGCTTGTCGCCGCCGAGCAGCACCACATGGGCGCCGGCCTCCTCGGGCACCGACAGGAAGCGCGGGAAGAGCGAGGGCCGGTCCACCTTCGGGATGTGCCCGAGCACCGTCCCTTCGGGCAGCGCGGTCACCGCCGACTTCAGATGCAGCACCTTGCTCACGGGCACGGTGACCACCCGCGCCCCGAGCGGCTCGAACACGGCCCGCAGCTGCTGGACGCCGGCCGCGTTCGTCCGCCCGCCCCGGCCGACGTAGATCGTGTCGTCGACCTTGAGGACGTCACCGCCCTCCAGGGTGCCCGGCTCCCAGACCCAGTTCACCGAGCAGCCGAGCCGGGCCACCGCCTCCTCGACCCCGCCCGTCTCCTCGCGCCGGGACTCGGCGCCGGGCCGCGAGATCAGCGCCACGTTCTTGTACATGACCACTGCGTCCTCGACGAACACGGAGTCGGGGCAGTCGTCGGCCGGATCCACCTCGATCGTCTCCCAGCCGTGCACCCGCAGCGCGTGCGCGTACGCCTCCCACTGCTCGAGTGCCTGCTCGACATCGACCTTCTCCCGCTCGATGTGCGTGACCAGCCCTTCGGCCAGGCGCGGGCTGGGGCGGCGGACGAGGGCCTTCTTGCTGGGCACGAGCGGGACTCCGTATCGGCGGGATCGTTTCGGCGCCGTTGTCGGGGCACCGGTTGGCCATCATGCGTCACCCGTCCATGCCGACAAAACCCCTCACGTGAGGCTGTGGCCCTCCTGAGATGCGCGCCGAACGCCTCAGGAGGGGTGACCGAAGACCCCCGGAGGGGCGACCGAAGACCTCAGGCCGGGTGTTCCACCTCCTCCGGCGTGATCGTCCGCAGCTCCCCGTCCAGCAGCAGCCAGCGCGTGATGCCGATCGACGCGAGGAACGGCACGTCGTGACTGGCCACGATCAACGCCCCTTCGTACGACTCCAGCGCCGAGGTCAGCTGCCGCACGCTCGCCATGTCGAGGTTGTTCGTCGGCTCGTCCAGCATCAGCAGCTGCGGGGCGGGCTCCGCGAGCATCAGCGCGGCCAGCGCCGCCCGGAAGCGCTCGCCGCCGGACAGGGTCGCCGCCTGCTGGTCGGCGCGGGCACCCCGGAACAGGAAGCGGGCGAGCCGCGCCCGGACCCGGTTGTTGGTGGCGCCCGGCGCGAACCGGGCCACGTTCTCCGCCACGGTCAGCCCGTCGTCGAGGACGTCGAGCCGCTGCGGCAGGAAGCGCAGCGGGACATGTGTCACCGCTTCGCCCGCCACCGGCTCCAGCTCCCCGGCGATCGTCCGCAGCAGCGTCGTCTTGCCCGCGCCGTTGCGCCCGATCAGCGCGATCCGCTCCGGCCCGCGCAGATCGAGGCCGCCCGCCCGCGCGCCGTACGCGAGTTCCAGGTCCATGAGGGTCAGGACCTGACGGCCCGGCGGTACGGCCGTGTACGGCAGTTCCACGCGGATCTCGTCGTCGTCCCGTACGGCCTCCACCGCCTCGTCGAGCCGTTCCTTCGCGTCGGCGAGCCGCTCCTCGTGCAGGATGCGGTGCTTGCCCGCGGACTCCTGCGCGGCCCGCCTGCGCGCGCCCATCACGATCTTCGGCTCGCGCTTCTGCTCGAACATCTTCTGCCCGTACTTCTTGCGCCGGGCCAACTTGACCTGGGCGTCGGACAGTTCGCGCTTCTGCTTGCGGAAGTCCGCCTCGGCGACGCGCACCATCCGTGTCGCGGCGTCCTGTTCGGTGGTGAGGGCCTCCTCGTAGGCGGAGTAGTTGCCGCCGTACCAGGTGATCCCGCCGGAGCGCAGATCGGCGATCTGGTCGACGAGGTCGAGGAGTTCACGGTCGTGGCTGACCACGATCATCACTCCCGGCCAGGACGCGACGGCCGCGTACAGCCGCCTGCGCGCGTACAGGTCGAGGTTGTTCGTCGGCTCGTCGAGGAGCAGGACGTCCGGCCGTCCGAGCAACAGCGCGGCCAGCCGCAGGAGTACGGACTCACCGCCCGAGACCTCGCCGATGGTGCGGTCCAAGTCGATGTGTCCCAGGCCGAGTTCGCCGAGTGTGGCGATGGCCCTTTCTTCCACGTCCCAGTCGTCGCCGAGTGTCTCGAAGTGCTCCTCGGCCGCGTCACCGGCCTCGATGGCGTGCAGGGCGGCGCGCCGAGCGGCGATGCCGAGGGTCTCGTCGACGCGCAGGGCGGTGTCGAGCGTGACGTTCTGCGGGAGGTAGCCGACCTCGCCCGCGAGGCGCACGGTGCCGTCGGCCGGGGTGAGTTGACGGGCGATCAGCTTCAACAGGGTTGATTTCCCCGAGCCGTTGACACCGACGAGCCCGGTCCTGCCGGGTCCGAAGGCGGCGTCCAGGTCCTCGAAGACGGAGGTCCCGTCGGGCCAGGCGAAGGAGAGGGACGTACAGGTGACGGAGGTATGCATGCGGGCCTCGTGGGTGCTTGACGCGGTCAGGGGCAGACGCGTATCGAGACACCGCGAGGCGGGAGACTGGTCCCGGAGGCAGAGGGAAAGGCCCTGTTCCGGAGGACGGCTCGGACGCCGAGGTCGTACACGGCGGACACACCTCAGGGGTGTGTGACGCGGTGTCTCAGAACCTCAGACGAGCAACGTCCTACTCCGATCGACGGCAACAGAAGCAAGGGCAACGCTACGAACGGCCCCGGGGGGCTGTCAACGCATTTAACGGGAGCCCGCGACCCGCACGCCGATGTCGGATTCCTGCCAGCCAGAGCGCGCCCGCGCCTGCTTGAGTGGGGCGCATGACGAACCAGAACACCCTCCGTGACCGGGCTCTGGCCTTCCGCGCGCTGCATGTGCCGGGACATCCGCTGATCCTCCCGAACGCCTGGGACGCCGCGAGCGCCCGCATCGTCGAGGACGCGGGCGCGTCCGCCGTGGCGACCACCAGCGCGGGCCTGGCCTGGGCCCTCGGCGTGGCGGACGGCGACCGGCTGGACCGGGAGCGGGCCCTGGAGGCGGTCGCCCGCATCACCGCGAGCGTGGCCGTACCGGTGAGCGCCGACATCGAGAGCGGCTTCGCGAAGGACCCGGCGGGGGTCGCCGACACGGTCCGCGCGGTGCTCGCGGCGGGCGCGGTGGGGGTGAACATCGAGGACGCGCTCTACGGCGGTGAGGGCGTCCTGCGTCCGGTCGCCGAGCAGGCCGAGCGCATCGCCGCCGCGCGTGAGGCCGCCGACGCGGAGGGCGTGCCGCTGTTCGTCAACGCGCGCATCGACACGTTTCTGCGGGGTGCCGGGGGAGTGGACGCGACCCTGGAGCGGGCCGCCGCGTTCAAGGCCGCGGGCGCCGACGGGATCTTCGTCCCCGGGGCCGTCGAACCGGGAACGGTCAAGGAACTCGCCGACGGGATCGACGCGCCGCTCAATGTGCTGGTCGGCCCCGGCGCACCGCCGGTCGCCGAACTGGCCGCGCTGGGCGTCGCGCGCGTGAGCGCGGGCTCCAGCATCGCGGCGGCCGCGTACGCCGTGGTCCGCCGTGCCGCGCGGGAGCTGCTGGACACGGGTACCTACGGCGCGCAGACGGGAGGGCTCGGCTACGGCGAGCTCAACTCCCTGCTGGCACGGGGGAACTAGCTCAGCAGGCGTCCCGCATCAGCTCGGCGAGGTCGTGGTCCAGGTCGAGCTGGAGGTGTTCGAGACCGGCGGGCACCAGCTCGCCGGTGGCCTGCAGGAAGCGGCGTATCTCGGACGAGTGGACGTGCACGACGGCGGTCCCCTCGGGGGCGTGGAACTCCAGGACGGTGCGGTCGAAGCCGTAGGGCCGCACCCGCACGTCGCCATGGCCCTCGGCGCCGTGCAGACCGGCGGCGAGGAGTTCGCGGGCGAAGGTCCAGCAGACCTCGACGCCCTCCAGGGTGGCCGGCGCCGGGAAGGTCATCCGGACGGCGAAGGGGTCCCGCCGGTCGTAGTGCAGGGTGGCGGGAATGCTCGGCATCCGCGGTGCGGCGGCGACGAGACGGGCCTCTACGGGCTGCTCGATGACGATGGACAACGCCTTGCTCCCTTGTGTGACGGCGGTGCGAACTGCGGTGACGACCGGACGGACTCCCGTACGTATTCCGGAGCGGACCCCCGAGTGGATGGGTCCGCACTGGAAGAGACGCCGGAACGGGCCGATCCGTGCACATGAATTTCGAGTGACCTCTGTCACCGCCGCCCATATGCGCCCAAGGCGGGCGCGGGCATCTGGACGGCCTTCGGTGAGTGGGCTAGCTTCGCCCGCCATGAGGCGCATGGGGAAGACGCGACGGGTGGGACGTACGTACCGGAACGTGGCCGTGGCCATGGCGTGCGGGGCGGCGCTGGCCGCGCTGACCGCCGTACCGGCGCAGGCGCGGGACACGGCGCACCGGGCTCCGCACTGGGAGCTCAAGGACAGCGGGGCCGCCGACGTGCGGTTCCGGGGGCTGTCGGCGGTCAGCCGGAACACCGCGTGGGTGGCGGGGACCGCGGGCACGGTGCTGCGCACGACCGACGGCGGGGCGAGCTGGCGGAACGTCTCGCCGCCCGGCGCCGCGGATCTCCAGTTCCGGGACATCGAGGCGTTCGACGCGCGCCGCGCGGTGGTCCTGGCGATCGGCGAGGGCGAGACCTCCCGCGTCTACCGCACCGACGACGCCGGGGCGACCTGGACGGAGTCGTTCCGCAACACCGACGCGAACGCCTTCTACGACTGCATGACCTTCTTCGACAGCCGCCACGGCCTCGCGATGAGCGACCCGGTGGACGGCAGGTTCCGCATCCTGTCGACCGGCGACGGCGGCCGCTCCTGGAAGGTGCTGCCGAACACCGGGATGCCGGCCGCGCTCGACGGCGAGGCGGGCTTCGCGGCGAGCGGTCAGTGCCTGGTGAGTTCGGGGCCCCGTGATGTGTGGCTGGCCACCGGCGGGGGTGCACGCGCGCGTGTCCTGCACTCCGCCGACCGCGGCCTCACCTGGACGGCGACCGACACGCCGATCCCGGCCGGTGACCCCGCGCGCGGGGTGTTCGCCCTCGCCTTCCGCGACCGTACGCACGGCCTCGCGGTCGGCGGCGACTTCAACGCGGGCGCCCCGTCACCCCAGGCGGCGGCCGTCACGGGCGACGGCGGCCGCACCTGGAGCCCTGCCACGATCCCGCCGCCCGCCTACCGCTCCGGCGTCACCTGGCTGCCCCGCAGCCGCGGCACCGCCCTCGCGGTCGGCCCCACGGGCACCGACCTCACGACCGACGCCGGCCGAACCTGGAAGACGGTCGACACCGGCTCGTACGACACGGTCGACTGCGCGGCGGACCTGGGCTGCTGGGCGGCGGGGGAGAAGGGGCGCGTGGCACGGCTGGAGGACTGAGGAGCCGGGCGGGGGCCGTCGTGTCCCCGCCGCTTCTTCGCGCCCGCGAGATCCCCGTACGCTCGGCACCACCATGACGACCGTAAGCATTCCCGCGGGCTGGCCCGCGACCGAGGAGCAGGCCCGCGCCGTCCAGGACGAGTTGCGGGAGCGGGTGGTGACCGACGAACCCGGGCCACCGCCAAGGACCGGGCATGTCACGGGAGTTGATGTCGCCTACGACGACGAGCGCGACGTGGTGGTGGCCGCGGCCGTCGTCCTGGACGCGGCGGACCTCACCGTCGTCGCCGAGGCCACGGCTGTGGGCCGGGTCTCCTTCCCGTATGTGCCGGGGCTGCTCGCCTTCCGTGAAATCCCCACGGTGCTGGCCGCGTTGGAGGCGCTGCCGTGCCCGCCGGGCCTGGTGGTGTGCGACGGCTACGGCCTCGCCCACCCCCGCCGCTTCGGCCTCGCCAGCCACCTCGGCGTCCTCATCGGCCTGCCCACGATCGGCGTCGCCAAGAACCCCTTCACGTTCACGTACGACGATCCGGGCACCCCGCGCGGCTCCTCGTCGCCCCTCCGCGCGGACGCCGACGAGGTCGGCCGCGCGCTGCGCACCCGGGAGGGTGTGAAGCCGGTGTTCGTCTCCGTGGGCCACCGGGTGACCCTGGACAACGCCTGTGCCCACACACTGGCGTTGACCCCGGAGTACCGCCTCCCGGAGACGACGCGCAGGGCGGACGCGCTGTGCCGGCGGGCGCTGCGGGAGGCGACCGAGTGAGCGCCTGGGACGAGTCGGGTTCTGAGTACCTGATCTGAGTATGTGTACGGATGCGACCGCGCCCGCGTGATCGGCAGGCTGTCCCGCATGACAACCCACCGTTCCCCGAAGCCCGTTGCCCACCCGAGCCAGCCCGTCGAGCGGGCCGTGATGGTCGCGCTCGTCCTGTCCGTGGCGGCGGGCCTCGCCTGGATCGGCGGGATGATCTACACGCTGTGGCCGTGAGGCGCCGGTGGGGAAACGAGCGAGCCCCACACCGCAACTGACGGTGTGGGGCTCGGACTTGAGCGCCGGGCAGGCCTTGCACCTACATCTCCCCGCAGGAAGCGGGGCGTCTTTCCTTGGACTACCGACGCGTGACCAGACTCCGGGTGTTCCGGCGACCGGCTCATGATCCATCGTATCCCATTCCGAGGGTCCGTTCGAACTCCCTTGTGGGGGCGGCCAGTACAGGAACCGGCGGGCTCGTGTACTCAACTCGCTCACTCAAGGAGGCCGGTCACGCTCACCGGTTCGCGGCCACCCGGAACGTGATGCCCGCGCTCCGCAGCCGCTCGATGAGCGCGTCGCCCATCGCCACCGCCGTCGTCACCTGGCCTGCTGTGGGCGGGAGTTCGTCGAGGGCCAGGGAGAGGGCCGACTCGGCGAACATCTTCGCCGTCTCGTCGTAGCCGGGGTCGCCGCCCGCGACCTCCGTGAAGACCCGGCGGCCGCCGCCCTCGCCGACGAACTTCACGGAGAACCAGCTCTTCGCGCGCTTCTCCGGGCTCGGTCCGTCGCCGGGCTTGAGGCGGTCGGACAACCAGCGCCGGGCGGGCGGGAGTTGGGCGGCCGTGGCCAGGGCGCCGACCGCCGTGACCCCGCCGAGCGCCACGGGGAGGTGGCGTACGGCCGCGTAGTGGCGGTAGCGGAAGTCGGGGCCGTAGCGGTCCAGGGCCCTCGCGGATCGTTGGACGACCTGCGGGTCGATGGTCGGCAGGGGCACCGCCCAGGAGCCGACCTCCCCGGCGAACCGCGGTGCCCCCATGGGCGCGCCGGCCCGGCGGCCCACAAGACGCGGTTCGTGGCGGCGGCGCTCCCGGGCGGCGGCCAACACCTGTCGGCCGCGCCCGAGTTGGGTCAGCGCCGTGGCGAACGTGCCGCCGGAGAACATCGCGTCGGCGGTCACGAAGCCGTCCACCGTCAGGGGTACCCCCTCCGGCAGCTGCCGCACCGTGAAGTACGCCCCCAGGTCGTGCGGGATCGAGTCGAAGCCCGCGCAGTGCACCAGCCGTGCGCCGGTCTCACGCGCGCGTGCGTCGTGGCGGACGTACGTCAGGTCGACGAACTCCGGCTCGCCGCTGAGGTCGAGATAGTCCGTGCCGGCCTCCGCGCAGGCGGCGACGAGGTCCTCGCCGTAGGTGACGTAGGGGCCGACCGTCGTGGCCACCACGCGCGCGTGCTCGGCGAGTTCGCGCAGGGAGGCCGGGTCGGAGACGTCGGCGCGGAGCACGCCGACCGACGTGCCGGCGGGGAGCCGTTCGCGCAGGCGCTTCAGTTTGAGTTCGTCGCGGCCGGCGATCGCCCAGCGCAGGCCCTCGGGCGCGTGCGCGGCGAGATACTCCGCGGTGAGCACGCCGACGAAGCCCGTGGCTCCGAAGAGCACGATGTCGTAGGGACGGTCCGTCCTGTTCAGCCTGCTCATGACACTCCTGGATCCCGCAGCCCGTGCCGCTGTCGGTGGCTGAGGCTAGCGTGAAGAGTGCGGAGCCCGACGACGAGCCCGGAGGTAGCAGGTGGCCGTGGACAGGAACGCCCTGAAGAAGCGGGCGAAAGTACGCGAGTTCGCCCTTGGGCTGCCGGGTGCCGTCGAAGAGTTCCCGTGGGGCGAGAGTGTCGCCAAGGTCAACAAGAAGGTGTTCGTCTTCCTCGGTGTCGACGACGGCAGTCACCCGCCAGGCATGACGGTCAAGCTCACCGACGAGGCGGCCCACGCCCACGCGCTCACCGCACCCGGCGCCGAACCCGCCGGATACGGGCTCGGCAAGGCGGGTTGGGTGCACATCCCCCTCGCCGAGCAGGGCGCCCCGGCCGCCGAGCTGCTGTGCGACTGGGTGGAGGAGAGCTACCGCGCGATCGCCCCGAAGCGCCTGATGGCCGAGCTGGACGAGCAGGGCCGCGGCCGGCCGTGACTAACGGCGGGTAACTTGGCTAAGCGCTTGCTCGCCCAGGCCTTGTGTCGAGTGGAACATGTTCTTATCATCGCTGGTGTTACATCAGTTGTGTCAAAGCTGGGGGCTGGATGACAGCGGCAACGACGCCCGGGCACGGCCCGCTCTCCGGCGTGCGCGTCGTCGAGCTGGCCGGGATCGGCCCCGGCCCCTTCGCGGCCATGCTCCTCGCCGACCTGGGCGCCGACGTCGTCCGCGTCGACCGGCCCGGCGGTCCCGCACTCGGCGTCGCCCCCGATTACGACGTCACCAACCGCAACAAGCGCTCGGTCCTCGTCGACCTGAAGGCGCCCGACGGCCCCGCGCGCGTGCTCGACCTCGTCGCCCGCGCCGACATCCTCATCGAGGGCAACCGCCCGGGCGTCACCGAGCGCCTCGGGGTCGGCCCCGAGCCCTGCCTCGCCCGCAACCCCCGCCTGGTCTACGGCCGGATGACCGGCTGGGGCCAGGACGGCCCCCTCGCCGAGCGTGCCGGGCACGACATCGCGTACATCGCGCTGACCGGCACCCTGGGCATGATCGGCAGCCCCGGGGAGCCCCCGCCGGCCCCCGCCAACCTGCTCGGCGACTACGCGGGCGGCGCGCTCTACCTCGTCGTCGGCGTCCTCGCCGCCCTGCACCACGCGCGCGTGACCGGCACCGGCCAGGTCGTCGACGCGGCCATCGTCGACGGCACCGCCCATCTCTCCGCGATGATCCACGGCATGCTCGCCGCCGGCGGCTGGCAGGACCGGCGCGCGGCCAACCTCCTCGACGGCGGCTGCCCGTACTACGGCACCTACGAGACCGCCGACGGCAGGCACATGGCGGTGGGCGCTCTGGAGCCGCGGTTCTACGACGAGTTCACGCGCCTGCTCGGCCTCGCCGACTTCGCCGACGCCCGCCGGGACTGGACCCGTTGGGGCGAACTGCGCGAGGCGGTCGCGGCCCGCTTCCGGAGCCGTACGCGGGACGAGTGGACCGCCGTCTTCGCGGGCACGGACGCGTGCGTGGCGCCCGTGCTGTCGCTGCGCGAGGCCCCGCACCATCCGCACCTCGCCGCGCGCGGCACGTTCACCGAGCACGGCGGGATCACCCAGCCCGCCCCCGCACCCCGGTTCTCCGCCACGCCCACCTCGGTGCGCGGCGGACCCGCCCTGCCCGGCGCCGACACCTCCGGCGTGGCCCGCGACTGGGACGTCCCCGGACTCGTCGACGCCGTAGAAGACTCCCGTCGAGCCGTGGATGATCTTCATCGAGCCGTCGAAAACCCTCATTGAAAGGCTTGTCAGTGAGCACCGAAGCGTATGTCTACGACGCGATCCGCACCCCGCGCGGGCGCGGCAAGGCGAATGGATCCCTGCACGGCACGAAGCCCATCGACCTGGTCGTCGGACTCATCCACGAACTCCGTGACCGCTTCCCGGACCTGGACCCGGCCGCGATCGACGACATCGTCCTCGGGGTCGTCGGCCCGGTCGGCGACCAGGGTTCCGACATCGCCCGGATCGCCGCCGTGGCCGCCGGACTGCCGGACACGGTGGCCGGAGTGCAGGAGAACCGCTTCTGTGCCTCGGGCCTCGAAGCCGTCAACATGGCCGCCGCCAAGGTGCGTTCGGGCTGGGAGGACCTCGTCCTCGCCGGTGGCGTCGAGTCGATGTCCCGGGTGCCGATGGCCTCGGACGGCGGCGCCTGGTTCAACGACCCGATGACGAACCTCGCCGTCAACTTCGTACCGCAGGGCATCGGCGCCGACCTGATCGCCACGATCGAGGGATTCTCCCGGCGCGACGTGGACGAGTACGCGGCGCTCTCGCAGGAGCGCGCGGCCACCGCCTGGAAGGAGGGCCGCTTCGACCGGTCCGTCGTCCCGGTCCTGGACCGCAGCGGCCTCGTGGTCCTCGACCAGGACGAGCACCTGCGCCCCGGCACCACCGCCGACTCCCTCGCCAGGCTGAAGCCGTCCTTCGCGGACATCGGCGAACTCGGCGGCTTCGACGCCGTGGCCCTGCAGAAGTACCACTGGGTCGAGAAGATCGACCACGTCCACCACGCGGGCAACTCCTCCGGCATCGTCGACGGCGCCTCCCTCGTCGCCATCGGCTCCAAGGAGGTCGGCGACCGCTACGGCCTCACCCCGCGCGCGCGGATCGTCTCCGCGGCCGTCTCCGGCTCCGAGCCCACCATCATGCTCACCGGGCCCGCCCCGGCCACCCGCAAGGCCCTCGCCAAGGCCGGGCTGACCATCGACGACATCGACCTCGTCGAGATCAACGAGGCCTTCGCCGCGGTCGTCCTGCGCTTCGTACGCGACATGGGCCTCACCCTGGACAAGGTCAACGTCAACGGCGGCGCGATCGCGCTGGGCCACCCGCTCGGCGCGACCGGCGCGATCATCCTCGGCACGCTCGTCGACGAACTGGAGCGCCAGGACAAGCGCTACGGCCTCGCCACGCTGTGCGTGGGCGGCGGCATGGGCATCGCCACGATCGTCGAGCGCGTCTGAACACCCCAGCGGCAGCAGAGACTTCTACGGAGAACCCCTCATGACCGAGAGCACCACCATCCGCTGGGAACAGGACGACACCGGCGTCGTCACCCTCGTCCTCGACGACCCGGACCAGTCCGCGAACACCATGAACGCGGCCTTCCGGGACTCCCTCGCCGCGATCACCGAGCGCCTGGAGACCGAGCAGGACTCCATCCGCGGCATCATCGTCACCTCCGCCAAGAAGACCTTCTTCGCCGGCGGCGACCTGCGCGACCTCATCCGCGTAACCCCGGACACCGCCCAGGAGTTGCTCGACGGCGGCCTCGCCATCAAGCGGAACCTGCGCCGTATCGAGACCCTCGGCAAGCCGGTCGTCGCCGCGATCAAC
Source organism: Streptomyces sp. N50 (assembly GCF_033335955.1). GTDB lineage: Bacteria > Actinomycetota > Actinomycetes > Streptomycetales > Streptomycetaceae > Streptomyces. The sequence goes on from NZ_CP137549.1 coordinate 8,250,238, forward strand.
GGCGCGGCCCTGGGCGGCGGTTACGAACTCGCCCTCGCCTGCCACCACCGGGTCGCCCTCGACGCGCCCGGCTCGAAGATCGGCTGCCCGGAGGTCACCCTCGGCCTGCTCCCCGGAGGCGGCGGAATCGTCCGAACGGTACGGCTGTTGGGCATCACCGACGCGCTGCTGAAGGTGCTGCTCCAGGGCACCCAGTACAGCCCGCGCCGTGCCCAGGAGAACGGTCTCGTCCACGAAGTGGCCACCACCCCGGACGAGTTGATCGCCAAGGCCCGTGCCTTCATCGACGCCAATCCGCAGTCGCAGCAGCCCTGGGACAAGCCCGGCTACCGCATCCCGGGCGGCACTCCGGCCAACCCCAAGTTCGCGGCCAACCTGCCCGCCTTCCCGGCCTCCCTGCGCAAGCAGACCAACGGCGCGCCCTACCCGGCCCCGCGCAACATCCTCGCCGCCGCCGTCGAGGGCGCCCAGGTCGACTTCGAGACCGCGCAGGTGATCGAGGCCCGTTACTTCGTGGAGCTGGCGGCGGGCCAGACCTCGAAGAACATGATCCAGGCGTTCTTCTTCGACCTCCAGGCCGTCAACTCCGGCGCCAACCGCCCCCAGGGCATCGCGTCGCGCCCGGTCCGCAAGGTCGCCGTCCTGGGCGCCGGGATGATGGGTGCGGGCATCGCCTACTCGTGCGCCCGCGCGGGCATCGACGTCGTCCTGAAGGACGTGACCGCGGAGGCCGCGGCCAAGGGCAAGGCGTACTCCGAGAAGCTCTGCGCCAAGGCCGTCTCCCGCGGTCGTACGACACAGGAGAAGGCGGACGTGCTGCTCGCCCGCATCACCGCCACCGCCGACCCGCAGCAACTCGCGGGCTGCGACGCGGTGATCGAGGCCGTCTTCGAGGACACCTCGCTCAAGCACAAGGTGTTCCAGGAGATCCAGCACATCGTCGAGCCCGACGCGCTGCTGTGCTCCAACACCTCCACCCTCCCGATCACCGCCCTCGCCGAAGGCGTGGAGCGGCAGGTCGACTTCATCGGGCTGCACTTCTTCTCGCCGGTCGACAAGATGCCCCTCGTCGAGATCATCAAGGGCGAGCGCACCGGCGACGAGGCGCTCGCGCGCGCCTTCGACCTGGTCCGGCAGATCAAGAAGACACCGATCGTCGTCAACGACTCGCGCGGCTTCTTCACCTCACGGGTGATCGGCCAGTTCATCAACGAGGGCGTCGCGATGGTCGGCGAGGGCATCGAGCCCGCGTCCATCGAGCAGGCCGCGGCGCAGGCCGGTTACCCGGCCAAGGTCCTTTCCCTGATGGACGAGTTGACGCTCACGCTCCCGCGCAAGATCCGCAACGAGTCCAAGCGGGCGGTGGAAGAAGCGGGCGGCACCTGGCCCGGCCACCCCGCCGAGGCCGTCATCGACCGCATGGTCGACGAGTTCGGCCGCCCCGGACGCAGCGGCGGCGCGGGCTTCTACGACTACGACGAGAACGGCAGGCGCGCCGGGCTGTGGCCGGGCCTGCGCGAGCACTTCACCCGTGAAGGCGCCGAGAGCCCCTCCGAGACCGTGCCGTTCGAGGACATGCAGGAACGCATGTTGTTCTCCGAGGCGCTCGACACGGTCAAGCTCCTGGAGGAGGGCGTCCTGACGTCCGTCGCGGACGCCAACATCGGGTCCATCTTCGGGATCGGATTCCCCGGCTGGACCGGCGGCGTCCTCCAGTACATCAACGGCTACGAGGGCGGCCTGCCCGGCTTCGTGGCACGCGCGCGTGCGCTCGCCGAGCGCTACGGGGAGCGGTTCACGCCGCCCGCGCTGCTCGTGGAGAAGGCGGAGAAGGGGGAGCGCTTCAGCGACGCGGCCTGAGGCACGTGCCGCGAGTGGCTCAGCTGTCCCGGTCCTCCGGCGACTCCTTGAGCCACTCGCGGAGTTCCTCGCGCAGCGACCGCTGAAAAGTCGTCAGAAGGGCCTGCACGACCAGAGGTTGCATGTGCGCGGACAGCGACCTCACGTCCTGCGCGGCCCGTTGGGACACCTCCCCGCGGAACACCTGCGACAACTCGTGGGCCGCCGCCCGGGAGTGCTCGATCAGGATGTTCCGGGACGCGAGGATCGCCTCCTGGGACACCGGGACGTCGAGGAGTCGTACGCCGAGGCGCAGCAGCCCGGAGTCGACGCGGAAGGTGCCCTCGTCGAGGGCGATCACGTCCATCGCCACCAGCCGCTCGACGTCCTCCTCGTCGAGCGCCCGGCCCGCCCGCCGCTCCAACTCCGCGCGGTCCAGGGTCTCCACGGCGTCCGGCGCCCACGACGCGACCACCGCGCGATGGATCGCGAGGTCGTGCGCGCTGAGATCCGGCGGCAGCTGGCCCAGGTAGCGCTCGATCGCGGCGAGCGTCATGCCCTGGTGCTGCAACTCCTCGATCAGCGCGAGCCGGGACAGGTGCTCCTGCCCGTAGTGCCCGACCCGCCGCGCCCCGATCACCGGCGCCGGGAGCAGCCCCTTGGTGCTGTAGAACCGGACCGTGCGGACCGTGGTACCGGCCCGCGCGGCCAGTTCGTCGATCGTGAGCATCGGCTCCTCGGCGGCGGTGTCGGTCGCGGCATCGATCGTCATGTACAGCAGTATCGCTGTCTCACCAACACTGTGAAACCACTGGAAGGCCGTTGTCAGTGGTGCCGTCTACGGTGGTCGGCATGGGGGAGATCAAGTATGTCCGGGGTGACGCGACCGTTCCGTCGGTCAAGGGCGTCAAGGTGATCGCGCATGTCTGCAACGACATCGGGGGCTGGGGAAAGGGCTTCGTCCTGGCGGTGTCGCGCCGCTGGCCGGAACCGGAGAAGGCGTACCGGTCCTGGCACCGGGACCGCGCGGCCAACGACTTCGGCCTGGGCGCCGTCCAGCTCGTCCAGGTGGAGCGCCAGGTGTGGGTCGCCAACATGATCGGCCAGCGCGGGATACGCACGGGCAGCAAGGGCGTCCCCGTGCGCTACGAGGCGATCGGCACGGCGCTGGGTGTGCTGGCCGAGCGCGCGGCCGAGCTCGGCGCGTCCGTCCACATGCCCCGCATCGGGTGCGGCCTCGCGGGCGGCAAGTGGTCACGGGTCGAACCGCTGATCACCGAGCGGCTGGTGCGGCGGGGGATCGCGGTGACGGTGTACGACCACGGGGAATGATCCCTCGCGCCAACTTGCCCCAGGCTGAAAGGAGTTGCAGAATCTTGCGCAATCGCAGGAAGGCCGTGAGCCATGAGTCGTGACATCGACGTCCTCGTCCTGGGCGGCGCTGGCGTGGACACCATCGTCCACGTCCCCGAACTACCGCTCCCGTACGCCGACAGCTACATGATCGACCCCGGCATCCGCACCCGCGCCGGACAGACCGGCGACTTCGTGGCCCTCGGGCTCAGCGCGCTCGGCCTGCGCACCCACCACCTCGACACGCTCGGCGCCGACCCCGAGGGCGACCTGGTCCGCGCGCTGCACCGCGACCACGGCATCCCGCTCACCGAAGTCCCGCAACCCGCAGGCACCAAGCGCGCGGTCAACCTCGTGGGCCCCGACGGCCGGCGCCTCTCCCTCTACGACGCGACCCGCGCCCACCCCGACGACCGCCTCCCGGAACCCGCGGTCCGCGCCCTCGCCACGAGGAGCCGCCACGCCCACGTCTCCATCACCCAGCCCTGCGCCCAAGCCCTCCCGCTGCTGCGCGAGTCCGGCACGACGATCTCGACGGACCTGCACAACTGGGACGGCGAGAACCCGTACCAGGAGGAGTTCGCCCTCGCGGCCGACATCGTCTTCCTGTCCACCACCGCGTTGACCGGCGACCCCGGGCGCACGATGCGCGGCATCGCCGAGCGGGGCCGGGCCGAATTGGTCGTCGCCACGGCCGGAGCGGAGGGCGCGTATCTGCTGGCCGACGACGAGCTGACCCACATCCCGACCGTCACGCCCCGGAAGCCGGTCGTCGACTCGAACGGCGCGGGCGACGCCTTCGCCTCCGCGTTCCTCTTCGGCCGGCTGAGCGGAGAGCCCCCGCAGCGATGCGCCCGGTACGGCGCGGTCGCCGGGGCGTACGCGTGCACGGTGCCCTCGACGGAGATCGACGCGATCGGCCGGGACGAACTCCTCGTACAGGTCGCGGAGTTGGAGGCCTCGACGGCAGGTGCGCCGCACTAGTCCGCGGTCGACGAGGCGGTGGTGCGGGTACTCGTCCCGTCTCCGGTCACCGGTGGACCGCCGAGGTAGGCGTCCAGTGCGGCGGCGCCGGTGAGCAGAGCGCGGCCTCGGGCCGAGAGGCGGGCCTGCCAGTCGCGCAGGGTCGACTCCAGCGGTGCGACGCCGCCGGCCGAACGGACCTGGGCGATCAGCGGGGCGACCTGGTCGAGCAGGTAGCCGCCCCGCCTGAGTTGGTGGGCCAGCAGGGCGTCGCGCACGTCGGCGGGGCCGTAGACCCGGTAGCCCGTCCGCGGGTCGCGGCGCGGCTGGACCAGGCCGGCGCGCTCCCAGGCGCGCAGAGTGGCCGGGCGGATGCCGAGCCTTCTCGCGAGCGGGCCGACGAACGTGTCGCCGGGTTCCTCCGGCACGGGCCGGAGGTCGCGAAGGGCGGCCTCGACGGCCTGGAGGGTGCGGCGGTCGTCGAGAAGCTGCGCGTGACTCTCGTCGATGAGCCGAAGCGCGTCCTCGACGGCGTCACGGTTGACCGCCCGCATGACCGCTGTCGCCGTCTGGTGGCCGTGTCCCGGCATGAGCGCGAGAAACGCGTGCAGGGCCTGAGCGTGCCGGGGCGTGTAGGTGCGGTAGCCGTGCGCGGTGCGTTCGGCGGGCGGAAGGATCCCGGCCGCTTCGTAGTTGCGGACCACCTGCGTCGACAGACCGTGCCGACGTGCCAGGTCGACGGGCCGCAGCCGACCAGCGCTTTGAGGGTTTCGCTTCACTGTCCTGCCATTGTCGACCAAAAGTTTCAACCGTTGCTTCAACGATACCGTTGAGGGCATGACTCCTGGGATCGCAGATGCCGTCCACACCGTCGACCCCGCCGCCGTCATGGGACTGCTTCCGGCCAGGCCGCGGCTGCTCGCCCTGGGGGAGCCCACCCACGGCGAGGACATGCTGCTCGACGTGCGCAACGAACTCTTCCGCCACCTCGTCGAGCAGGAGGGCTACCGGACGATCGCCATCGAGAGCGACTGCCTGATGGGCCTGGTCGTCGACGACTACGTCACCTCGGGCACCGGCACCCTCGACGAGGTCATGGACCACGGCTTCAGCCACGGGTGGGGCGCGTTCGGGCCCAACCGCGAACTGGTGCGCTGGATGCGCGCGTACAACGACGGCCGGCCCGGGTCCGAGCGGGTGCGGTTCGCCGGTTTCGACGGCCCGCTGGAGATCACCGGCGCCGCGAGCCCGAGGCAGGCCCTCACCGCACTCCACACCTACCTCGCCGCCAGGGTCGACCCCGCCCTCCTTCCCCGCACGGCGGAGACCCTCGGCGAACTGCTCGGCGCCGACGACCGGTGGACCGACACCGCCGTGATGACGGACCCGTCCCGGTCTGTCGGGCAGACTTCCGAAGCCGGTCGACTCCGCCTGCTCGCGGACGACTTGGTGGCCCTGCTCGACACACAGACACCGCACCTGGTCGCGACGTCCACACCGGACGAGTGGCACCGGGCGCGCCTGTACGGGCGTACCGCCGTCGGACTGCTGCGCTACCACTCCTCGATGGCCGACCCGTCACCGAGCCGCATGGCACGGCTGATCGCCCAGCGCGACGCGATGATGGCCGCCAACCTGCTCGCCCTCGCCGACCGGACCCCGACGCTGGTGCACGCCCACAACGGCCACCTCCAGCGGAACAGGAGCACGATGCGGATGGGCGGCCCGCCGGTGGAGTGGTGGAGCGCCGGCGCGATCGTCGCCGCCGGCCTGGGTGAGGAGTACGCCTTCCTGGCCACGGCCCTCGGCACGATCCCCCACCAGGGGGTCGGCGCCCCGCCCCCGGACACCATGGAGGGGCTGCTGTACGCGCTCCCGCAGGAGCGCTTCCTCGTCGACGCCGGCCGACTGGCCGACGCGCTCGCCGACGCGATGCCCGCGCCTCGCGTGTCCCCTTGGTACGGCTACGCCCCGCTGGACCCGGCGCACCTAGCGGGCAACGACGGGATCGTGTTCGTCAAGGACACGGCGTCCGGCAACCGCTGATCGGTACCGGTACCGGTGGTGCCCGCGGACCCGGCGGCCCGGGGGACCCGCGCCCCCGGACCGCCCGCTCACCCGCCCGTGCCGTCAGCCCCCGTGCACGTCGTTCGTAGCCGCGATCTTCTTCCACGACTTCGGCTGCGCCGGAGCTACACCCGCCTTCGTGATCGACGCACTCCGCGCCGCCGGAGCCGCAGGCTTGGCCGGCTGGAACAGCCACGTGTCGAAGAGCGCGGAAAGCGACTTCCCCGACACCTGCTCGGCGTAGGCCCGGAAGTCCGCGACGGACGCGTTGCCGTAGGCGTGCTCCTTCGGCCAGCCCTTCAGGATGGCGAAGAACGCGTCGTCGCCGACCTCGTTGCGCAGCGCCTGGATGGCCAGCGCGCCCCGGTCGTAGACCGGAAGCTCGAACTGGTTCTCCGGGCCGGGGTCGCCCGGCGCGATCGTCCAGAACGCGTCGTCCGCGGGGTGCGAGGCGTAGACGTAGTCGGCGAGTTGCTGTGTCGTGCCCTCGCCCTCGTGCTCGGACCAGAGCCACTGCGCGTAGCGCGCGAAGCCCTCGTTGATCCAGATGTCCTTCCAGCCCTTCAGGGACACGTCGTCGCCGTACCACTGGTGGGCCAACTCATGCACCACGACAGAGGTGTTGGCGCCGTTCGCGAACTGCTTCTGGCTGTAGTAGACGCGGGTCTGGGTCTCCAGCGCGTACCCGGTGGTCGTGCTGGGGACGTACCCGCCGGCCGAACTGAAGGGATACGGACCGAAGTAGCCGCTCAGCCAGTCGACGATCTCGCCGGTGCGCTCGACGCTCGCCCGCGCGGAGCCGTCGTTGTCGCCGAGGTCCTTGCTGTAGGCGTTGATGACGGGGACGCCGCCGTCGGAGGTGCTGGTCGTGATGTCGAACTTGCCGAGGGCGAGCGTGGCCAGGTAGGTCGCCTGCGGCTTGTTCTGGCGCCAGTTGTAGCGGGTCCAGCCGAGCTGTGAACTCGTCGACTGGAGCGTGCCGTTGGAGATGGCCTGGGTGCCGTTCGGTACGGCCACCGACACGTCGTAGGTCGCCTTGTCGCTCGGGTGGTCGTTGCTCGGGAACCACCACCACGCCGACTCGGGCTCGTCGGCCGCGACCGCGCCGTCCGGGGTGCGGTGCCAGGTGTTGAACCCGTACGCGCTCTTCGTGGACGGCACCCCGCTGTAGCGGACCACGACCGTGATCGGCGTGCCCTTCGGGAGCGGGGTCTTCGGGGTGACCTCCAGCTCGTGCTGGCCGGAGGTCGCGAACGTCGCCGCCGCGCCGTTGACCCGGATCTCGCTGACGTCGAGGAGGAAGTCCAGGTTGAACCGCGACAGGTCCTGCGTGGTCTTGGCCAGGATCGTCGCCGTACCCGCCAACTCATCTGTCGCGGGCTGGTATTGGAGCCTGAGGTCGTAGTGCGAGACGTCGTATCCGCCGTTGCCGTAGTACGGGTAGTAGGGGTCGCCGATGCCCGGAGCGCCGGGGGAGTAGCTTGCCGCCGACGCCGGGATCGCCAGCATGAGCGAGGCCGCCGCGAGTGCGCCCGGCGCGATGATTCTGCGGTGCACGAGAACTCCAAGTCGTAGGGCTCCACGAGAAGTCCGGAGAGCCGTGGGGGTCCACGAAGGTCGAAGAGCCGTAGAGGTCGGTCCACGAAGTCTGTACGGAGCCTATTCACCCCCTGTGGCCCCGCGCCTGTCCACGGCCCCTCCTGTCACACGATCGCCATTCGGCCGTCATGACCCCCGAAGGACCCCGAGTGCCTCTTCCAGCACGGGAGTTGACCGATGTACCGTCCGCGCATGCCGAAACGCACGCGCTTCACGATCTGGAGATCGCTCGCGACCGCGGCGATCGCCGCCCTCCTGGCCGCCTTCCTCACCCCGACAGCGGCCCAGAGCGCTCCGCAGGAGAGTCAACCCGTCTACTCCTACGCGAACGCCATCCGGGAGGCCGTCTGGGTGGACACCGGACTCGACGGCGACGGTGACGGAAGGACCGACCGGGTCGCCGTCGACATCGTCCGGCCGAGCGAACCCGCCCGCCAGGGCCGCAAAGTCCCCGTCATCATGGACGCCAGCCCCTACTACTCCTGCTGCGGACGCGGCAACGAGAGCCAGCTGAAGACGTACGACGCCAGCGGCGACGTTGTCCAGATGCCGCTCTTCTACGACAACTACTTCGTGCCCCGCGGCTACGCCTTCGTCGGCGTCGACCTCGCCGGCACCAACCGCTCCGACGGCTGCGTCGACGTCGGCGGGCGCTCCGACATCCAGTCCGCGAAGGCCGTCGTCGACTGGCTCAACGGACGCGCCAAGGCGTACACCACCCGCACCGGAACCGTTCGCTCGCAGGCGAGTTGGACCAACGGCACGACCGGGATGATCGGCAAGAGCTGGGACGGCACCATCGCCAACGGCGTCGCCGCCACCGGCGTGAAGGGCCTGAAGACGATCGTCCCGATCAGCTCCATCTCCTCCTGGTACGACTACTACTTCGCCAAGGGCGCCCCGCTCTACGACTCGGGCCCCGACTGGCTGTCCGACGCCGTCGAGAGCCCCGACGCGCAGGCCAAGTGCGCGGCCGTCCAGCAGAAGATCGTCGACGGAGCCCCGCGCACCGGCGACTGGACGCCGTTCTGGACCGAGCGCGACTACGTGAAGGACGCGGGCAAGGTCAAGGCCAGCGTGTTCCTGGTGCACGGCATGCAGGACCTCAACGTCCGCACGAAGAACTTCGGCCAGTGGTGGGACGCCCTCGCCAAGAACGGCGTCGAGCGCAAGATCTGGCTCTCCCAGACCGGCCACGTCGACCCCTTCGACTACCGTCGCGCCGACTTCGTGGACACCCTGCACCGCTGGTTCGACCACGAACTCCTCGGCTACGACAACGGAATCGACCGCGCGCCGATGGCCGACATCGAGCGGACCCCGGACCACTGGACCACGGACGCCGTCTGGCCGCCGAGCGGCACCGCGACGACCACCCTCCACCCGGCGCAGGGCACCCAGGCGGGCGTAGGCACACTCGGCCTCCGCACCGGCGCGGGCACCGAGACGTTCACCGACAACCCGCAGGAGAGCGAGACGGATTGGGCCGCCGCGATCGACAAGTCGACGGCGGACAAGGCCGGGTTCGTCACCGGGCCGCTCACGAAGGACCTGCGCCTGTCGGGATCCTCGAAGGTGACGATCACCGCGACGCCCACGACCTCAACGGCCCATCTTTCGGCGGTACTTGTTGATGTCGGCCCCGACACCATCCGTGACTACGCCGACTCGGCCGAGGGCATCACCACGCTCACGAACCGCACCTGCTGGGGTGAGAGCACGGCCGGCGACAGCGCGTGCTTCCTCGCAACTCAGGCCAAGACGAAGGCAGTCGACTACAACGTCGTCAGCCGCGGCTGGGCCGACCTCGGCAACTACGCCTCCGCCACGAAGGGCGTACCGCTCACCCCGGGCAAGGCGTACACCATCACCCTCGACCTGGCGGCGACCGACCACGTCGTCCCGGCCGGACACCGCCTCGCCCTGATCGTCGCGGGCACGGACAAGGACCTCATCGATCCGCCGTCCACCACCCCGACCCTCGCCCTGAACCTGTCGCGCACCTCGGCCCAACTCCCGCTCGTCGGGGGCGCGTCGGCGTTCGCGAAGGCCACGGCGGGCGGCAGGTCCGTGGCATCCGACACCGAGACCCTGGACGGCGTGCGGGCACCGCGTTCCGTGCAGCGGATACCGGGCGACTGACCGCCGATCGACGGCTCGACGGGGGTGACGGAGCGAGTGGGCTCCGCCACCCCCGTCGGGGTCGGCCACGCGCGGTGGCCGAACTCCTCAGGCCGCTCCGGCCAATTCCGCCGCCTCCCGCGCGCACCCCCACGCCACCGTGATCCCCGCCCCGCCGTGACCGTAGTTGTGCACCAACACCCGCCCGTCCCGCAGTACTTCACGCTCCAGCCGCACCGAGGGCCGCGCGGGCCTGAGCCCCACCCGGTGTTCCAGCACGCGCGCGCCGGCGATCTCCGGCCGTATCGCCGCGCAGCGGGCGATGATCGCCTCGGCGGTCGCGGGGTCGGGCGTCATCGACCACGCGTCCTCCTCGGCCGTGCCGCCCAGGATCAGCCCGCCCGGCTGCGGGAAGAAGTACGTGGACGTGTCGGCCGAGTGGCCGACGGACGTCAGCCAGGTCGTGATCCCCGGGTTCTCCACGACGACCAGCTGCCCGCGCACCGGCCGCACCGAGCGATCGGGCACGAGGTCCAGGGAGTCAAGACCCGTGCAGTTGACCACGACGGCCGCCGGCACCTCCGTCAGATCCACCACGGACTGCTCCTCGACGGTCCCGCCCAGCTCCATGAACCGCCCCCGCAGCCACGGCAGATGGGCCGGCATGTCGATCAGCGGCAACCGCGCCCACAGCCCGCCGCCCGCGTACTCCTCGGCCAGCGCCGGCCGCAGCCCCGGCACCCGGGCCGCCCACGGCCCCAGCTCGTCCAACCGGGTCTCACCCTGTACGCCCTCGACCATGCGTACGCCCGTCTCCTCGGGCCGCGCCGCCAACTCCTCGTACACGACGAGGGATTGGAGCGCCCACTCGCCGACGAGCACCTCCGGCTCGATCCGGTACGGCCACCACAGCGCGCCCGCGACCGCCGAGGTCGTCAGCTCGACCGGCTCCCGCGTCCACACCCGCACCCGGGCACCGCGCTCCGCCAGCACGACGGCCGTCGTCAACCCGATGACGCCCCCGCCGACCACGATCACATCGCCACTCATGCCGCTCTCCATGCGCGGACGGTAGCGGAATACGCCATGCGGTGCTCAGATCCCCGCGCGCTGGGGATACTCACAGCATGTCTGCCGAATACGCCGCCTTCGGCCTGGCACCGGCGATGCGTGCCGGTGAAGTCCTCGCGGACGGCGGCTACCAGGTGCACCGCGACTTCGTCGACTTCATCGTCGACGGCCGCCCGCTGCTGTTCCAGCTCACCGACCTGGACGCCGTCTCCCCGCTCGCCTCCGACGTCCCGCCCGCGATCTTCACCGCCCAGGTCCGCAGCCTCCTCCTGGAGACGGACCCACCCCTGAAGGGCGGCCGCTACGTCATCTACGGCTGCCCCGAGTGCGAGGACCTGGCCTGCGGCGCGGTCACCGCCGTCATCCAGCGGGACGGCGCCGACTACATCTGGCGCGACTTCGCCTGGCAGACCGACGAACACGCCGACCTGGAGCGCAACGGCTACCACGGCATAGGGCCCTTCCGCTTCGCCGGAGCCGAGTACCGCGCGGCCCTCGACTCCCTCATCGACGGCACCGAAGCCCCGGCCGCCAGGCGCCGCGTCCTGCTGATCGGCGCCCGCGTCGCCGTCCTCGCCAAGCTCGCCGCCGCCCTGCGCGCGATCGGCATCGGCGCCGACATCACCGGCGACGCGACCCATGTCCCCGCCGACGAACTCCGCGGCTACGGCGCCGTGGCGTTCGGCCGGGCCGTCACGGAGGAGCAACGGGCCGCCGTACGGGCCGCGTTCGACCGCGCCGGGGTCGACGTGGCGTACGTCGACGGCCTCGCCCCCATCGTTCCGCTCCTCGTCGCCCAGATCGAACACGCCCTGGACCGCCGTCCGGCCGACCAGCACCGGCTCACCCGCCTGGTCGCGGCCGACGGCGAGGCGGGCATCGAGGTCACCTCGCCGTGCCGGGTGCGCGTCACGGCGTACCGTCTCGACCGCCTGTACCGCAGCCACACGCGGGATGTCTTCGACGGCGTCCTGGAAGCCGGCCGGCACCGCATCGCCCTCGACGCGAAGGCGGTGAAGGGCGAGTCGTTCGTCGTGGCGCGGACGACCGGGAGCGTGCTGGTGGAGCCGATGGCGCGCTGAAAACCGCGGCGCGGACGGGGAAGCGGACCGATTAGGATCGATGGCCTGATGACTGCCACTCTCGTCGCCAAGAATCTCGCCGCCGGACACGGCGACCGCGCCCTCTTCACCGGGCTCGACCTCGTCGTCGCCCCCGGCGATGTGATCGGCCTTGTCGGTGCCAACGGCGCGGGCAAGTCCACCCTCCTCAGGATGCTCGCCGGGCTCCTCGCCCCCGAGGAGGGCGAACTGCGCCTCTCCCCGCCGGCGGCGACCGTGGGCCACCTCCCGCAGGAGCCGGAGCGGCGCCCGGGCGAGAGCGTGCGCGAGTTTCTGGCCCGCCGCACGGGAGTCGCCGAGGCGCAACGCACGATGGACGAGGCCACCCAGGCCCTGGTGGACGGAGCGCCCGGCGCCGACGACGCGTACTCGACGAGCCTGGAGCGCTGGCTCGACCTCGGCGGCGCGGACCTCGACGAACGGGCCGAGGAGATCGCCGACTCCCTGGGCCTGGCGATCGACCTGGACCAGCCGATGACGTCCCTGTCCGGCGGCCAGGCGGCGAGAGCGGGCCTGGCTTCTCTGCTCCTCTCCCGCTACGACGTCTTCCTCCTCGACGAGCCCACCAACGACCTGGACCTCGACGGCCTGGAGCGCCTCGAACGCTTCGTCTCCGGCCTGCGCGCGGGCACGGTCGTCGTGTCGCACGACCGAGAGTTCCTCACCCGCACGGTCACCAAGGTCCTCGAACTCGACCTGGCGCAGAACCAGATCAACCTCTACGGCGGCGGCTACGAGGCGTACCTGGAGGAGCGGGACGTGGCACGCCGGCACGCCCGCGACGACTTCGAGGAGTACGCCGACAAGCGCTCCGCGCTCCAGGACCGGGCGCAGATGCAGCGCGGCTGGATGGACAAGGGCGTCAAGAACGCCCGCCGCAAGGCGAACAACGACAACGACAAGATCGGCCGCAAGTTCCGCAGCGAGGCGAGCGAGAAGCAGGCGGCGAAGGCGCGGCAGACCCAGCGCATGATCGAACGCCTCGATGTCGTCGAGGAGCCCCGCAAGGAGTGGGAGCTGCGGATGGAGATCGCGTCCGCGCCGCGCTCCGGCGCGGTCGTCGCGACGCTGCGGGACGCGGAGGTACGGCGCGGTGACTTCAGCTTCGGGCCGGTGTCCCTGCAGATCGACTGGGCGGACCGGGTCGCGGTGACCGGTGCGAACGGGGCGGGCAAGTCGACGCTTCTCGGCGCACTGCTCGGGCGTGTCCCGTTGGACGCCGGGCATGCGGCGCTCGGCTCCGGTGTCCTGGTGGGCGAGGTCGACCAGGCCCGCCAGCTGTTCCACGGTACGGAGTCTCTGCTGGACGCGTTCTGTGCGGCCGTGCCGGACACCGAGCCTGCTGAAGTCCGCACGCTGCTGGCCAAGTTCGGGCTCAAGGCACACCACGTGATGCGGCCGGCGGGGACCCTGTCCCCGGGTGAGCGGACCCGTTCCGCTCTGGCGTTGCTCCAGGGGCGCGGGGTGAATCTCCTGGTCCTGGACGAGCCGACGAACCACCTGGATCTGCCCGCTATTGAGCAACTGGAGTCGGCGCTCGACGAGTACGAGGGCACGCTGCTGTTGGTCACTCATGATCGCCGGATGCTGGACGCGGTTCAGGTGACCCGGCGGCTGGAGGTGGCGGACGGGAAGGTGACGGAGCAGCGCTGAGCAACGGTGAAGTTCAGGTTGTTCGTTCACTGCGGGGCGGTGGGGGCTGGTCGCGCAGTTCCCCGCGCCCCTTGAGGGTCGCGGCCCGCTCCACCCGGTTCCGGTGCTCCGCCCACCAACTCGCGTCGCCCGGCGCCATGTTGGTGCCCCCGACGCGCTGACCCACCGTCCCGTCGATGAGTTCGCGTACGACGTCGGCGTGGCCCGCGTGGCGGGCTGTCTCGTAGGTCATGTGGACGAGGGCGCGGTGCAGGGTGAGTTCGTTGCCGCCTTCGCCGGGCATGCGGCCGATCGCGTCCAGGGGGAGTGCCTCGATCGTCGCGTCGGAGTGGGCGCAGATCCGCCGGTAGTCGCCGACGATCTGCTCACGTGTCTCGTCCGGGGTCGCCCACAGATCCGCGTTCGGCTCGGCGTCCCCCGCGATCCACAACTCCGGCCCGTCGACCGGCCGCCCGAACACCGTCCCGAAGTAGAACGCCTCGGCCCCCGCCAGATGCTTGACCAGCCCCAGCAGATTGGTGCCGGTCGGCGTCATCGGCCGCCGGATGCCGTACTCCGGCAGCCCTTCCAGCTTCCACACCAACGCGTCACGAGAGTCCTGCAGAAAAACACGCAGATCGTCTTTGAAGTCCGGTGAGATCATCCCCCCAGTCTGTCGCCGAGACGATCCACGTCCACCAATTTTCACCGCCGAGCCCCCACCCCCCCAGGGGCGCGGGGAACTGCGCGACCAGCCACAACGGGCCGGCAGTTCCCCACGATCTGAACCCCTACGGTCCGATCGGCGAAGCCGTCAGCGCTTCCCCTTCTTACCCGGGTCCAACAACCCCGCCTTCCGCAGAGCATCAGCCATCGCACTGTTCCCCGGCGGCGGAGCAGCCTGCCGCGATCCACCACCCTGGCCGCCCTGCCGCTGCTGCTGCCGCTGTTGAGGAGGCCGCCCTCCACTCCGCTGCCCGCGCTGGGCACCCCCACCCTGCTGTCCCCGCTCACCGCCGGAGGCCACCGCCTCGTCATCCAGCCGCAACGTCAACGAGATCCGCTTCCGAGGGATGTCGACGTCGAGCACCTTCACCTTGACGATGTCCCCCGGCTTCACCACATCCCGCGGGTCCTTGACGAACGTCTTCGACAGGGCGGAGACATGCGCCAGCCCGTCCTGGTGGACCCCGACATCGATGAACGCCCCGAACGCCGCGACGTTCGTGACGACACCCTCCAGAACCATCCCGGGCGCGAGGTCGGAGATCTTCTCGACGCCGTCCTTGAACGTGGCCGTCTTGAACGCGGGCCGAGGGTCGCGCCCCGGCTTCTCCAGCTCCTTCAGGATGTCGGTCACGGTCGGCAGACCGAACGTCTCGTCCACGAACTCCGTCGGCTTCAGCGACCGCAGCACCGACGTGTTTCCGATCAGCGAAGCGACCTCGCTGCCCGCCGTCTTCACCATCCGCCGCACCACCGGATACGCCTCGGGGTGCACGCTGGAGGAGTCGAGCGGGTCGTCCCCACCCCGGATGCGCAGGAAGCCCGCGCACTGCTCGTACGCCTTCGGGCCGAGCCGCGCCACGTTCTTCAGCTGGGTGCGCGACTTGAACGGGCCGTTGGCATCGCGGTGCGACACGATGTTCTCGGCGAGGCCGGAGGTGATGCCGGAGACGCGGGAAAGCAGCGGCGCGGAGGCCGTGTTGACGTCCACGCCGACGCCGTTCACACAGTCCTCGACCACCGCGTCCAGCGAACGCGACAGCTTCACCTCGGACAGGTCGTGCTGGTACTGGCCGACCCCGATCGACTTGGGGTCGATCTTCACCAACTCCGCGAGCGGGTCCTGGAGTCGGCGCGCGATGGAGACGGCGCCGCGCAACGACACGTCCATGTCGGGCAGTTCCTGCGAGGCGAACGCGGACGCCGAGTACACGGACGCGCCGGCCTCGGACACCATCACCTTCGTGAGGTTCAACTCCGGGTGCTTGGTGATGAGTTCACCGGCGAGCTTGTCGGTCTCGCGGGACGCCGTGCCGTTGCCGATCGCGATCAGTTCGACCGAGTGCTGCGCGGACAGGCGGGCCAGCTTGGCGAGGGCGTCGTCCCACTTGTTGGCCGGGACGTGCGGGTAGATCACGTCCGTGGCGACGACCTTGCCGGTCGCGTCGACGACGGCCACCTTCACGCCCGTACGGAAACCGGGGTCCAGGCCCAGCGTCGCGCGCGTGCCGGCCGGGGCGGCGAGCAGCAGGTCCCGCAGGTTCGAGGCGAAGACGTTGACCGCCTCGTCCTCGGCCGCCGTACGCAGCCGCAGCCGCAGGTCGATGCCGAGGTGCACGAGGATGCGGGTGCGCCAGGCCCAACGGACCGTGTCCTGAAGCCACTTGTCACCGGGACGGCCGCGGTCGAGGACCTGGAAGCGGTGGGCGACCATCCCCTCGTAGGAGGAAGGCCCCTCGGTGTCCTCCTCGGGCTCCAGGACGAGATCGAGGACGTCCTCCTTCTCGCCGCGCAGCATCGCGAGGATGCGGTGCGAGGGCAGCGCGGTGAACGGCTCCGAGAAGTCGAAGTAGTCGGCGAACTTGGCGCCCGCCTCCTCCTTGCCGTCCCGCACCTTCGCGGCGAGGCGCCCGCGCCCCCACATCCGCTCACGCAGCTCGCCGATCAGGTCGGCGTCCTCCGAGAACCGCTCGGTGAGGATCGCCCGGGCGCCGTCCAGGGCGGCCTGCGGATCGGCGACACCCTTGTCGGCGTCGACGAACGCGGCGGCCGCGGCCAGCGGTTCCACGCTCGGATCGCCCAACAGCCCCTCCGCGAGCGGCTCAAGCCCCGCCTCTCGCGCGATCTGGGCTTTCGTCCGCCGCTTGGGCTTGTAGGGAAGGTAGATGTCCTCAAGGCGCGCTTTCGTCTCCGCCGCCCGGATCTGCGCCTCCAACTCCTCGCTGAGCTTGCCCTGTTCGCGCACCGATTCGAGGATCGCGGTCCGCCGCTCCTCCAGCTCCCGCAGATAGCGCAGCCGTTCCTCGAGCGTGCGCAGCTGCGCGTCGTCGAGCATCTCGGTCGCTTCCTTGCGGTAGCGGGCGATGAAGGGCACCGTCGAACCGCCGTCGAGCAGCTCGACGGCAGCCCTCACCTGCCGCTCCCGTACGCCGAGCTCCTCGGCGATCCTGCCTTCGATGGACCCTACGAGGGGTGTCGTCACGCCCGTACCGCCTTCTCCACTGAGGTTGCGCGGCAATTGTGGCAGGTGACACCGACAACCGGGGATCAGGGCGCTGTCCTGCGGGTCCGGTGGCTAGCTCTTGCCGAGCAGATCCCGGGGAAACGCCCCGGCGGCCAGCGCGAGCCGCGCGAATCCGGTCGCCAGCTCGGTCAGACGTACGACCCCTTCGGCGCCCAGGTGCTCGTACGGTGCCCGGTCCAGCCGGTCGGTCTCCGCCTCGATCCCGGCGCGCAGCGCGACCCCGGCCTCCGTCAACTCGCCGTCCCCGTCGAGCAGCCCGCGCTCCCGGAGCCGTCCCGAAGCGGCGTCCCACTCCTCCTGGTTCCACCCGCGCGTGCCGAACACCCACTTCGGGGCCATGCCCTTGCCGGTCGCGGTGTGGGTGACCACGGCCTCCAGACCGTCGAGTCCGGCGGACATCAGGGCGGCCAGGTGACCGTCGCCGCGGTGCTCGCGCAGCAGGGTGGCCGCGTGGAAGTAGGCGAGGTGCGGCTCTTCGGGGACCGGCAGGTCGGCGTGGGCGGCGTACAGGGGCCGGGCGGGACGCGAGCACGCCTCACTCGCCCGCAGCGCCAGCCGCGCGGCCTCCGCCATCTCCTCCGACGCGATCGCGTCCTCGCCGAGCAGGCGCCGCAGGGTCGCGTCGACGGCACGCGCGCGTGCGTGGAGGCACTGCTCCGGGGAGGCGGTTTCCCACACGGCGGGGACGTGCCGGGCCACGAGGTCGTACTTGTAGTTGTAGAAGGTCGCCGTCACCGTGCCGGGGCCGACGGCCCCCATCGCCGCCGCCCGTACGGCGAAGTTGACGGCCCCGGGGTGCGTGACTCCGAGGGCGCCGAACTCCTTCCCCAGGTCGGGCGAGAAGTAGAGCGTGGCGTGCAGGGAGTTGAGCGCGTTGTGGCAGCGGCGCCCGGCACGGGGATCGACGGCGGCAGTAGTCATGGCGGTCACGTTACCGACTGGTCGGTACGGGCTCCAGGGGTGGGCGCCGGATGGCAGGAAAGGTGGGGTACCCGTCATTGCGGCCATCGCGGGGTGCGCGAAGAATCGACGGCATGCGAACCGTCCTGGTGGTCCTCTTCGACGACGTCCAGAGCCTCGATGTCACCGGTCCGGTGGAGGTCTTCGCGGGCGCCGAGACGCAGGCCCCCGGGACCTACCGCATCCGTACGGCCTCCCTGGACGGCGGCCCGGTGCGTACCTCCAGCGGCCTGACCGTCGTACCGGACTCGTCCCTCGCCGACGCGCCCGCCCCGCACACGCTCCTCGTCCCCGGCGGCCGGGGCACGCGCGCCCCGGACCCGCGCCTGACCGCCTGGCTCCGCACACACGGGCCGCGCGCGGAGCGACTGGTCTCCGTGTGCACCGGGGCGATCCTGCTCGCCGAGGCGGGCCTCCTGGCCGGTCGCCGGGCCACCACGCACTGGGCGTACTGCGCGAAACTCGCCCGCGACCACCCCGCCGTCGAGGTCGACCCCGACCCGATTTACGTCCGCGACGGACCCGTCTCCACCTCGGCCGGTGTCACCTCGGGCATCGATCTCGCCCTCGCCCTGGTCGAGGAGGACCTGGGCCGGGACACAGCGCTGACCATCGCGCGCCACCTGGTCGTGTTCCTGCGCCGGCCGGGGAACCAGGCCCAGTTCAGCGCCCAGCTCGCCGCCCAGACGGCCCGGCGGGAGCCCCTCCGCGAGGTCCAGCAGTGGATCACGGAGCACCCCGGCGACGACCTGAGCGTCGAGTCCCTCGCCGCCCGCGCCCGCCTCTCGCCCCGCCACTTCGCCCGCGCCTTCCAGTCCGAGACCGGCATGACCCCCGGCCGCTACGTCGACCGCGTCCGCCTCGAACACGCCCGCCGCCTCCTGGAGGACACCGCCGACGGCATCGAGCAGATCTCCCGAGCCAGCGGCTACGGCACCCCCGAGTCCATGCGCCGAGCCTTCCTCAAAACCCTCGGCACGGCCCCGACGGAGTACCGCCGCCGCTTCCACCCGGCCGCCGGCTGAACACCGGACGAGGCAGCGCCCCGTCAGGGGCGCGGGGAACTGCGCGACCAGCCACAACGGACCCGCAGCGAACGAACCACCTGAACCACATCCGGAATCCACCGAACACGAAAGGCCCCGATGCAGATCGCCATCGTCCTCTTCGACCGCTTCACCGCCCTGGACGCCGTAGGCCCCTACGAAACCCTCGGCCGCCTCCCGGACTCGGAGACCGTCTTCGTCGCCGAACGGACCGGCCCCGTCCGCAACGAAACCGGAAACCTGGCACTCGTCGCCGACCGCACCCTCGCCGACGTCCCGACCCCCGACATCGTGGTCGTCCCGGGCGGCCCCGGCCAGACCCCGCAGATGGAGAACGCGACCCTCCTGGACTGGCTGCGCACCGCCGACGCCACCACCACCTGGACGACCTCGGTGTGCACGGGCTCCCTGCTGCTGGCCGCGGCCGGACTCCTCCAAGGCCGTCGCGCGACCTCCCACTGGCTCGCCCTGGACCACCTGAAGCAGTTCGGCGCCGAGCCCACGGGGGAGCGGGTGGTGACCGACGGCAAGTACGTCACCGCGGCGGGCGTCTCCTCCGGCATCGACATGGGGCTCACCCTGCTCGGCCGGATCGCGGGCGACGAACACGCCCAGGCCGTACAGCTGTTGACCGAGTACGACCCGCAACCGCCGTACGACGCGGGGTCCCCGGAGAAGGCGCCCGCGCACCTCGTCGAGAGGTTCCGCGCGGGCAGCCGCTTCATCCTGAAGTAGTCCCTAAGCAGTCTCTGCGGCAGTCCCTGCCGTGGTCCAGGTGAAGCGTGGCGCCCGGCGCTCCAGGAACGCGGCGACGCCCTCCGCGGTGTCGCCGCTGCCGCGCGTCTGCTCTGCCCAGTAACCGTCCCTGTCCGTACGGCCGTTGGCGAACTCCTTCGCCGAGGCCTGCGTCAACTGCGAGCGGGAGACCAGCACCCGGGTGAACTCCGCGACCCGCTTGGCGAGTTCTCCCCCGGGGAGCAACTCGTCGACGAACCCGGTGCGCAGCGCCCGTTCCGCGTCGATCAACTCGCCGGAGAACAGCAGGTACTTGGCGGTACCCGGCCCCACCAGCGACACCAACCGCCGTGTCGCGGACGCCGGATACACGATCCCGAGCTTCGCCGGAGTCACCCCGAACAGCGCGCCCTCCTCCGCGAACCGCAGATCACACGCCGCCGCCAACTGCGCCCCGCCGCCCACGCAATGACCCCGGATCGCCGCCAACGTCGGCTTAGGGAACGCCGCGAGCGCCTCCTCCGCGAGCACCGCCAGCCCCTGCGCCTCACCCGCCGACTCCCGCAGCGTCGAGATGTCGGCCCCGGCGCAGAACGTCCCGCCCTCACCGGTCAGCACGAGCGCCCGTACGCCCGGATCGGCGGCGAGCGTGTCGAGCAGCGGCGGCAGCGAGCGCCACATCTCGGCGGTCATCGCGTTGCGCTTGCCGGGGTGGTGGACGACGACGGTGGCGACCGAGTCGGTGACGTCGTGCAGCAGGCGGGGCTCCATGCGCCGGATGCTACGTACAACCCGAAGAGTTCGCGAAGTCGGCACGAGAGGAACAGGGGCGGTCCCACAGTCGATCGGGCCACACAGAAACGATCGGAAAGCGTCCGATACCTGCTGACTTCTGTTCAGTCATCCGGGGTGGCGCGGGTCCACGCCAACACTCGTCGGGTGGTGACAATCGAGCGCAAGGGTGGCGACCGGACGATGGAGAACCACGGGGGTGGGTCAGGCCCACGCCCAGAAGGCGGCAGAGACGACCCCCCGGATCCCGCCCGGGATCCCGCCCCGGATCCCGCTTCGGATCTCGTCCCCGCCCCGCCGGATCCGCTGCCGTACGAGGGAGTCTGGCGGTTCACCGCCTCCGCCGTCGACGCCTCCGTCCCGCAGGCGCGACACGCCGTACGGGACCTGCTCTTCCGGCAGGGCGTACCCCTCTCGGACGAGCTGCTGCAGGGGCTGTTGCTGATCGTCTCCGAGCTGGTCACCAACGTGGTCCGGCACGCGGTGCTGCTGTCGCCGACCCTCGCCGTGGAGATCGCCGTCGGCGCCGAGTGGGTGCGGGTGTCCGTCGAGGACAACCACCCCTACCGCCCGACCGCCCTGGTCGCCGACCACGACGAGACCGGCGGCCGGGGACTGCTCCTGGTGCGCGAGGTGACCCGGGAGGCGGGCGGCGTCTGCGACGTCGAGCACACGGCGAGCGGCGGCAAGGTGATCTGGGCCGCCCTGCCGCTCAAGCCCGCGCAGGTGCCGTAAGCAAGGGGCTCACCAGCCCGCGGACGGGCCCGTCAGCTCCCGGACCGCCGGGCGGGCCGCGTCCAGCACCGTCATGAACCAGGACGAGAAGGTGTCCTTCGCGTGCCGTTCGTCCAGCTCGGCGGGGGTCACGAACGCGGTCGTGCCCACCTCCTCCGGGTCCGGCCGCAGCGGCGACTGCACCATGCCGACGAAGAGGTGGTTGTACTCCTGCTCCACCAGGCCCGAGTCCGGGTCCGGGTGGTTGTAGCGCACCGTGCCCGCCTCCGCGAGCAGCGACGGGGACACCCCCAGTTCCTCGAACGTCCGCCGGGCCGCAGCCGCGAAGGGCGCCTCGCCGGGGTAGGGGTGACCGCAGCAGGTGTTGGACCACACACCGGGGGAGTGGTACTTGCCGAGCGCCCGCTGCTGGAGCAGCAGCCGGCCCTGCTCGTCGAAGAGAAAGACGGAGAAGGCGCGGTGCAGCTGCCCCGGCGGCTGATGGGCGGTGAGCTTCTCGGCGGTGCCGATCGTCACGCCGCTCTCGTCGACCAGTTCGAGCAAGATCGCGTCAGCGGTGCCGTTCGACGAGTTGTGCGTCGCGGTGGCAGGTGTGGTCGGCATACCCATCCTTCACATCGGTCCTCAAGGCCAAGTCTGCCGTACGAATCCGGCACTCCCGGCAGTTCATCGTGCCCGGCGCGGCGACGGCGGAACCGTCGGGGGGTGGGGCGCGGAAGTGAGGACGCGGGCGCGCGGCAGCGGGCCGCACGCCCGCGAAACCGGTCGATTTCGGTCAGTGCGGAGGCTGTACGGGGCTCGTGCGGGCTTCATGCAGGCCTCGCGCGGGCTTCATGCGGGCCTCATGGGAACGTCAGTGGCACAGCTTCGCCTCGTGCTCCGCGTGTCCGCGGGGTTCCAGCTGGAAGGTGCAGTGCTCCACGTCGAAGTGGTCGCCGAGACAGCCCTGGAGTTCGTGGAGCATCTTC